>NZ_JTIZ01000039.1:0-2033 GCF_000801125.1 Rhodococcus sp. Chr-9
GGTGTGACCATGACTTCTAATTAATCTAGTTCTTCGGCTTGCACTATTCGCTTTAGCTTTAAATTCTGCTTCAAACCAGTCGCCCATGCGTTCTGTTACTTTAGTTTGCATTTCTTTAGCTATGCTTGCTGTATTAAGTAAATTCATTGCCATGCTTGACCACCTGCACCACAAGGCAAATAAACAGTACCAGTATAATTGTACAAATGGCTATTCTCTGACCAGTTCGTCATATTCCAACCGTTTTGTAAAACATTTCCGACTAGTTCTACAAGTTCATCGTCAACATCTTTAACAGATAAAACAACTTGATAATAGTAACCCATGACAAAGCTCGTATTATCCATTTTAATGACCTTTGAGTCACTAAGTGATAAATATACCGTCTTGTCTTCTATCGTGTCCTTAACACCTAAAATAACGTCATTTAGAGGCATTGTAAGCAAATTGTTGTACCAATCTATATAAGAATCAAATTCCATTGCTTACTACCCCCTCTAAAATCATCTTGTTATTCTTAGGGTTTCTTTCCCATGTTGTACGCTTGAAAGTTTCGCCTTTTTCGTCCAAGAAATAGTTGAAAATCAAGTCTTCCATTTCTCCGATTCCGTTAAGCTCGTATCTTACGTTTTTACCTAGCCCAATCATAGAAAACTCATCAAGCCTTGTCTGACTAATTCTCTGTTTAACTGCTGGTAAAACGATAGGCTTTATAACATTAGCTTCTGCACCGTTCTTCTTCTTAACAGTCGTTTCTACCTGTAATGTAACTTGTGAGAATATCATTAAATACCTCCATAATACATTAACTCTTGCAAAGAAGCCAAACGTTTCATTTCAGCATTTCGCCATTGTTCTGCTGGTTCATCAACAATATTAAGCCGACAATAACAAGAAATAAAGTCTTTAACTAATACGCTTGTTTCGTCAGCTTTAATACCATTTTTTTCTAGCAATTTAATAGCTATTGAACGGAATAAGATAAGTTTACTATCATAAGCTGTTACTAAAATCGGAATACCACAATAGACCTTAATATAATCTATCATTTACTTCCTCCATTTTATTCTTATGCTACTGTAATTACTGCACCAGCGTTATAAGTTTCAACATGACCGCTTGTTAGTGTTTCTACCAAAATCATGTTGCTGTTAGTTTTCCATTCAAAGGCATCAACTTTTGTAAGGTCTTGCATGTCAATGTGATACTTTTGGTCTACCAATACAGTAGGTTTGAGTGCTTTTGAACCTGTATAGACAATAATTTCATCTACTCCAACTTCAGAGGCAATTTCAGCGTCATCATTTTTAATACGAACGTGAGCATTTGCAGTTGCTTGACGTAACTCATCTAACAAGGCTTTACGGTCTTCTGCTTTAACAATCAAATAACGACGTCCAGCAGTAGGGCGAACAAAGTCAACCGCTTCTTCAATAGCGTCAGCAAATGGAGTTTTGCCAGCTGATTTGGCTTTTGTAGTAATCTTTTTGATTTTTTTGACGTCTGCTTCTTTTTCAATTGATTTAAAACCGTTTGTTCCGTCACCCTCAATAAGCGCAAGGTCAACAATTTTATTAACAATAGCTTGTGTAAGTTCCGCTACAATCAAGTTGTAAAGTTCAGAATATGACATTTGAAGTCGTTTAACACGTTCAGCAAGTGATTGCAATTTATAAACCATTACAGGTTCAAGAGTATCAATAGTGAGAGCTGCAGCCTGTTCTACTTTTTGTTGTCCGTCTTTGTGGAGATTTGCTTCATTAGCTGAATCAAATGAGCGTGATACGAGCAAAGCGCCGACATTTGTAACACGGAATACTTTGAACACTGGGTTAGTATTTAACAAAACTGTGTTGATTGAATCAACCAATTTACGTGGAAGCTCAAAAGTTTTATCTGTGATAGTTACACCATTTTCAGCAAGTTTTGCGCTCCAAGCGTTTTTAATTTCTGATTTTCCAGAGTTCTTTTTCAATACATCAAAAAATTCTGTTACAGCGTTTTGTGATTCAATAAAGTTTGTCATTTTATCT
>NZ_JTIZ01000040.1:0-1356 GCF_000801125.1 Rhodococcus sp. Chr-9
GTGAATCGTCCCGGGTTCCATGCACACCTTCTTTCCTGGGAAGGTGATCCTTATGCCGAATATCTATCCAGCCGAGGTACGGGAGAAGGCTGTGCGCCTGGTCCTCGAACACCGCGGTGACTACGCGTCGGAATACGAGGCGATCCGAACGATCGCCGAACGGATGTCATTGAAGACCGAAACGGTCCGAGTGTGGGTCCGCAAGGCCGAAGCGGCCGGCGGTCGCACCCCGGCTGCGTCGGCGTCCGAGGCGGAGATCGAACTGCGGGCATTGCGCCGGAAGAACGCCGAGCTCGAGAAGACCATCGAAATACTCAAGGCTGCAACGTCTTTCTTCGCGCGGGAGTGCGACCCGCCACGCAAGTGATCTGCCGATTCATCGCCGAACACCGCGATCGGTTCGGGGTCGCACCGATCTGCCGTGTGCTCACCGAGCACGGATGCAAGATCGCCCCGAGAACCTTCTACGCCTGGCGCAGCCGTCCGTTGTCGAAACGCGCGCTCTGGGACGCCACCATCACCGCGGTGCTGGCCTCGTACTACGTCGAGCGGGACGAGCACGGCAGACGCAAACCCGAGTCGCTGTACGGGTCGCTGAAGATGTGGGCCCACCTGCAGCGTCAGGGCATCGAGGTGGCCCGCTGCACCGTGGAACGGCTCATGCGCGGGAACGGGTGGCGTGGTGCCACCCGGGCGAAGAAGGTCCGCACCACCGTGCCGGATGCGTCGGCATCACGGCCTCCGGACCTCGTCGACCGGAACTTCCGGGTCGAGCGGCCCGACGCGCTCTATGTCGCCGACTTCACGTACGTGCGAATGGTGCCGTGCTTCGCATACACGGCGTTCGTGATCGACGCGTTCGCCGGCACGATCGTCGGTTGGGAGGTGTCGACGTCGAAGGAGACCGCGTTCGTGGAGCGGGCGGTGAATCAAGCCTGCATGCTGCGGTCGATGCAAGGTAATCCGTTGCTCGGGAGCACTATTCATCACTCGGATGCGGGCTCTCAATATACGGCTCTTCGGTTCGGGGAAACCTTGTTCCTGCAAGGGATTCGGCCGTCGATAGGGTCGGTGGCCGATGCCTACGATAATGCCCTCGCAGAGACGACGATCGGGCTCTACAAGGCCGAGTGCATCGCCGACGATTCCCCGTTCCGCAAGGGCCCGCTGCGCACCGTCAGTGACGTCGAGGAGGCCACCTCGGCGTGGGTGCACTGGTACAACACCGCCCGGCTCATGCACCGCCTTGGGCGGATCCCACCGGCCGGGTATGAAGCCAAGTACTACGCTGAACACCGTGCCGATCAACCGGTCGCACACAAATGACAATGTGTGCATGAGACCCGGGATGGTTCA
>NZ_JTIZ01000041.1:0-38092 GCF_000801125.1 Rhodococcus sp. Chr-9
CTTCCGCCGCATAGGTATTGGTGTCCATATCTCGGGGGGAACGCCCTTATACAGCAGTCCGTCGACGTCGACGTCGACGTAGTGGCCGGTGACCGGGGAAATCTTGCTCATCAGTGTTCCTTACGGCTCAAAGGGGGTGGGAGGATCAGACCGGGACGCCGACGGTGCGCAGGAGTTCGATCTGGCGGGTGATGCACCGCAGGTTCTGCATCAACACCAGGATGTCGCCTTCGAGCTTCATGTCGCGCTGGAAGCTCGCGGCCCAGATGCCGTGGTACATCGGGGCGGGCACCGGGACGCCGAAGTTGCGCCAGGTCTCGGCGCTGGCACGCAGCGCGAACTGGTACGGCACATCCAGCGGACCGGGGTCGATCGCGATGTCCACCACGTTGCCGCGGCTCATCTGGATGACGAACGTGTGGTCGGTCATGTCGAGCAGGTACGAGCAGGTGAAGTACTTGCCGTGTGCCTGGATCTCGAGGTCGGTGTTGTTCGCCTCGGTGAACGAGGCAGCCCAGTCGGCCGTGTCGAGGGCACGCGTAGTGACGGTCATGTGGGATTCCTTCGATGAGGGAGACAGCGAGGCCGAGTGCGAGCACTCGCTCCGGTATGCCGACCCGAATCCGGAAAGTGCTGGCCTCCCGGATGCCGTGCCGGCCATGACAGCCATCACACCTCGTGTCCGCCGGGTGCGTCCAATACCTATCCGGCCCGGATCGATAGGCAATGACTACTGGTCTCCCGGGGTGGTGTTGGCTATCTTCGGAAACATGCAACCCCAGCTCGACCTGCGACTTCTGTCCTATTTTGTGGCAGTTGCGGAAGAGTTGCACTTCGGGCGCGCAGCCGCCCGTCTGCACATCGCTCAGCCCTCATTGAGCGTGCAGATCCGCAAACTCGAGCAGAACCTCGGCGCGGTGCTGCTGCTGCGCAGCAGCAGGCATGTCGAACTGACCCCTGCCGGCCAGATCCTGCTCGACGAAAGCCGCCGGTTGCTGGCGAACGCCGAACGAGCCGTCAACCTCACCCGCGAAGCCGCCCACGGCGTCAGTACCCGCAAGTTGGTCATCGGCTTCCAAGGCAACGCAGCTGCCGAGCTCACACCGCACATTCTCAGTACGTTCCAGTCGCTGCATCCGGGCATCCAGGTGCAGATGCATTCCTACGATTTCTCCGACCCGTATGTCGGGTTGGCCGACGGATCCTCCGATGTCGCCTTCGTCCGGCCCCCGCTGTTGATGCAGGACTGGCTGGGCATGGAAGCCCTGTTCGTCGAACCCCGGGTGATGGTCGTGTCCGCGAATCATCCGCTCGCCCAGTTGCCCGAGGTGAGCGTCGAACAGGTCACCAACGAGTTCTTCGTCGCACGCAAAGCCCCCGAGAACTGGCGAAACTACTGGCTGGCCACAGAATCGCGCCAAGGCGAACCGGTGCGGGTCGGCGCAGACGTCGCCACCGTCGACGAATGCTTCGAAGCGATCCTCGCCGAGCGCGGCGTGGCATTCTCACAAGCCTCGACGCAACGCTTCTACAGCAGACCGAGCCTGGCATTCGTGCCGGTGACCGACATCCCGCCCACGGCGCTGTCCATCGCCTGGCGCACGGATGTCGCGTCCAAACCCGTACAGGATTTCATCGACACAGCACGCGCTGTGGCCTCGCTCCACACCGTGCCCGGAGCATGGTCCACCCGGCCTCACAACTCGATCACCGAAGGTGCCCACCGCACGACAGGCTGACTTCTCCTGGCCCCTCGAATCAGCATTCCGATCACTGGTGTCTTCTTACCGAACCCATTGCTCAGCGTGCGAGACCTGACCCCGCTATCTCACCGGTCTTCCCCTTCGATGCTCCTGCGCCGGAGTCGCCGAGAGCCACGAGCCCGCGTCCTTCGACACCTGGCTCGTCTCGTTCTTTCATGCGTTGCCGCCGCGGGACCCCGTATCGCCCCTGGGACGGCATCGTCCTCGGCGACCCGGCCCGGCCCGAGGGTCACCGTGTCACAGAGAACGACAACAGCTTTCAAGATAGAATCGTTTCTATGGGAGAAAATTCAATCAGTGGGGACCCCGTCTTCTACGTCGATTGTGATCCGGGAATCGATGATGCACTGGCGTTGATATACCTCATCAAATGCCATGCCGATCTGCGTGGCATCGGAGCAGTTGCCGGCAATGTCGCCGTGGACCAGGCCGCAGAGAACGCGCGTCGCTGGCTCGCGCTGACCGGCCGCCCCGATATCCCGGTCGCAGTAGGAAGACAGGAACCGATGACCGGGGAGTTTTGGGGAGGTGCTCAATGGATCCACGGACCCAACGGGTTCGCCGGCCTGGACTTACCTCCGTCCCAAACGCCCACGGACCATATGGCCGCCGCAGAACGGCTGGTCGCAACGGCTCACGAGATCGGGTCCCGGCTTCACATCATCGCTCTCGGCCCACTGACGAACATCGCGGTCGCACTGGCGATCGACGAAACCCTCCCAGAAACTGTCGGTGCCATCACCATCATGGGCGGCGCTCACCTCGTTCCCGGCAATGTCTCCCCCCACGCCGAGGCCAACATCTTCGCCGACCCCGTCGCCGCATCGCAAGTGTTCTCTGCCCCCTGGCGGAATCTCACGCTGGTACCGCTCGACATCACGAATAATCACAGTCTTTCCCGAGCCGACGTGGACCTGCTGCAGACCGCATCCACCGATCCGGCAGTCCAACTCGCTGCAACGATGCTCGCCTACTATCTCGACCGACACCCGGAGTTCGACCACTCCAAATGCCTGTTGCACGACCCCCTTGCCGCAGCGATTGCCCTCGGTTCGGTCAGCTTGAACGAGTCCCCCTCATGCACGATTTCGGTAGAAACCGACGGTGAGCATCGTGGCCGCACGCTCGTGACCTTCGACGAGGACGCATCACCGGACACGTCGGCATCGCGGCACCGCATCGCCTTGTCCGCGACTGCCGATTTCGGCCCCCTTCTCATGAGCGCCCTGCTCCCGAATGCCCAGACACTTCGGGAGCCTGACGCACAGATCATCTCTTTGCCCAGTTGCCCATAATGAGCGCCGACCAGGTCACCGACAAGGCCCCCTTGCACGGACACCACCCGAAAACCGACGAAAGCATTGGCTGGCTCAGACGAATCACGACAACTCGGTCACCGATCACCCCACCACAGGCCGGCTCTCACCTACGACGTCGAGACCGCGTTCTTGTCACAATGGCCCCGTCTCACCGAACCCCGGTCAAGGTGCGAAACCTGACCACAACCATCTCCACTGATCCGTCTTTGACGTTCCCGCCACCGGATGCCCCGAGGACACCTACCCCGTCTCGTTCGACGCCTCGCTCATCTTCTCCATGCGTTGCCGTTGACGGACCCCGTATGCCGCCTCTCGGACGGCGGCGTCGTCCTCGAGCCCCGACCCGAGCGCCCCCCAATGGTCGCAATGGACGTCAGCAACCAGGTGAGCGTCAGATAGTCGGAGAAGCTCACCCCGTGCCCGAGAACACGGGACAACAGTTCCGGGGGAAGAGTCAAACTCGCAGTAGCCAACAGCAGACAAAACAGAGCCACGTGCAGCACGACGACACCAACGGTCAAGGCCACCACGGTCGCGGTATTGTACAGCACCGAACGGTCACGCTCCTCCGGTGATTTCGGACGCTCCCACAGTTCATGGTCGAGGATCAGCCAGAGAATCATCGCCATGATCGACAGGACCGTCACCGCACTCATACGCCACGGTCCCATCGTGTCGGCGAACAACCAGATCGTATTGGTGGCCAAGGCGATCGCCCCCGTGGCGAACGCGCCGACGAGAACCTTCGACAGTCCGGTCACCAGCCGCCACGGCCGGTTGGCACGCACCATCCCCGACAACAACCGCAGTCGCCGCAGTCCCGAAGGCGCAAAATACCGGATGCCGTCCTCGATCTGCGTAGACGGAAACTGCCGCGCGGCCCCGGGCGTGAGTTCCGGCTCACCGAGTATGTGGGTGATCGCAAGTTCGGTGACCGTGCGAACGCGACGCTCGATGCCGAAACCACCCACTCCCGCGACCGAGACGAGCGCGAATTTGTGGTCGGCGCTGACGTCGGCCACCACAGGCAGGGTGTCATCGCGGCGCGGCAGATCGGTGAGGTAGACGACGATGTCTTCGTGTTCCGAAGACGGATCGACCGTGTCGATGACCTCCGCGAACTCCGCTTGCTCGTCGGGAAGATACGGTTCGTTGCGCACACACACCGTCCACCGGCGCTCGACGCGAGCAGAGCTGCGCAGGCGTTCCGGCAGGTACTCCGCAATGCGTTCGGCCAGTGCCGCCGGCTCGCCCGGATCCGCGATCAACAACACCGAGACCTGCTCACCGCCGGCACCGGAACGCGATCCTTGCAGATGCTCGTTCGCCGACACCGTCTTCGCGTACCCGCTCGGTACCCCCGCAAACTCCATGCAGTCGCACGCACATTGCCGTGCAGCGCGACGTCGGCTGTCACCCGACGAACTCGCGAGCTTCCGCGATTCGCGATCTCCATCAACAACCCTGGGCACGGGCCGCCCTTCGGTTCGTCGACCTGACGAAAAGCGAACCGAAGGACGGCCCATGCCGTGGAGACGCATAACGGCAGCACTCACCGAACACCGACAGAGACGGCTCTACCCGGACCGACCCGCAAGCGGGTACGCGGACATCCGTTCGCGGAGCAGCCCCGGCTCCGACTCCTCGGCATGTCGCCGACTCGTACTACTTGTGCGCCAGCGACTGACTTTCCGCCACCGCACGGTCGGGGTGTTTGTCGCTCCGGACCCATCGACCCAGGAGCAGTACCGCCACGCCGGCCACGAGCATGGGAATCGACATCGCATAGAACACTGCACTGGCGGACCACCCCATCCCGAGAGCCGCTCCGACCACGATCGGCCCGACAATTCCACCGATGCGGCCCACACCCAATGCCCAACCGACACCGGTCGAACGCATCGATGTCGGATAGAACACCGCAGACAAGGCGATCAAGCTCTTCTGTCCGCCGCTGATACACACACCCGCAAAGAAGTTGGCAGTCAGCAGGACCCACAACGGCGCACTCAAAGCAAGACCGGTCAATGCGACGAACGCGAATCCGACGATGTACACCGTTCCGAGGGTGAGATACGCACCGAGTCGGTCCATACACGGCCCGGTGACAAACGCCGCAGCGATGCCGCCGACAGTCGTCAGGGTCGTAGCGGTGACCACCGTACCCATGTCGTAGTCCAGGCTCGTCATGATCGACGGTAGCCAGCTCTGCAGTGCGTAGAACTCACCGAGATTGATGACGAAGACCAACCACAGCAGCAGCGTGCCCAACACCCGGTCACGGGTGAACAGGTTCCTCAGTGCAGTGCGCTGTTCGTCAGGCTGCTTCTCTGCCTCGTAGGTGAAGTCGGAGCCGGCGGCGAGACCGGGATCGATCCTGCGCAGGATCGACCTGACCCGCTTGGGTTCGGCACCTTTGTTGATCATCAAGGTGAGCGAGTCCGGCAGAAAGCGCAGCAATGCCGGGAGCAGCAGAAGCGGTGCTACTGCGCCGACGACGAGCACCGAGCGCCAGCCGAAGATCGGGATCAGCCAACCGGAGACCAACCCTGCCGCGACGAAACCGAGGGAGAAACCGCAGTAGATCGCCAGGACGAAGGTCGCTCGAAGACGCTTGGGGCTGTATTCGCCCGTCAGCGCGATGGCACTGGGCGCAGCAGCACCGAGTCCCATTCCGGTGATGAAACGCAACGCCATCAGCTCGGTGACGTTCTGCGACCAGGCCGCGGCCAACGTGCCGAGCGCGAAGAGGACTGTGCTCGCAATAATCATCCGGCGGTGACCGAACCGCTCGGACAGCGGCGAGAGCGCCAGATAGCCGACCATCAGACCGGCGAGAGCGGCAGAGAAGATGGGCCCGAGCACTTGTTTCGACAGACCCCACTCCTCGGCGATGTGGGGCGCCATGTAGCTGATGCTCTGGGTGTCGAAGCCGTCGATGAACATGACCAACCCACACAGGCCGATCACGATGTACTGGTATCGACTCACCGGCCGCGAATCGATGAAATCCGGCAGTGTCACGCGCGATGGTGCGATGGACATGAGTGCCTCACAGTGTCTGGTACCGGGATTCCCGGATGTGGTGGTGGTAGCGGATCACGCGGTGACAACAAGATCGCCCGACGGTACGAAGGCGTCGCAGTAGAAGTTGTCCGGTGCCAAACCGGCCTCGTGGACGAAATCCTCGCGTGCCGCCGAGGTCATTGCGGGACTTCCGCATGCATAGACCTCGTGGCCGCTGAGGTCTGCATAATCCTCGAGCACGGCTCGATGAACGAGACCGGTGCGACCGGTCCAGTCCTCGGCGGGATGCGACAGGACCGGAGTGAAGCAAACCCGATCCGAAACCGAGGGCCACTTCTCGGGCAACTCGGGCAGGTAGATGTCCTCTTGCCGTCGTGCACCCCAGTAGAGATGCAACGACCGCTCTCCCCCGCGTTTGAGGTGGTCCTCGACGATCGACTTCACCGGGGCGAAGCCGGTGCCGCTGGCGACGAAGATGACGGGCCTGTCCGAGTCGGGGTTCAACGAGAACTCGCCGTAGGGCAGCTCGATTCTCAGTTTGCTTCCCTTCTCGAGCGTGCGAAGCACCTCCTCGGAGAATCGTCCCCCCTGCACGTGACGAATGTGCAGTTGCACTCCGTCGTTCTCGTGCGGCGGATTCGCCATCGAATAGTTGCGGCTGTCCCCGTCGTCGAGAAAAACCTTGAGGTACTGACCCGCGGCGAACTTCGCACGCACTCCGGTGGGCAGACGCAGCTGCACGACCGCGACATCGGGTGTCGGGCGAGTGATTCGGTGGACCTTCGCGGTGAGTTGCTTACGTACCACCTTGTCTCGTTCGGTGATCCGCTTCGGTGTGATGTCGACGTCCGTGGTGGGCTGCGCCTGACAGAACAGCACTCCGTTTTCGGGGCCTTGCGCCGTTCCCCGGCCGCGCACCGCGAGGCTGCCGGCATCGAGCGCACCTTCACAACTCGAACACACGCCTTTGCGGCACGAGTACGGGATCGCGTATCCCGCGCGTTCCGCCGCGTCGAGCACACTCTCGTCGGGCTCGCACGGAAAATTGATGTCCGATCCCGTGACGGTTACCTGGTAGGTCATGACGTGACTCCTGCGGTTACGTGTGATGAGGCGCCGGCGGTGGCGCCGACCAGCCGCACCGCCGCGACAACGGCGTCCGCATCGGCTGTTCCCTTGCCGGCGATGTCGAACCCGGCGCCGTGCCCGACACTGGAGAACCGCACGCCGGCGCCGATCGTCATCGCGGCTGCGGTGCGTCCGGCGAGGAGTTTGACGGGAATATGGCCCTGGTCGTGGTACATGGCGACGAACGCGTCGAAGCTGGTATCGCCGAGCATGAGGTCGGCTCCGACCGGTCCGCAGGCGTCGATCCCTGCGGCGCGCAGCCGCTCGACCGCAGGCGCTGTCACCCGCAGATCGTCGTCGCCGAACAGGCCGCCTTCTCCGGCATGCGGATTGATACCGAACACGCCGATACGCGGGGACGCGATGCCCTGGTCCTGAAGGGTCTGCACCACAGCGTGCGCTGCCCTGTACACCAGCTCCGGTGTGAGGCGCCCGAGCGCATCTTTCAATGATTCGTGCAAGGTGGCGTGCACGATGCGCAGGCCGGCACCGACGAGCATCAGGAAAACCTCGTCCCGTCGCGCGCCGACGAGTTCGGCCAGCATGCCTGGATATCCGTTGAAAGAGATACCGGCGGCGTTGATCGCGGTTTCCGAGTGCGGGCACGCGACGATGCCGCGGGCTCCACCGCCCTGCAGGCAGCGCACCGCGCGTTCGAGGTACGCCACGGTCGCCGTCCCGGCTTCTGCGCTCACCCGGCCCGGAGCGAACGCTCCGGGGGGCAACGAGTCGACGGGGAGGATGTCGACCACACCGGCGAGGGGTGCGCGGTGGCCGTCGACCGTCTCGCGGAGCGTCATGCCGCCCTGGTGGGCGAGCGATTCGATGACATGTCGATCGCCCACCAGGACCGGATTGAATGCGGGATGTTCCTGTGCTGCCACGACGGCTTTCACCGCGATTTCGGGGCCGATTCCGTTCGGGTCGCCGATTGTGAGCAGGACCCGGGGCGGGGACCCGTTCATAGTGGGAGCGCCAGCAAGGTATCGATGTTGGTGCTGTCGCACACCACGACCCGTTCGGCAATCTTCAACTGACCGTCGACCTCCACGTACCGGTCGACATATCGCCCGCTGGTGAAGATGTCGGATTGGCCGTCACGCATCACCCGCACCACCAGGAAGCTGGTTTCGGCATGGATACCGTCGCCGTTCTCGTCCAGCACCAGGGGCTGGCCCAGGATATGACGGTAGGTGTGTCGCTCGTAGATGTTGGCTTCGCGCAGTGCCGATAC
Organism: Rhodococcus sp. Chr-9; assembly: GCF_000801125.1. Lineage (NCBI taxonomy): Bacteria > Bacillati > Actinomycetota > Actinomycetes > Mycobacteriales > Nocardiaceae > Rhodococcus > Rhodococcus sp. Chr-9. Next base: position 8,472 of record NZ_JTIZ01000041.1, read on the forward strand.
GCGGTCGACGAGCATGCGGCGAGTGTTGGCCCATACCAGTCCTGCGGGCAGGCCCTCGCTGTAGTTCTGCGCGGTGGTGATCCGGTACATGCAGTCCTCGACGAAAAAGTCCGGCCAACGCTCGAGCGGGCCCTCGTCGATGCAACGGGAGTAGTCGGCCTGCACACGGCCGATTCGCTGGAAGTCGTTCATGCTCATGCCTCTTCCTGTCGGTTCATCGCGGTCCGGTATGCCTTCCAGAAGCCGCGTACCGATGCTTCGGTGACACGGCTCTCGCTGGATTCGGCCAGACTTCCTCCCATTTCGAGCACTGCAGACTCGCTTGCTGCACCTGCGATTCCGCGTTGCACGAAACCTCCGACGCAGCCGTCCTCCATCGAGATGTAACCTGCGGGGCCCACCAGGTTGGACTGCTTGAGACGGATCTCTCGCTGCTCGGGCGTGTCTTCTTCGAATCCGAGATATGTCCAGTTCAAGCGGGTTTGCTCGACTCCGGTCGGCAGGATCTGGCGCACGGCCACGGAGTTCTGGATCTGTTGCAGCACGAAACCCGGGAAGACGGAGAGGATCTGCAGCGTCGTATCGTCGCCGACCTCGCTGAACCCCTCGAGCAGCGACGGATCGGCCAGTTTGTAGGCGCTTTCGGATCGGATGTTCTGGTCGGCGTAGGCGACGTCCTTCTCGGCGTCTCGGTCGATCGCCGAGTAACTGACGTGGTGGCCGCCGCTCTCGTCGACGATGATCCCGCCGCGCTGCGACAGGCGGTTGAGTTCGAAGGTGGTGAAGAACAGGTGCAGGATGCTGGCGTGGTAGGAGTCCTTGACGTTCTCTACGTACAGCTTCCAGTTGTTGGGAAGCACCTGCGTGAAGCGTCCGATGATCTCGGGCGTACGGCCACTGAGGACCCGGGCGATCCGGCTCGTGATCTCTTCGCCGAGATACTCTTCGATGTCCGGCACGTCATCGGAAAAGCTTCCGAAGACCAGGCCGTGGAGGACGGCGATGCGCATCTTGCGCGGGCCGTGATCCTCCATGCAGAACGAATCAGGCATTCCCCCTTTGCCTTTGATTCCGTCTTTGAAGGCGACGCCGGTCAGATCGCCCTGCAGGTTGTAGCTCCAGGCGTGGTAGACGCAGGTGAAGTCCTTCGTGTTTCCGCGGTCGTCCAGTGCCAGGAGGGCACCGCGGTGGGCACAGCGGTTCTCGAATCCGTAGAGCTCCCCGTCGCGATCACGTGCCACGATCACCGGCGTCTCGCCGACGAAGGTCGAGCAGTAGTCTCCCGGGTCGGCCACCTCTGCCTCGAGGCACAGGTAGCTCCAATACGGCCCCTGGAACAGCTTGGTCTGCTCGGCGGCGTAGACATCCTGGTCCTGGAACACCCGATACGGCACTCGGGTGAGGTCGTCGGTCCACTCCACCGGGGTATCGCGGCCTGTGTCGACAACGCTGCTTTCCATTATTTCTCCTCAGTCTGGACAACCAGTCGGGACATCAGAGAACTCGCTCGCTTGGGCTTGACACACCCCACGCTTGTTCGTATAACGAACAGATGAGCAATTCTCGAACAATTAAGCAGGACGCCCAAGAAAGTGTCAAGAGTTCTTCCCGCGCCCCCGAAGGAATGGCCGGATTGGCGAAGGGTCTGGCGGTCATCGAAGCCTTCGACATCCGCCACCCACAACTGACCGTCACCGATGCCGCACAGCGGACCAACACCTCTCGCGCCGCGGCACGACGCTGCCTGCTCACCCTCGTCGAGCTCGGCTACCTGACCCACGACAACGGAAACTTCCGCCCGACACCGAGAATGCTCCGTCTCAGCGGCGCCTATCTGGACACCGCGCCGCTCCCGCAACTCGCCCAGCCGCAATTGACCGAGGCTCGCGATGCGTTGGACGAATCGGTATCGCTCGCTGTTCTCGAAGACGGATGGGCCCTGTTCGTCGCCCGCGCCGAGGCCACCCGGATCGTGTCGACCGGAGTCCGTGTCGGCGCCAAACTGCCCGCCCACAACTCGGCAACCGGTCGAGTACTGCTGGCAGGACTGACCGATACACAACTGGACGACTATCTCCGACAGTGCAACCTCCAGACACGCACACCCCAGACGCTGACCGATATCGATGCCGTCAGGGAACGGATTCTGGCAGCAAGGGAGAGCGGCATGGCGTATACCGACGAAGAAATCGAACGCGGCATGCTGTCGATAGCCGTACCGGTCCGAACCGCCCGCGGTGAAACCGTGGCGGCCATGAGTGTCAGTGCATCCACTGCCAGAACCACCCTCCACGACCTCCAGAAAGCGGCCGTGCCCGTACTGAACGAGTACGCCGAAAGGCTCGGCCGGCTTCTGTGAGATCCCTCGAAGGGTGCACCCAGGCGCGACATCCGTGCGCGAAACGATCGCTGCACCCTGCAGGCGTGCCTCCGGAAGAACACCGACATCAAGGAGGCGACGACCGATCCATGGAATCAGGTCTTGATGCGGTCCTGAACACCTCAAGAAGACATGCGCGAGGGCGGTTCGCAGGGCCCTCAAAGGGTGCGAGGTCGACAAGTATGAGAACTTCTACCCGCGAACAACAGTGCCCACGTGCACGGACAGCTGGTCGCACTATCGGCGCTTCGGCGCTGGCGACCGGTCTCCAGGACCGGCAGGCCGGACGTCATCGACGTCCGGCCTGACAGTCCTGCGAGGGCAACGAGGCACTCGCGGGGATAGCCGATCTCGCCGCGGTGATTGGTACGGAATCCGAGTGCACGGTCGACGATTCCGCTCCGCACGCGGTAGTCGGCGCCCGCGGGGTCAGCACATCGGCTGGTGGAACGATTCGATCGATCATCGCTGCAGCGACCATCCGGTCGCCGCAGCTTCCACCCCGCCCGAAGAATGGACGAGCGCTCGTCAGGGCCGCCGAGGTGTGTTCGCGGCCGGAAGAAAGGCGCTGGAAGTCTCACCGATCGCGTCGTCCAGGAAGTTAGATCCGATACCGGAATCGAGGGACGCGATAGCCCCTGCCGATGCGGCACCGTCGACGCATGGTTCGAGAAGTTCTTCGGCAACGAGCATGCCCGGTTGCAGCAACCGCAGGCCCTGCAATGGATAGTGCGAGTGCGGGTGGTCCGTCCCGTGATCCGAAAACATGGGAAGGCGGACACCCGACTCCTCGCAGCATCCCGCTACGTCAAGCGTCGAGGACCAGAGTGGGTGTGCGAGAACGTCCGACACAGATCATCATCGTCTGGCCCTTGTCTCGGTCTGCCTGAGAGAGGATCGAATCGTGATGTTCGGGAACTCCGTCGAGCACGCGGGTTTCGCAGGACCCGCAGAATCCGTCCTCGCAGGAGTACAGGATGTTCGGGTTCGCTTCGAGAACGACTTCGAGCAGGGTGCGGTCTGCAGGCACCTTCAACGTGCACCCGGTCCGGCGCAGTTCGACCTCGAATTCGGTGGGCGACTGCCCCTCCGATGCGTCGGCAGCCTCGGAAGAATCGACCTCCACGACAGGGGCACCGAACCGCTCGAAATGAATTGCTTCGTCACCGAGCGCCGGACCACACACCGATTTCACCGCCTGCAGTAGACCTTCGGGGCCACAGCAGTACACGGCGGTGCCGGCCGGAACGTCGGCCACGGCGCCTGCCAGGTCGAGGTTTCCGAATTCGTCTGCAGGACAGACGTCTACTTCGCCGAGTCCGCAAATCTCTTCCACGAATGCCATCGTGGCGCGGCTGCGGCCGCCGTAGAGCGCGGACCAGCTGGCGTTCTCCCGTGACAGTTTCCGTGCCATCGAAAGAATGGGAGTGATTCCGATTCCTCCGGCGATCAGGAGGTAGTGAGGTGCAGGCTCGAGGGCGAAGTGGTTGCGGGGTCCCCGCACCGCGAGGAGGTCCCCCACCCGGACACTGTCGTGGATTTCCTTCGACCCACCGCGTCCTTGCTCTTCTTTGAGAACGGCGATCCGGTAGGCAGTCTTGTCCTCGGGGTCACCACACAGGCTGTACTGCCGAACGGTCCCGGAGGGCAGCACGAGGTCGATATGTGCTCCGGGCTCCCATTCGTCGAGGGCGGCCCCCTCCGGGTGCTCGAGGGTCAGCGACAACACGCCGTCGGATTCGAGTCGTTGTTGCCGGACCACGAGGCGGCTGGTCTCTTGTGTCATTGTCAGATCCTTGAGGTCGAGAGAACTGGCGCGTAAGCACCCGGGGTGCGGTATCCCCCTTTGAGAACGTCGACGAAGGCGGTGGCGAGAGAGACCTGGGTGAGGGACACCAGCATGTCGAGTTCCATCCGCAGTACTGCCATCGCTTCGGCCCCTTGCGGGCTGTCCCAGTCCTGTTGGTCGATCAGGACACCGGCGAGCAGGTTGCCCGATTCGCGGGCTGCTTCGGCCATGGCGGTGGCGAAGCCGATGGGGACCTGGGGCAGTACCGAACCGATGAGAATGACCATGTCCGATTCGGTGACCAATTCGTCGATACGACGCACCACCGTGGCCTCGGCGTTGATGTCGCGTACGGCCGCCTCGGCGGGCGAGTGCGCGGTGACGACGTCGACATCGGTCAACCCCGCCCGAGCCATCTGCTCGACCAGGTCGTCACCGGACTTCCCCAGGGGCACCAGCAGTATTCGAGCTACGTAGGACAGCCGGCGGGGTGTCGTCTCGCTCATGACAGCGTTCCTCGTTTCTGAGTGTTCGGGCGGCGCAACTGTGGACGGATCACGACGTGAGGACTCACCGGCCCCTGTCCGGTGGCCATCCGCCCCAACATGTCGTCGACCTCGTCGAGGCCGACGTCGACGGAGGGCACGATCTCCAATCCGGATCGGCCGCCGGCGAGAAGTTCGATGCTGCGTGTGACTGCATCAGGAGAGCGGCCTCGGACACCGACGATGGTGTTGGCGCCGCGCACCAGAGATTTGAGATCGAGTTCGCAGACCGGCGTCGACCCCAGTCCGCCGATGACCAGCCGGCCCCGCTTGCGCAACGCACGGGCGGCGGCGGCCACGGCCTGTCCTCCGAGTCCTACGGTGTCGAGGAGTACATCGGCTCCCTCACCGCCGGTGGCTCGCAGGATCAGTTCGGCAAGGTCGTCGTTGTCGTTGATCACCGGCACCGCACCGAGCGATTCGGCGATCTCGAGGCGCCCGGCCGACTCCGGTACCCCGATCACGACGATGCGGGCGGCACCGACAGCCCGGGCTGCGGCTACTGCGGAGATACCGTGGTAGCCGGGGCCGATGATCACGACCGTCGACCCCTCCTCGGCGCCGCCGGCATCGACCGTCCAATCCAGCGCGTTGGCGAAGGGCTGTGTCCACGCTGCGAGGTCCGCATCGAGATCCGCCGGTAGGCGGTACACGAGGCTGTTTGCGCTGAGCTGCATGTATTCGGCGTTGCCGCCGTGCAGACCGGACCCGTCGTTCGCCGGGACCAGACCTACTCGCCGCTTTCCTACGAACAGATCGGTCTGGGGGCACATGCGGTGATCACCGATGCGGCACGCCGGGCAGTCCTGCTGCATACACGGCAGGTACTCCTCCAGCGCGACCCGGTCGCCGGGCCGCACGTCCCATGCGGCGGACTGGGTCCGATCCACCGAGACGACGGTCCCGACGACGTGATGGCCGAGCACTGTGGGCGAGTCCAGTCCGGCCCGATAGAGACCGACATCGGTTCCGCACACCGCGGAGGATTCGACTTCGAGCCAGCCCACGGCACCGACGGCTGCGCTGGTGTCGAGGTGGCGGATGGTCGTGGTTGTGTCGGGCATCGACACCGCGGCGCGGACCATCGTCGGCGGGCCGGCTAACGAGGGTGTCGATGCGGTGTCGATGTCGGCTCTATTGGTCACGACGGATTCCTTGTTTCTTGTTGCCGGAGTGGTCAGATGGAGACGAAGTCTTCGCCTTCGACCATGCGGAGTGCGTCCTCTGCACCTTCCTGGAAGGGCGTTGCCTTCGGCAGCAGGACCGAGGTCGACCGCACACGCTGGTGTTCGGGCTGCAGACCGGGCAGGGTTTCCGCTTCGAGTTCCTCGAGGGCGGCGAGCAGTCGGCGGCGGGCCAAGATGATGCCGGCGTCGGAAGTTCCGAGGCGTTCCTTGGTGCGATCGCAGATTGCTCCCATCGATTCCTGCAGGGAGAAGTCCTGGGCGGCGATGCCCTCGATGCCGGAGAACGTCTTCTTCTGCTTCTGGGCCTCGCGGTCCATCAGATAGTCGTTGTCCTTGTTCGCCAGCGTCCGGTAGGTCCCGGGGATGTACTTGGCGTGGATTCCGTCTCCGTTGCGCATCGACGCGAGTTCGTCCTCGCGCAGCTCCCGGGTGGGGTGGTAGTTGATGCTCCACGCCCAGCACGTCTCGTCGTCGATGGGCACCCAGGCGTGCCCGCCGAGCGGATTGTGGGTGCCGAACGGGGGAATGATGGTGTACCAGGGCATGATCCACTGGGTGATCCGCCAGTAGTACTCGTCGTCGTTGGCGTTGCGGCGAGCACCGATGACCAGACCGCCGTCGCTCTCGGCGACCTCGAACTTGGGGCGGGTGTCGGCCTTGAGGTACTTGTTGCCCTCGGTCCCCGAGTGCATCGGGTCGTCGTCGAGGTTGAATCGGTGGGCGAACGAGACGTGGCTCGAGTCGATGCCGCCCTCCATTGCCTGCAGGTAGTTCGTCTCCTGCAGTCGCTTCGAGACGAATCGGTGGCCGTCGCCGAGCATGGCCCATTCGAGTTCGGGCCGTTCGGGCTTGAGCTCGGGCGGACCCATGTACGTCCAGATCACGCCGCCGCGCTCGACACACGGGTATGCCTTCTGCTTGATCCGGGACTTGAACTTCGAGTCCTCCGGTTCGGACGGCATGTCGACGCAGTTGCCCTCGACGTCGTACTTCCAGCCGTGGTATGCGCAGCGCAGGCCGCAGTCCTCGTTGCGGCCGAAGTACAGCGAGGCGGTGCGGTGACTGCAGAACTCGTCGAGCAGTCCGAGCCTGCCCTGGGTGTCGCGGAATGCGATCAGTTGCTCGCCGAGCAGCTTGACCCGGACCGGGGCGCAGTCCGGCTCCGGCAACTCCTCCGCCAGCAACGCCGGGATCCAGTACCGGCGGAAAAGCCGGCCCATGGGCGTATCGGGGCCCGTCTGAACCAGCAGAGTGTTCTGGTCTTGCGTCAGCATGGCAGTCCTTTCGACCTTCAACGACTGATTGCGTCCGAATAGCGCGCACGTGCGCGGAAATTGATCGGTGGGAGCACTGTGGCACACGTCGCTTCGCACCGTCAACCATGGGCGGCCTTACTTTTCACCCTAAGACCCCTGGTACTCGCTGTTTCTGTCGCCGAGACACGCGATGGATCACCACCGGCGAAGGTGCGCACGCCGCCGTGGAAGGTCCGAAAAGAACGCGCATATGCGCGCACATCGGACTCCACTACACTCGCGGTCGTGGGATCGAAGAAGCCCACTCAGTGAGGGCACCGGAGAGGGAACAGATGACGCGAGCCAATAGCGCGGTGGACGCCATGCCGACGTCGACCCCCGTGCGGCCGGCCCGCCCGAAGGACGCGGTCCAATCACTCGAACGCGCCATCGCAGTGCTGACCGCCTTCGACCGCGAGCATCGCCACCTCACACTGACCGAGGTGGCAGAGCGGTGCCGACTCCCCCGCTCGGCGGCGCGCCGATTCCTGCACACCCTCGTCGAACTCGGATTCGTCGAGGTCTCCGGCCGCAAGTTCACCCTGACACCGCAGGTACTCGAGCTGGGCTATGCCAACCTGTCGAGGTTCACCCTCGCCGACGTGTGCCAGCCACACCTCGAGGCACTTGCGCGAAACCTGGGTCTCTCCGCGTCCGTCACAGTGCTCGACGGTCCGGACATCCGGTACGTCAGCAGAGTGGAGGTTGCGTCCGGCATGTCGGTGTCCTTGAAGGCGGGCAGCCGATTGCCCGCCCATCGGACAGCGACCGGACGGGTGCTGCTGGCCGCACTTCCCGAAGCCGAACTGAACCGACATCTCGACTTCTCGGCTCCCCAGGACCCGCACCCGGCGCCCGCCCACGACGAGCGCAGTCGACTCGAGCGCGAATTGGACATCATCCGCCGCCAGGGCTGGGCCTTCGCCGACCAGGTTCTCGATGTCGGAGTGCAAGCGTTGGCCGTGCCGCTGCGCTCCCGAACCGGCCGCGTCGTCGGCGCACTCACCGTGTCGATGTACCAAACGCACGAATCCGCGCGCACCCTGGTTCCGCGGTACCTTCCCCCACTCCTCGAAACCGCCGGTCGAATCTCCCTGGAACTGCGCGCCGGAATCGACGTCTGAGCGCATCCCATCCCGCGAGGACGCGCGCGTCCACCCGTCGCCGAACACCCACGGCGTGCTCCGCGGCCTCCCGTCACATCTCGCCACGCTTCGATGGCCCACGAGAGTCGGGGACGCGGCGAGGTAGGTGCCACACCCGAGGACGTGCGACACTTGCGTCCGAAGATAGGTTTCTTGAACGCTATGCGGACGCTTTGCGCTGAGATCGTGCGCACCGTCGCGCAGCGATAGAACTGTCGATGGAGTGCCTGTAGTGAACAACCGCAATTCCCGAGCACTACTGCCGTTGCTGACGGCAGCCATGGCGATCGGCCCACTGCTGACCTACGGCCTGAGCGCGACGAGCGCGCTGGTCATCGACTCGCTCGGCATCACCGCGGCGCAGTTCGGAATGCTCGCCACGCTCAGCTTCCTGGCGGCGGCTGCCCTGTCCCTGTCCTTCGGGCGATTCAGCGACCGCTTCCCCGCTCGCGCACTGCTCGTCACGATCTTCGCGGGCGCCGCACTCTCGTTCGTCATCGCGGCGCTGTCGACGAACTACCTGTGGCTACTGGCAGCCATGGTCTTGTCCGGGGCTGCACAGGCCCTGTCGAATCCCGTCACCAACCGCGTGATCAGCGATAATGCCCCACCGGCCAAACGCTCTCCCTGGATCGGAGTGAAGCAGTCCGGGGTGCAGGTCAGCCAACTCGCCGCCGGAGTCGGATGCCCCACCCTGGCACTTGCCTGGGGATGGCGAGGCCCACTATGGGTCGGCGCGGCCATCGCGGGCATCTCGGCCCTCTGGGCCTGGCGTTGCGCACCGTCCCGGAACCGTTCCCAACGGTCGGCGAGCGCCCCCGAGCGTGCCGCACCCTCCTCCGACCGCACCGAGCGCCGCACCCTGCCTCCGGCCGTCTGGCTGTTCGCCGCCTACGCCTTGTTCTCCGGCGCCGCCCTTCAGGCCACCAACGTCTATCTTCCGTTGTTCGCGCACGACGAAATGGGATTGAACCTGACCGTGGCCGGGCTGACCGCCGCGATCGCCGGCCTGATCGGTGTCACCGCGCGAATCGGCTGGGGCCGCGCGCTTTCCGGAAGAACCGGCCCCTTCACCCTGCTGCTGGTCCTCGCATCGGGCTCCCTGCTCGGCGCACTCGCCCTGCTCGGTGCCGAACTCTGGGGATGGCTTGCCCTCCTGTGGATCGGCGTCGGCGTGCACGGTGCGACCGCCCTCGCAGCCAATGTGGTGTTGATGGCCGGTGCGCTCCGCGTGGTTCGGACCAGCACCGTAGGCCGCGCCTCGAGCGCCATCGCAGTCGGGATGTATCTCGGATTCGCCGGCGGGCCCGCTCTGATGGGCCTGCTGACCGATCACACCGGCGGATTCGCGACCGGCTGGTCTGCGGCGGCAGCGCTGTACGCAGTATGCGTCGCGCTCGGCCTCTGGGGGATCCGCACTTCTCACGCCCCCACTCGATCGGCAGCATCACACGAAGTAGATAGGTTGAGCCTGTGAGCGAGAACGAAGCAACCACGACGACCCCGGAGCAGAACCGCGATCACGTTCAAGCTCTCGGCCGGGGGCTCGAGGTACTCAAACTGTTCGGGCGAGAACGTCGCCCCCTGTCGGTCACCGAAGTCGCGACCCTCGCCGGTATCACCCGCACCGCGGCCCGGCGCTTCGTGCTGACACTCGAGTACATGGGTTATCTGTCCTACGACGGCACCGCCTACACCGCCCGCCCCGCGATACTCGAGATCGGCGACGCCTACGTCCTGAGCAGCGGACTTCCCGAGATCGTCCGGCCCCACCTCGAACGCCTGGCCGAGCAGACGCAGGAGACGGCCTCGCTCACCGTGCTGCATCACGACAGGATCTTCTATGTCGACCGGGTCCAGGCCGACCGGGTCCTCACGGTCGAAATCGTGGTCGGGACGAGTCTGCCGGCCTACGCCGTCGCCACCGGTCGTGTACTCCTGGCCGACCGCACCGATGCCGAACTCGACGCCTATCTGGCTAGCGTGGACACCCACAGTTACACCGCGGCCACCACGATCGACACCGACGAACTACGCGAGAAGATCCTCGCCGCACGCAACGAGGGATGGTCGCTGGCGGACGAGGAACTCACCGAGGGAGTGCGGTCGATCGCCGTGCCCGTTCGCGACGCCGAAGGCTACGCAGTCGCCGCTCTCAACGTCTCCGCCCAGTCCTCGCGGGTATCACTCGATCACATGCGGGGATCGATCCTCACCGCTCTGCGCACTGCGGCCGAGCAGATCCGCGAGGAGCTCGCAACGATGTGAGGCCCTGTCCGGTGATCGCGGTCGTCATCGGGACAGCGCCCTGCGCGCCGCGTGATCGACGGATCGAGCGGCGATCACACGATCCGGCCGATGGCCTCCCGGACCGGACCGATGGGCAAGATCCGTCCGAATAGCGCGCAATTGCTCCACAAACGGACGCAAACATTGTGTGAACGCGATCACCTTGATAAAACAGGTGCAGCGCTCGACCGGTCGAAGGTGACCCACCCTGAACTTTCCGCGACATACCCCCTCGTGACGTTCACAGCCCCTTCCACACCTCGACTGCATCAACGCTATTCGACCGACGGCAGCGATCCTCTCCCCCGAGAACCCGGGTAGCAGCAACACAACCCGAGACCCCCTTATCGCGCCGAGACCAGACAGGAAACCCCTCGTGCAGACGATTTCCACATCACCTGATCAACAGGCACGCAACCGATATCGGTGGGTCGTGCTCGTGCTCTGCTGGCTCGCCTTCACCATGACCTCCGTCGATCGCTCCACCTGGGGCCCGGCATCGGTGTTCGTCGGCGAGGACCTCGGCGTACCACTGGCCAGCCTCGGCGTGTTCGCCACCGCGTACTACATCGGCTACGTCTGCTCCAACGCCCTCACCGGGGTGCTCTCCGACCGGTTCGGTGGCCGCGAGGTGGTCACCGTCTCACTCGCCGGCGCAGGCGTGTTCATGATGATCTTCGGATCGACCACCTCCGCGGTCATCGGCATCGGCGTGCAAGCAGTCGTCGGCTTCTTCGCCGGTGCGGATTACGCCGCAGGCGTCAAGCTCCTGGCAAGCTGGTTCCAGCCCAAGGAACTCGGCAAGGTCATGGGACTGTTCACCTCCGCGACCTCGCTCGGCACCGTCATCGCCAACACCGCCGTCCCGTGGATGATCAACCACTACAGCTGGCACGCCTCCTACCACCTTTTCGGTGCCATCTCGATCGTCACGGCCGTCATCTGTTACGTGATCATCCGGCCGGGACCGGTCACCAACACGATCGCTACCGCGGGCGACGGCAAGCGCCCCTCCGCCTGGAAGACCCTGACCACCAACCGCGATCTCATGCTGCTCTCCCTCGCCGGATTCGGCGGGTTCTGGGGCACATACGGATTCGTCACCTGGTCCAACGCCCTGCTCATCAAGGGACACGGCGTTTCCGGCACCACCGCCGGGTTCATCGTGGCGATCTTCGCGGGCGTGGCGGTCGTCAGTAAACCCCTCACCGGAATACTCGGCGACCGGATAGGCAGCGCCCGAAAGCCCGCGATCGTCATTCTCGCGCTGTTCTCCATCATCCTGATCTTCTTCGGAACGCTGGACAACGTCCCTGCGCTCCTCATCGCAGCACCCATCCTCGGCCTGGTCGGTTACGGATACCTGCCCCTGATCGTCGCGATGATCCCCCGCCTGGTCTCGAGCGACGTCACCGGCACAGCCGCCGGCGCATCCAACGCCTTCTGGCAGATCGCCAGCACCCTCGTCCCCCTCGCCATCGGCGCGGTCTTCTCCGCCACCGGCTCGTTCCTGGCAGCGTTCGCAGCCCTCGCCGTCGGACCGATGATCGGCGCAGTGATCCTGTACTTCGTCGACGAGAACGGCGGAAAGACCACCGTCGCCGACACAGAACCGGTCACTCCCGACACCACCACCTCCTGAGACCCACAACCAACGACACGGCGGCCTCCCTCCGGAGACCGCCGTGTCGTTGGTTGTGCAGCACACCTGGGCGTGACTACCCGCGCCGGTCCGGAAGGTCGTGTGACACAACGCCACATACAAACCCGGTCCGAAGCCACGCAACAGACGTAGTCCTCTGCGCACCCAGTCCGAACCGAGGCGACATCGCGAGCACCGGTGGCCCTACGACAGCCGGCCGTTCACTCGGCGGGGGATACCCCACGGGTTCGCATCGACGAGAGCGGACGGCAGGTTCGCTTCGGGCACCGACTGGTAGGCGACCGGACGCAGGAATCGCCGAATCGCGGTCGCTCCGACGGAGGTGTGTACCGAGTTGGTGGCCGGGTAGGGACCACCGTGGTGCTGAGCCCAACCCACGGCCACACCGGTGGGCCATCCATTCCAGATGACGCGCCCCGCACGGCGCGCAAGCGCACCGAGCAGTCCCGCAGCATCGGGATCGTCATCGGTTCCGTGGACGGTCGCTGTCAACGTGCCCGGCAGGACAGCCATCGCCGCGTACAGCTCCTCGATCGATGTGTAGGTCACGATCAGCCCGAACGGACCGAAGCATTCTTCGAGCAGGTCCTGAGGGTTTCGACGCAGTGCCCGAGCGTCGGTCACGCCGATGACCGGCCGCACCGACAGTTCGTCCAGACCACTCTGCTCGGGCACTGCCACCGGCCGGACCTCGGGATGGTCGAGGATCTGCTGGGACACCTCGAGAAACGACTGCCGGATCCCTGCGTGCAGCAGACGGAACGAATCATCGGCGACCGCGGTTCGAACGAGCCACTCGATCGAACTCTGCTCGGGAACGAACAGCAGCCCCGGCTTGGTGCAGAACTGCCCCGCGCCGAGCAGCAACGATTCGAGGAACTCGCCGGCGATCTTGCCCGACCGGTCCTCGGCGGCCGCAGGTGTCACGAACACCGGATTGGTGCTGCCGAGCTCACCGTAGAACGGGATGGGATCCGGGCGACCGGCTGCCAGATCGGCCAGCGCACGGCCACCCGATGTCGAGCCGGTGAACCCGACGGCGGTGATACGCCGATCCTGGACGAGCTGACGTCCGATCTCGGCGCCCTGCACAACCCCGAAGGTGCCGTCCGGGGCGCCGCACGCCCGCAGTCCCTCGTCGATCGCCCGCGCATAAGCGGCGGTCAATCGCGGCTGAGCAGGGTGGGCTTTGGCCACGACGGGGCAGCCGGCAGCCAATGCCGAAGCGGTGTCTCCGCCGCCGAGTCCGAATGCGAACGGAAAGTTGCTCGCACCGAACACTGCGACAGGTCCGGTGGGCACGAGCATCCGGCGCAGGTCGGGACGCGGAGCAGGGTGCGCATCCGGATCGGCCGTGTCGATGATCGCTTCCAGCCAGGAGCCCTCCTCGACGACCTCGGCGAACATCCGCAGCTGCGTCGTCGTCCGCGTGACTTCGCCGCGCAGGCGCGGCTCGGGCAGTGAACTGTCGGCGGCCGCCAGCGGTACCAGTTCCGACGCTGTGGCGTCGAGCGCATCGGCCACCGACCGCAGAAGGTGCGCTCGCTCGTGCAGGTCCGTACGAGCAAGAGGCGCCGCGGCGGCCTCGGCGGCGTCGAGAATCCGCTCGTAATCCTGCGCGGAGGTGTCGAGAAGAGTGTCTGTCGCAGTGGTTTCCATTGCTGTCCTGTCGAATTCGGAGCGTCCCGTGCTGAGTGTGTGGATCTCAGTGTGCGGGAGAACCGATGTGATGCGACATCTCCACATGGAGATGGTGTGAGTGCAGTCACCGCCTCCAGGATGGGCATCACACGAGATACCGGATGACTTTGGAGGACGACGATGACCGCAACGACAGGACCACTCGCGGGGGTTCGGGTACTGGATATGACACGTCTGGCGCCCGGACCGTACGCGAGCATGCTGCTCGCGGACCTCGGCGCAGAAGTGATCGCAATCGGTGGTGGTCGTTCCGGGCTTCCGGTGCCCGCGCTGTCGCGAGGCAAGGAATTCATCTCGCTCGACCTCAAGACCGCCGACGGCCTCGACGCCCTGCACACCCTCGTTTCGGAAGCCGACGTCTTCATGGAAGGATTCCGCCCCGGAGTGGCAGACAAGCTGGGCGCCGGCTACGCGGAACTGTCGGCCCTCAATCCCGGACTCGTCTACTGCAGCGTGACGGGCTACGGCCAGAACGGGCCCATGGCGCAGCGCGCCGGGCACGACATCAACTACCTGGCCATCGCCGGTGCCCTCGGGACCTTCGGCCCCTCGGATCACCCGCCGACACTGCCGCTGAACCTGGTCGCCGACTTCGCAGGCGGCGGATTGCTGTCGGCATTCGGCATCATGTCCGCCCTCTACGACCGCACGCGTACAGGCAAAGGCCGGTACATCGATGCCGCCATGGTCGACGGCGTGCTGTCGATGATGGGAATGAACTTCGTCGACTGGCAGACGCCGACGCTGCCCGGACGTGGACACGGCGTACTGACCGGATCGATGCCGTTCTATCGGTGCTACCGCTGCTCCGACGATCGCTACGTCGCAGTCGGGGCACTCGAGACCGCCTTCTTCGAACGGTTGTGGACCACCCTCGACCTCGGCGCCGTTCCGAACCATTTCGACGAGTCCACCTGGGACCACATCGAAAAGTCACTGACCACAGCATTCGAGACGAAGACGATGGCGGAGTGGACCACAGTGTTCGCCGATGTCGATGCCTGCGTGACACCGGTACTCGAACCGCACGAACTGGCCACCTTCGATCAGATCGTCGCCCGGGACCCGGACTTCGCACTGGATTCGGTCCCCGTGGTCCCGGTGTTCTCCGACGGCCCGACACGGCGCGCCACCGACACCCACGTCAAGACCGAGGAAGTGCTGCGCCGTGCCGGTGTCGCCGAAGACCTCGCCCACCGGGCGGCCGCAGCCGGTATCCCCTCGTCCGTGACGGGTCTGAGCTGGCCCCCACTGTGACCGTCGAACTTCCGAATCATCACCTTCCCCACACAGACCAGGAGTAATTCATGAGTATCGAGTATCGCGAATTCCGCGAGAGCGTCCGCAAACTCGCGCAGACCAAGATCGCACCGCACGCCGCCGATGTGGACGACAAGGAACGATTCCCCTCGGAATCCTGGGCAGCCCTGCGCAGCAACGACCTGCCCGGACTCGCCTACCCCGAGAGCCTCGGCGGCAGTGGAGCCGACCTGCTCGCCCAGGTCATCGCTGTAGAAGAAGTCGCAGCGTCCTGTGCAAGCACGGCACTGGTCATGCTGGTCAACTGGGCCGGCACCTCCACCGTGCTCCGTCAAGGCTCCGACGAACTCAAGCAACTGGTGGTACCGAACGTGGCATCGGGCGCCGCCGGCGCCGCATGGTGCATGACCGAGCCGCGCGTGGGCTCGGACCTGTCGGCGATCGCAACGACCGCAACCCAGGATGGGTCCGACTGGATCCTCAACGGTCAGAAGCGGTTCATCAGCAATGCGCCGTGGGCCGACTGGTACGCCGTGCTGGCGAAGACCGGAGAGAAGTCACTCGGCATCTTCATGGTGCACAAGGACGACGCCGGCGTCAGTTTCGGCGCTCCCGAAAAGAAGATGGGTATGCGCGGCAGCCCCACGACCGACGTGAACTTCGACGAGTGCCGACTGCCCGCCGTCCGGGTCGTCAACGACCCCTACCAGGGGTTCGCGTACATCTCCGAGGAACTGAACGTCAGCCGGGCACTCATCGCCGCGCAGGCTCTCGGCATCGCACAGGGCGCATTCGATGCCGCAGTGTCGTATACGACCGACCGCGAGCAGTTCGGCCAGTCCATCTCCCGCTTCCAGCTTCTGCGCGGCATGGTCGCCGATATGGCCGTCAAGATCGAGTCGGCCCGCACGCTGCTGTACGACGCAGCCCGTCTCATCGACGACGGGGAACCGGCGGGACGGACGAAGGCGGCCATGGCGAAGCTGCTGTGCAGCGACACCGCCATGTCGGTGACCACCGATGCGCTCCAACTGCACGGCGGATACGGCTATGTCCGTGATTATCCGGTCGAGCGGATGATGCGCGACGCCAAGATCACCCAGATCTACGAGGGCACCAACCAGATCCAGCGACTCATCATCGCCAAGTCGGTATACGGAAAGTAGGCGCACCGTGCACCACCCCCAGCAACAACAAGCGCTGAGCGGCATCCGGGTCCTCGACCTCGGCGAGATCATGCAGGCGCCCGTGGCCGCGCAGGTTCTCGGCGACCTCGGCGCCGAAGTGATCAAGGTCGAGCGCGGTGTCAACGGAGACATGCTGCGAGGCCTCGATCGCGAGTCACTCGACGAAGGTCGCCCCAGTGCCTACTTCGCCGCGGTCAACCGCAACAAGCGCAGCATCGCACTGAACCTGAAAACCTCTGAGGGGCAGGACATTCTCCATCAGCTCCTCGCGGAGGCGGATGTTCTCATCCACAGCTACCGGACCGCGGCAGTCGAACGACTGGGCTTGACCTACGACGATCTGCACGAGCGCTATCCTCGGCTCGTCTACGGCACTGCGACCGGATTCGGCGAGACCGGGCCATACGCCCACAAAGCAGGCCAGGACATGCTCGCGCAGGCACTGAGCGGAATGGCACGCGCGTGCGGCGACCCGTCGATCTCGGCATACGTACATCCGGTACCGACCGTGGACTACGCCTCGGGTATGGCCCTCGCCCAGGGAATCTTGGCAGCACTGTTCGAACGCGAGCGCTCCGGCCGCGGCCAGAAGGTCAGCGTCAACCTCTTCGATACAGCACTGGCCCTGCAGACTCTCGAAAGCTCCACACTGCTGGCGTACCAGCGTGAGACCAACTGGGTCAGCGACTGGTACAGCGGCATCTTCGAAACGACCGACGGTCTGCTCTTGGTACTCGGCCTGTTCCGCGAGAACGCTCTGGGTCTGGCATGCAAAGCTCTCGACATCGACGATCTGTCCGTCCAGCCGACGTTCGCCACACCACAGCTCCAGGCAGAGAACAAAGAGGCCGCCAACGCGGTTCTGCGTCCGCTGGTCGCACAGTTGAGCACCGCCGAGGCGGCAGAGTTGTTCGACGGGGTCGATCTGCTGTGCGCACCGCTGCTCACCTTGCAAGAAGCGCTCGATCATCCCCAGACGCGGCACAACGGCACGCTCGTCGACGTCGAGATCGAGGGTGTGCGCACCACCCGGTTGATGGGCAACCCTGTCACGTTGTCCCGCACCCCCGCCCAGGTGCACCGTGGGGTGCCGGCGGTCAGTGAACATGCCGACGAAATCCTCCATGAGCTCGGTATCTCCGAGTCCGATGTCCAGACCTTGCGCAATAAGGGAGTGATCCGATGAGTAATGCGATGCAGACGGACCCGACGAGCCCGACCACCGGCACCGCCACCGCGATGGTGCTCGAAGGCTTCGGACAGACCATGACCGCGAGGACGTTTCCGCGCGTGACCCCCGATGCCGGCGCGGTCGTCGTCGACGTCACGCACGCGGGAATCTGTGGAACCGACATCCACCTGCAGCAAGGTCGCCTGCCCATTCCGGTACCGCTCATCCTCGGACACGAGGCGGTCGGTCGCGTACACGCCCTCGGCGAGGGAGTCACCACCGATGCCCGGGGCGAGCAACTGCACGTCGGGGACGCGATCTCATGGGCGTCCAACATCCCGTGCGGGCACTGCTACTACTGCCAGGACCAGCACGAACCGTCGCTGTGCGAGACCCGCAAGGTGTACGGCATCAACCAGTCGTCGGCCGACTGGCCCCATCTGTCGGGTGGGTGGTCCGAACAGATCTACCTCCAGCCCGGCTCGACGATCATCCGCATCCCGTCCTCGGTGACCCCGCAGCAGGTGATCGCACTCGGCTGCGCCGGCCCGACGGCCGTGCACGCCGTGAACGATATCGCCAAGCCGCAGACAGGTGATGTCGTCGTGGTCCAGGGCAGCGGACCGGTCGGCCTGGCCTGCGCCATGTACGCCACACTCGCCGGCGCAGCGAAAGTGATCATCGTCGGCGGGCCGGCCAACCGTCTCGAGGTCGCGCAGGCCGCCGGCATCGGCGACATCCACATCGACATCTTCACCGAGACCGATCAAGAGGCCCGTCTGGAACGGATCCTCGCGCACACACCGGACGGGCGCGGCGCCGACGTCGTCATCGAGGCCACCGGCGTCCCGACCGCAGTAGCCGAAGGCATCGACCTCGCCCGCCGCGGCGGCAAGTACCTCGTCGTCGGACAGTACACCGACCACGGCACCACTCCGATCAACCCCCACTACATCACCAAAAAGCAGCTGCAGGTGCTGGGAAGCTGGGCGTTCTCTCCGCAGAACCACCTCGAATACGTCGAATCCCTCCCCCGGCTGACCGCCCACTTCGATCTCGCGTCGATGGTCACCGAATACCCGCTCACCGAGGCGGACGATGCCATGACCGATATGCGGGACGGGCGCACGCTCAAGTCGGTCCTCACCACCGGAGGCCGGTCGTGACCAACTCCCGGTACACCGCGGCGATCGAGGCGATGCTAGAGCGGATCGACTCGACCGCCAAGCAGACCGACGGCACCTTCCCGCACTACGGCGACATCGAATCCGGCGAATGGACCACCACCGCCGACGGAAACTGGACCGGAGGATTCTGGGGTGGCCTGGCCGCACTCGGCTTCGCCGCCTCGGGTGACAAGCGCCTGGCGCACCTCGCCGACGACATCACCGCGCAGATCCTGCCCCGGCAGAATTCCGACACCGCATTCCGCGGTTTCCTCTTCTGGTACGGGGCCGCAGTCAACCACCTCGTCACCGGAAGCAACGACGCGGCGCAGACCGCTCTGGCAGGTGCCCACGGCCTGCTCACCAGCTTCAACGATCGCGCCGGCATCATCCCACTCGGAGCAGAAGCAGAAGAAGCAGAGGCGGTCGGAGAAGGCGCCGCGAACATCGACGCCGTCCCGGGCACTGTCGCGCTGCTGTCGTGGGCCTCGGCACATACCGGCGACCCACGCTTCCTCGACGCCGCGATCCGCCACGCGCAGCGGCACATCGAACTGTGCATCCGCACCGATGGCTCGGTCTGCCAGTCGGCACGATTCGACACATCCAATGGTGCACTGCTGGATCGCTACACCCACAAGGGCATGAACGCCGACAGTACCTGGGGCCGGGCACAGGCGTGGGCGATGGTGGCATACGCCCAGGCTGCGCAGTGGGCATCGCCGTCCTTCCTGCCGACCGCCGTCCGACTGGCCGAATGGTGGCTCGACCGCACACCGAACGGCGGCGTCGTGTCCTGGGACTTCGACGCCGGCACCGGTCCGGACGTACCGATCGACACCTCCGCCACGGCCATCGCCGCTGCCGCGCTGCTCAAGCTCGATCGGCTCGTCCCTGAGCGGACCGACTTCCGGGACCGGGCCGTCGCCCACGTCGAGGCACTCCTCGATCACCTCACCCCCACCGGACCACACGACAGCAGACCGGCCGGGATCCTGATGGACGGTTGCTTCGACAAACGCCGCGACTTCGCGACCCGAAACGAACTGATCTGGGGCGACTACTTCTTGCTCGAGTGCCTGATCAACCTGAACAACCGGTCCGATACGCTGAAGTTGTGACCGAACCACCATGACGGGTCACCCGAGACCCCGGAAAGAAGATCGAGGAAAGCCGGTGTCGGAAAATACACCTACTGCAGCTCACGAGTTCACCCACTCGGACCTCAAACCGTCGATCCTCGACAATCTCGCACTTTCGCGCGCCGAGCTGCTGGTTCTGACCGACGAAGCGTCGGCGATGACCACAGCAGGCCAGCGGATCCGGGAGATCGGCGACTTCGACATGTCGCTCATCGGGCGCGTCGAGGTCGATGGGGTGATGGTTCACCGCAGTTGGCAGGGCACGAAGAGCAACGCTCTGCACCGACTGGTGGTGCCGGAAGGGATCGGGCTCGGCGGCAAGAGCATCATGCTCCAACAACCCGTCTGGGTACGGGACTATCTGTCCGATCCCGGAATCACCCACGACTTCGACGCGCTCGTCGAACAGGAGTCACTGCGAGGAATGCTTGCCGTGCCCATGGCTTATGAAGGTCATGTACTCGGCGCCATGTACGTCGGCACCCGCGAATATTCGTCCTTCGGTGATCGAGTCATCGCAGAGATCCAGTCAATCGCCGAAACGGCCGCCGTCACTCTCCTCAGCGCCCAAAGGGCCGCCACCCAGACAGAACTCGCCCTCGAAGCCGAACGGAAACGGCTCGCCGAAGCCCTACACGATTCCGTGAGCCCGGTGCTTTTCCGGATCGGTGCCGAACTGCAGAGCCTGCGCGCCCTCGCTGACGCGCAGGCGATCCACGATCGCCTGCAGGAGATCACCGAACAGGTACACGCCGTCAATGCTTCCATCCGCAGATCGCTGACCGACCTCACCGCGCGGCCCCCCGAACGGAATCTTCCGGTCGGCATCGAGGAGGACTGCCAGGCATTCACGCTCCGGACCGGTATCCCGGCCCGTTTCGTGCCACTGACCGAATCCCCCGACCTCGATGTCAGCCGCGTCGAGGCACTCCAACGCCTTGTTCGCGAAGCGCTGGTCAACGTGGAGAAACACGCCGACGCGTCCACTGTGGTGGTCAGCTTGTCGGCGCGGTCGGGCAAGGTGACGGTCGTCATCAGCGACGACGGCCGGGGCGTCGACGGCACCGACGATCCGATGCGAGGAAGCCAGCTGGGGCTCGGATTGGCTGCAGGGCGCCTCGAGCGGCTCGGGGGCGGCATGTCGGTGGTCAGCGACGACGAAAGCGGCACCACCGTGCGCGGCTGGGTAGACGCTCTGGAGGGACCGAGCACATGACCGCGCCACCGAAGACCATCCGCATCCTCGTCGTCGACGATCATCCGATCGTGCGTGGCGGCGTGGAACTACTCGCCCGCGAGGACACCGACCTCGAAGTGGTGGGAGGTGCACTGACCGGCTCTGCCGCGGTCGAATTGGCCCGCACCCTGCCCGTCGACGTCATCCTCCTCGATCTTCGGCTCCCCGATATCCCTGCACCGGAACTGATTACGCGTCTTCGTCGAGCCGCGCCGCACGCGCGGATACTGCTGTTCACCGCGTTCGCCGATCACGGTGCCATCGATCTGCTGATGGAAGCAGGCGCCGACGGCTGCCTCGTCAAGGACATCAGCGGACAGGACTTCGCCACAGCCATTCACCGTGTGTCCAGCGGAATCCGGGTGGTCGACCCGAGGTTGACGGGACCACGAAAGGTCGTGACCTCCGAGGCGCTGTACCGGGCCGGCCTGACCCGGCGCGAGTACGAAGTGCTGCGTTTTGCGGCCATGGGTCACAGCAATCCCGAAATCGCTCAGGAACTGTCTCTCACCCGCAACACCGTGAAGACCTAT
Source organism: Rhodococcus sp. Chr-9 (assembly GCF_000801125.1). NCBI lineage: Bacteria > Bacillati > Actinomycetota > Actinomycetes > Mycobacteriales > Nocardiaceae > Rhodococcus > Rhodococcus sp. Chr-9. Next base: position 30,162 of record NZ_JTIZ01000041.1, read on the forward strand.
CTGCAGAGCGCCATGCAGAAACTGAACGCGCGCAATCGCGTCGAAGCCATTGCACGCGCTCACGAACTTCGCTTGCTCTGAACCGAATTCGCTTTCCCCGGAGCGCACTCCACCTCTCCACATGGAGATGTTATGTGTTCTGGGTCACCCATATATTCGAGCCGCAGAAATCATCTCGCGCTCGCGGCAACGGAGGCCCCACATGCCAAAAATGTCCCAAACATCGAAAGTAGGCTTTGCCAGCGGTGTCGGCACAACAGTCGAATGGTACGACTTCTTCATCTACGGCACCGCAGCCGGACTCGTCTTCAACAAGATCTTCTTCCCCGAGTTCGACTCTCTGATCGGCACTCTGCTCGCCTTTGCCACGTTCTCCGCCGCCTTCGTGGCGCGCCCGCTCGGCGGAGTGGTGTTCGGTCACTTCGGTGACCGGATCGGACGCAAGTCCATGCTCGTGATCACCTTGACCATCATGGGCTTGACCACTCTCGGAGTCGGGCTACTCCCGAGCTACGAGACCATCGGCGTCGCCGCACCGATCATCCTCGTCACGTTGCGTTTCGTGCAGGGTCTCGCACTCGGTGGTGAGATCGGCGGGGCGATCCTCATGGCCGTCGAACACGCTCCCGCCGACAAACGCGGCTACTACGGCAGCTGGGTGCAGATGGGCGTGCCGGCAGGACTGATGCTCGGTAACACGGTCTTCCTGTTGATGGCCGGACTGTCTCCCGAAGCGTTCGAATCCTGGGGATGGCGCATTCCCTTCTTGATCGGCGGCGCATTCGTCGCGATCGGCCTGTTCGTCCGACTGCATGTCGGCGAAAGCCCGAACTTCGACCGCGTCAAGAAGAACGCACAGTTGGAGAAGCTGCCCATCGGGGTGGTCCTTCGCCACTACCCCAAGCAGGTCCTCCTGACCTGTGGTGCCTACTTCGCCATCGGCGTCACCTTCTACGGCACTACGGTATTCGGCCTCAGCTACGGCGTCACGCAGGTCGGCTACACCCGAAACCAGATGCTGACACTCGTCCTCGTCGCCATGGCGGTCACGTTCGTCGCACTACCGTTGTTCGGCAAGCTGTCGGACGCCTACGGCCGAAAGCCGGTCTTCCTCGCCGGGGTTCTCGCCATGCTGCTGTTCACCTTCCCCTGGTTCTGGCTGGTCAACTCCGGATCCTTCGCGCTGGCGATGATCGGGTTCGTGGTGTTCTGCCTCGCCTTCGCCACCTCCTACGGTCCCCTCGCAGCCTTCTTCGCCGAAGCCTTCGACACCCGCATCCGCTACACCGGAATCTCCTTCGGCTACACGATCGGCACCCTCGCCTCGAGCGCTCCCGCACCGATCGTCGCCACCTACCTGCTCGATCGCACCGGCTCGTACGTCGCCGTGGCGCTGTTCATGGTCGCAATGTGCGCCGTCTCCGTCGTCTGCGTGATCGCCATGCGCGAGACCTACCGACAGGACCTGTCCGACAACGACGAAACCTCCGGACAGGAACAACTGTCACCGACCTCTCACTGAGCACGCGCACGCACCGGTCCCCGGTCGCCGACGTCCCGCCCCCTTCGGCCGGCCGCCGATTCGTCCGCACACGATCCCACGGCCGTGGACCTCGACAGACATCCATCCCACCCCGATTCCCGGGGGCGCGGAACTCCTCCCCCCGCGCCCCCGGCACCCTCGAAACGAGTCCAGATGAGCATCGCCGAACCGTCGCTGCACCCGTTGGCTCTACCCACCACCTCACTGCGTGTCCTGGTCACCGGCGTCGAACAGAACGAAGGCGCCCACGTGGCCCGAACGTTGGCAGCCGCTGGACACCACGTGTTCACGCACAGCTTCACCCTCGATGCTGCCGAGCACCTCGCCGGCCGAGTCGCCGATGACGACGGGATCGCTCATCCGGTCGCGGCCGATCTGACCCTCGAATCCGACGTCGACAACATGTTCACCCACCTCGAGCGACGATATGGCGGCATCGACGCGCTCGTGCACACCGCATGGCTACCCGGCCCGGAAACAGCATGCCACTCGCTGAGCAAGATCCGCCCCGCCGACTGGGGCCGGTTCACCTACGACCACATGGCGTTGTTGTTCCACACGACCAGACGTGCTGCCGTATTCTTCCACCGCACCGGCGGCATCGGATCGATCGTCACCGTCACCGGCCTGGACACGGTCCGCAGAATCACCGACACCGATCGAGGACCGGCGCGAGACTCCATGGACGGCGCAATCGAATCCTTCGCTCTCGCCGCCGGACGTGAACTCGGCAGTAACCTCTTGCGGATCAACAATATTCGTCTGGTACCCACCCCGACTCCGGAGACAAGTGTCACCGCTGCTGCCCCGATACGCCTCGAAGCGGTGCTGCCGGAGCTGATCGACCCAACATCCGATATCGGCTCCGGTGGCATCTTCACTGCCTACACCTCGTTCCCTGCACCTGTGCGGTGATCGGCGTGGGCCCGATGTCCCCATTCGTTGTCATCGGCGCGTCGAATGTTGCCCGGCTCGTGTGCGCGTCGCTCACCCAACGCCACTTCGATGTTGTCCACCTCGATGCACCCGACGACCCGGAACTTCTGCAGATCACCCAGCACGACCCGGCCGGGGTCGCCGTCGTCACCCACGACGACGCGGTCGCCGTCCGTTATGCCCTCGCCATCGCCCACATCAGTCCCCACACACCGATGGTCGTGACCGTCTTCGATCGCACCATCGCCAACCAGCTCACCCGATTGATTCCCCACTGTCAGGTAACCTCCCCCGCAGACCTCGCGACACCGTCCCTGGCCGGCCCGTGCATCGCTGCCACGATCGACGCCGCGCACACCGCGCCCGATGGCACCACACGCGTCCTCCGGCAATCCGCCCACGGTGACCAACCGACCTGGCAGCCGCTACCCCACAGCCGCACCAGCAGAATTCGCCGCCGATTCGTCCACTCCGTAGGCACACTACGATCCCACGACGCCGGCACCCGCATGCTGCTCACCGGCCTTATCGGACTGCTCGCCATCCTCCTGATCGATTGGATATGGCTCACTGTCGGCAAAGGCCACCACTGGGTCGAGTCCCTCAAAGAAGCAGTCCAGGTCGTCGCCACCGTCGGTCCCGCACCGGCCTCACACGGCGACCACACCTATGACGTGTTCGCGGCTCTGGCGATGTTGGCGGCGATCGTGTTCACCGCCATGTTCACCGCCGGGATAATCGAACGTCTGCTCGGAACCAGCCTCATCGGCTTGATCGGTCAACGGGTTCTCCCCCGCCNCACGTCATCGTCGTCGGATTGGGACAGGTCGGTCTCCGGTTGTGCCTCGAACTCCGCAAACTCGGCATTCCCGTCGTCGCCATCGAACGCGACGATCGAGCCCGCAATCTGCGCCTGGCTCGAGCACTGAACATTCCCACCATCGTCGGGCACGGTACCGACAGAACCCTCCTCGAACGCGCCCGCCTCGACCGGGCCCGATGCCTTGCCGCCGTGGGCTCCGACGACCGTGACAACATCGCCGTGTCCGTAGCAGCCCACGGAGTGCACTCCGACGCCAGACTCGTCCTCAGAGCCGGCGAACACGAAGCCCTCACCGACACCGGATCCCTCCTCCCGCTAGGGATCACCAGGAATGTCGCAACCTTGAGTGCAACCTTCGTCGTCGCCCGACTGCTCGGTCTCGACGCCCACCGTGTCGTAATCGCGAACAACGCAATCCATCTCGAACTCGACGACGCCTTCGAGCAGTTCACCCTCACCGCACCGCACCATTGCCCGCACCTGACCACACAAACATGCCCACCTCTCGCTCACCGCGTGTATCCGGAAAAGACCTCAACGAAGCGATGAATATTCATCCGAGGAGTCCTCTCCGATGGCGACGCTGCAGGCCGGCGCGGGCACGGCCTTATCAGCCCTCGCCGAGCTCGAAGAATTCGATGTGCTCACCTACGTGTCGGACTGCTCGTCCGTCGTCGTTGTAGCAATCACACGTATCGACATCGAGGTCTCACTTCAGCCGCCGGCGAACGGTGGTAGCACGTCGACTACAGGACCCACAGCACGAGCGGGGTCACGGGTGAGCTCATCCCCGACCAAGAACATCGCCACCGACAGCACACGAGCCATATCGGGGCCGTGGCGGTCGATCAGCACCGTCTTCAACGTCCCGAGGTCGGTGGTAGGCGGCAATGCCACCGTTTCCTTCTCCGTCCCTGCGGTCTCTGCCGCTGCAGCGAAGTAGCGCACCTCGATACCCACTGTCCTATCCATCAAAAGCTCCGGTAGAAGTGCTCACAGAGTCGAGACCTGCGTTCCCCGCACCAACCCGTTCGGCGCGGGTATAGACGTTCATGGTGTCCCCGCGCAGGAACCCGACAAGAGTCAAACCGGCGTCATGAGCAAGGTCGATGGCCAGCGACGACGGCGCGGAAACGGCCGCCAGAATAGGAATGCCGGCCATGACGGTTTTCTGGGTCAGCTCGAAGGAGGCACGTCCGCTCACCAGCAGCACGGTATGGCGCAGCGGTAATCGTCGGTGCTCGACCGCCCAGCCGATGATCTTGTCGACGGCATTGTGGCGTCCGACATCCTCGCGCAGTGCGAGGAGTTCCCCTGCCACGGTGAATAATCCGGCAGCATGCAATCCGCCGGTGCGGTCGAAGGTATCCTGCGCCTGCCGCAGCGCGGAGGGCATCACCGCCAGCACTTCCGGATCGACCACGACCGGGTCGTGAGCCGGTGAGTGGCGGGAGCGTTGGCGGATCGCATCGAGGGAGGCCTTGCCGCACACCCCGCACGAGGAGGTGGTGTAGAAGTTGCGTTCGATGCCGGTCACGGGCAGAGCCACTCCGGGTGCGAGATCGATATCGAGGACGTTGTAGGTGTTGCGCCCGTCGTCGCCCGTGCTGTTGCAGTAACGGATTGCAGCAATATCGTCGCGGCCGGTGACGATCCCTTCAGTGAGCAAGAACCCCTGGGCAAGTTCGATGTCGGAACCGGGAGTGCGCATCGTCACCGCCAGCGCAGTGCCATCGACGCGCAGTTCGAGTGGTTCTTCGACAACGACCGTGTCCGGACGCACCACCCGCTGCGTTCCCTGCAGTCGGGTGATGCGGGCACGGGTGGTCACTCGCCCCATGATTCGAACCCATCATCGAAACTGTCGCACCGGCCGGCGAGCACACGCTGTTCCGACCGGGGCGCAGATAACGCCGAGGACATGCCCACACAACGCAGCAGCAGCTGGACAACAGCAATAAACACATGAGCGAACAGAACAGGCATCGAGATTCTCCTACGCAGACTTCGGATCGAGCTCGATACCCGGCCCGTCCGGCCGCTTCCCAGGCGCCCGACGAGGCACAAGGCGGACGGTGACCGCCTTCGAAGCAGGAGTGTTGGACTTGAGTGCCACATGGTCGAGAGGCACGAGCGGGTTCGTTTCGGGATAGTAGGCCGCAACATTGCCCATCGGGGTCGAATAGGGCACGAGCCTGAAGTCCTCGGCCCGGCGCTCCTCGACGGTGCCGTCGGGACGGGTCCACTCCGACACCAGATCCACCCGGTCGCCGGGAGCGTACCCGGACGCTTCGATGTCGTCGGGGTGGATGAACAGGACCCGCCGGCCCGCCTTGATGCCGCGATAACGGTCGCCGAGGCCGTAGACGGTGGTGTTGTACTGATCGTGGCTGCGCAACGTCTGCAGGATCAGCCGACCCTCGGGGACAGGAAGCCAGTGCAGGTCGTTGACGACGAAGGTCGCCTTGCCGGTGTCGGTGGTGAAGCGGCGTTCGTCCCGCGGCGGATGGGGCAGGACGAACCCGTCCGGCCGCCGTACTCGGGTGTTGAAGTCCTCGAATCCGGGGATCACCCGCGAAATCGCATCGCGAATGCAGTCGTAGTCGTCGGCGAACCGCGCCCACAGCACCCGATGGCCGGAACCGAACAGGTGCTGGGCGAGCTCGCACACGATGGCGACCTCACTACGCAGATGCGAACTGGCGGGCGTGAGCCCTCCGCGCGACAGGTGCACCACCGACATCGAATCCTCCACCGACACCATCTGTTTGCGTCCGCCGCGGATGTCCTTGTCGGTCCGCCCCAGGGTGGGCAGGATGATCCCGGTCGCTCCGTGCGCGAGATGACTGCGATTGAGTTTGGTGGAGACCTGCACCGTCAGCGCGCAACTGCGCAGCGCTGTGGCGGTCACCTCGGTGTCGGGGGTAGCGGACAGGAAGTTGCCGCCCATAGCCATGAACACTGACGCCCTGCCGTCGCGCATGGCGCGGATCGCGTCGACCGCGTCGTAACCGTGCTGGCGGGGACAGCGAATACCGAACTCGGTATCGAGGGCCTGCAGGAACGACTCGGGGGCTTTCTCCCATATGCCCATGGTGCGATCACCTTGAACGTTGGAGTGTCCCCGCACCGGGCACACCCCCGCCCCACGCGTGCCGATCATCCCGCGCATCAGCAGCAGCGCTACCGCGTCTTCGATGGTGGCCACGGCGTGGGGATGCTGGGTCAAACCCATCGCCCAGCAGATGATCGTCGCTCTCGAGGCGACCAACGCTGCTGCAGTGTCCTCGAGCTGAGATCGGCTCAGACCCGTCGCAGTCGACACGGTGTCCAGATCCACGGCGCGGATATGGGTGGCCCACTGCTCGAAACCGGCACAATGGCGGTCGAGGAAGTCGCGGTCGAGGACCGTGCCGGGAGCACGGTCCTCGACGGCGAGCAGCAGTTTCGCCAGACCTTGGAACAGGGCCTGGTCACCACCGAGGCGGATCTGCAAGAACTCGTCGGCGATCGCCACTCCCTCGCCGAGCACGCCACGCGCCTTCTGAGGATCTTTGAAACGCAACAACCCGGCTTCGGGCAGCGGGTTGATCGCGATGACTTTCGCGCCGCGGGCCTTGGCTTTCTCGAGTACCGACAGCATGCGGGGATGGTTGGTCCCGGGGTTCTGGCCGGCGATGAGGATCAGGTCGGCGTGTTCGAGGTCGGTCACCGACACCGAACCCTTGCCGATGCCGATGGTCTCCGACAAGGCCGTACCGGAAGACTCGTGGCACATGTTCGAGCAGTCCGGCATGTTGTTGGTGCCGAACGCCCGGATCATCAACTGGTACAAGAACGCGGCCTCGTTGGAGGTCCGCCCCGAGGTGTAGAAGATCGCCTCATTCGGGTCCGGCAGCGCCCGCAGATGCTCGGCGATCACCGCGTAGGCATCGTCCCAGTCGATCGGCTCGTAGTGGAGGCTGCCAGGCCGGATGATCATCGGGTGCGTCAGCCGGCCCTGGCGACCGAGCCAGTAGTCGGTGCGTGCGAGCAGTTCCGGTACAGAATGGCGGGCGAAGAAACCGGGGTCGACGGTGCGAGTGGTGGCTTCCTCGGCGACAGCCTTGGCGCCGTTCTCGCAGAATTCGGCAAGTTTCCGGTGACCTGGTGTTTCCGGCCACGCGCAGCCGGGGCAGTCGAAGCCATGCTGTTGGTTCAGCTTCGTCAAGGTGCGGGCGGTGCGCACCGGCCCCATCTGCTCGAATCCGTGCCGCAGCGAGACCAACACCGCCGGTACCCCGGCGGCATAGGATTTGCGCTCGCTGACTTCGATGTCGTTCTCGTCGTGAACGAGCGGATCGCTGATATCGGTCATACGCTGTGTCGTACCCATCGATCGGTCGGCGAGCACACCCCACCGAGAGAAAGTCGGTTTCGACGCCGAGAAGACGAGACCCCCTGTCGCGGCAGCTGATAACCGTGCCCTCTCGGAGGCTCCGTTGGTTTTTTCCTGACTGCATCCGAACCTATCGAGCGTGGCGGCGTCTCCACGATTCGGAGGTAATGTACAGAATCCGGATTACTGATCATCCAGTGACAAATGGGCTCTTCGCAGTTAGCAGTGGTACTGGTGCCGGCTGGGTGCGA
>NZ_JTIZ01000042.1:0-7675 GCF_000801125.1 Rhodococcus sp. Chr-9
GCGCACCGCCCTCGAACGCGGCATCGCCGCCCACCACGCCGGGATGTTGCCGGCTTTCCGGCACACCGTCGAAGAACTCTTCGTGCGGGGGCTGGTGCGGGCGGTGTTCGCCACCGAGACCCTCGCGCTGGGCATCAACATGCCGGCCCGCACCGTGGTGCTCGAAAAGCTCGTCAAGTTCAACGGCGACACCCACGCCGAGCTGACCCCCGGCGAGTACACGCAGCTGACCGGCCGGGCCGGGCGGCGCGGCATCGACGTCGAGGGCCACGCGGTGGTGCTGTGGCAGCCGGGCATCGAACCGGCGGCGGTCGCCGGGCTCGTCTCCACCCGCACCTTCCCGCTGCGCAGCTCGTTCCGCCCGTCCTACAACATGGCGGTCAACCTCATCGACGCCGTCGGGGTGGAGCGGTCGCGGGCGCTGCTGGAGATGTCTTTCGCCCAGTTCCAGGCCGACAAGTCGGTGGTCGGTCTCAAACGCGGCATCGACCGCAACGAGGCCACCCTCGCACAGCTGCGCGACCAGCTCGGCGGTGAGGGCAGCGAGATCCTCGACTATCTGCGGTTGCGCGCCGAACTGACCGACGCCGAACGCGCCCACGAGCGGCGCGGCAAGCAGGATCGCCGGGCCGCGGCGGTGGCGTCGCTGGTGACCCTGCGGCGCGGTGACATCATCGCCGTGCCCGCCGGTAAACACACCGGCCTGGCCGTGGTGGTGCTGCCGGACACCGACGCCGGCGATCCGCGGCCGCAGGTCGTCACCGCCGACGCGTGGTCCGGTCGCCTCTCCGCCGGGGACTTCCCGACCCCGGCGACGGTGCTGGGCACGCTGCGGCTGCCGCGGCACGTCGATCACCGCACCGGCCGTGGGCGCCGCGACATCGCGTCGGCGTTGCGGTCGAAGGGCCTCGTGCCGCCGCGCCGTCCCAAGCGCAGCACGTCCAAGGGCGACACCCGCGAGATCGACGCGTTGCGCCGCGAACTCAAGCACCATCCGGCCCGCAAGCACCCCGATCTGGACTCGCTGGCGCGTGCCGGGGAGCGCTACCACCGGTTGCTGCGCGAAACCCAGCAGCAGCGCCGCAAGGCCGCCGCGGCGACGGATTCGCTGGCGCGCACCTTCGAGCGGATCGTCGCGCTGCTCACCGAACGCGGCTATCTCACCGAGGGTGACGATCCGGCGACCACCGAGGCGGGGGAGCGGCTCGCCCGCATCTACACCGAATCGGATCTGCTGGTCGCCGAATGCGTGCGTCGCCGTGCCTGGGCGGGACTGTCCGCCGCCGAACTCGCGGCGGTCGCCTCGGCGGTGATCTACGAGTCGCGCACCGACGAACCGGTCACCGTCGTCGGGCCGACCGGCCCGATCCGGCACGCGCTGGCCGAAACCACCCGGATCTGCGACGGCTTGCGGGCCGACGAGATCCGGCACCGGCTGCCCCCGACCCGCGAACCGGATCTGGGTTTCGTCACCGCCGCCTACACCTGGGCGTCGACCGCGTCGCTGACCGAGGCGCTTGTCGCCGCGGAGGCCGCCGGTAAGGAACTCTCGCCCGGCGATTTCGTGCGGTGGTGCCGGCAGCTGATCGATCTGCTCGATCAGATCCGGACCTGCGCGGACGATCCGGAACTCGCCCGCACCGCCGGCAAGGCGGTCGGGGCGGTGCGTCGCGGGGTCGTCGCCGTCGATCCCACCGCCGAATGACCCGGCCCCTGCGGGGTGTCCGGGACGCCCGGTAGGCGTGGATGCCCGCGGCGGGTGGACGCTACCGTATGGGCACACAACGGGAAGGGTGAGTGGAGACGACGATGACCGGGCCGAACGAACCGCAGGACTCGCCGGGGCAGAAGCCGCCGGAATCGACGGATCCGTGGGCACCGAACCCGACGTCCGGGGGCGGTGAGCAGCCCGGATCACCGTGGGCGCCGCCCGCCGGCCAGCAGCAGTGGGGGCAGGGCAGCGGCACCGGCTGGGGACAGTCGACCGCCGGGCAGTCGCCGTGGCAACCCGACACCGGTGCGGGCGGGAACGCTCCGCAGCCCGGGTGGGCGCCGCCCGCCGGGCAGCAGACTCCCGCGCAGCCCGGTGCCGGGCAACAGAATCCGTGGGGTGCGCCGACCGGTGCGCCGCAACAGGGCTGGGGTCCGGCCCCGCAGCCGCCCGCCCCCGGCTGGGGGCAGCCGGCACCCGGTCAGCAGGCACCAGGACAGGCACCGGGCTGGGGTCAGCAACCGGGCGCACAGCAGCCGTGGGGCGCGCCCGGTCAGCAACCGACGCAGCCCGTCCCCGGGTGGGGTGGGCAGCAGCCCGCCGGGGCGCAGCCCTGGGGAGCGCCCGCGAACACCTGGCAGCAGCCCGGCGGCGCGCCTCAGCAGAACAGCAAGTCGAAGCTGCCGTGGATCCTCGGCGGCGCCGGGCTCGTCGTGGTGCTCGCCATCGTCGGGATCCTCGCCACGACGATATTCGGTGGGAAGGTCCTCGACACCGAATCCACCCAGGCGGGGATCGCGAAGGTGCTCACCGAGTCCTACGGGGCCGGGCAGGTCGGCGACGTGCAGTGCCCGAGCGATCAGAAGGTCGAGGCCGGCCACAGCTTCACCTGCGCGGTCACCGTGGACGACCAGTTCCGGGAGGTGACCGTCACCATCACCGACGACAACGGCACCTACGAGGTCGGCCGCCCCAACTGACCGGAAGCGGTCATCGGTCGGCCAGGGCCGCGACCAGCGCGGACACCGGCCGTTCCAGACCCCACCGCTGTGCCAGCGCGGTGAGCTGCTCCGGAGCGGCCGGTGCCGCCGGCAACACGTCCGAGCGGGACAGGTCCACGTCGGCGTCGGTGGCGACCCGCACCACCGGCAGCGCCGCATCCAGATAGTCCGCCGCAGCGGCGAGTTTGACCCGCATGCCCTTCGCCATCGACGACGACTTGTCGACCGCGGCCGCGCGCACCGCGTCGAGAGAGCCGTACTGCTGCAGCAACGACGCGGCGGTCTTTTCCCCGACCCCCTTGACGCCGGGGAGTCCGTCCGACGGGTCGCCGCGCAGCACCGCGAGTTCGGCGTAGGCGGCGCCGGCCCGCTCGCCGGGCACCCCGTAGCGTTCGGCGACCAACGCCGGATCGAACAACTCGGCCTTGGTCAATCCGCGCCCGGCGTAGAGCACCCGCACCGGCACCGGACTGTCGGCGACGACCTGCAGCAGGTCGCGGTCGCCGCTGACCACGATCACCCGGTCGATGGTCTCGCGGGCGGCGAGGGTGCCGAGCACGTCGTCGGCCTCGAAACCGGCCGCCCCGCCGGTGGCGATGCCGGCGGCGGCGAGCACGTCGAGGATCACCGGCACCTGCGGCAGCAGCGCGGGTGGGACCTCCTCGACGGTGCCGTCCGACCCGGTGGCGACCCGGTGCGCCTTGTAACTGGGGATCGCCGCGACACGGAAGGCCGGCCGCCAGTCCAGATCCAGGCACACCACCAGTCGGGTGGGACGGTGGGTGCGGATCAGCGAGGCCACCATGTCCACGAAGCCGCGCACCGCGTTGACCGGGCTGCCGTCGGGGGCGGTGACCTTCTCCGGGATGGCGTGGAAGGCGCGGAACCACAGGCTCGCGCCGTCGAGCAACATCAGCGTGGGGTCCGGTGCGGGCGTGGGGTTCTCCGGTGCGGTCACGGACCACATCCTGCCATCCGGCCGCGGCCACTAGGCTCGAAGACATGACCACTGCCGCCCCCCGATTCCCCGCCGACCGTTACGCGGCCCGCCTGGCCCGCGCCGCCGAACTCGGTGCCGTCGCCGGCTTCGACGCGCTGCTCATCACCCCCGGACCGGACCTGCGGTATCTCACCGGTTCGCGCGCCGAGTCGTTCGAGCGTCTGACCTGCCTGGTGATCCCCACCGACGGCTCCGGCGCCACCGTGGTGGTGCCGCGGCTGGAGTTGGCGTCGCTGAACGACTCCGCGATCGGTGAGCTCGGTCTGCCGGTGCGGGACTGGGTGGACGGTCAGGATCCTTACGCGCTCGTGCGCGAACTCGTCGCGACGGCGGGGGCGTTCGCGGTGGCCGAGGCGATGCCGGCGCTGCACCTGGTGCCGCTGACCGCCCGGTTCGGCAACGCCCCGGCGCTTGCGACGTCGGTGATCCGGCAGCTGCGGATGGTCAAGGACACCGACGAGGTCGAGGCGTTGCGCCGCGCTGGTGCCGCCATCGACCGGGTGCACGCCCGCATGGGTGAATGGTTGCGCGCGGGACGCACCGAAGCCGAGGTGGCCACGGACATCACCGCCGCGATCCTCGAAGAGGGACACACCGCGGCGGCGTTCGTCATCGTCGGTTCCGGCCCGCACGGCGCCGACCCGCACCACGAGGTGTCCGAGCGGGTCATCGAATCCGGCGACATCGTCGTCGTCGACATCGGTGGTCCCGTCGAACCTGGCTACTACTCGGATTCGACCCGCACCTACAGCATCGGCGAACCGGACCCGGAGATCGCGACGAAGATTGCGGTGCTCGAGAAGGCACAACAGACCGCAGTGGATGCGGTGCGGCCCGGCGTGCGCGCCGAGGACGTCGACGCCGCCGCCCGCAACCTGCTTGCCGCCGCCGGCTACGGGGAGGCGTTCGTGCACCGCACCGGGCACGGCATCGGCCTGTCGGTGCACGAGGAGCCGTACATCGTCTCCGGCAACGACGACATCCTGCAGCCCGGCATGGCGTTCAGCATCGAACCGGGCATCTACTTCCGCGGTGAGTGGGGTGCGCGGATCGAGGACATCGTCGTCGTCACCGAGGACGGCTGCGAGTCGATGAACCTGCGCCCGCACGGATTGACGGTGCTGCCGGGCTGACACCCGGCCGGGTTCACCGCTCGTCGAGCAGGGCGAGCAGCTTGTCGGCGAGGGAGACGTCGATGCTCGGGGTGCGGTCACTGTCCATCCCGCAGAGAGTAGAACCCCGCCACTGCATCCCGGAGCTCGACCCGGGACACTGGCCGCATGAACCACACCGCGCAGGGAACCGTCGTCATCTTCGGGGGACGCAGCGAGATCGGCGTCGAGGTCGCCACCCGACTCGCGCCGGGCCGCACCGTGATCCTCGCCGCCCGTCGCGCCGACGACCTCGCCGACGAGTGCGCCGCCGTGCGGGTAGCAGGCGCGACGGCGGTGCACCCGGTCGAGTTCGACGCCGACGCCCTCGACACACACACCGCGGTGCTCGACCGGATCACCGCCTTCGGGCCGATCGATGTGGCGGTGCTGGCCTTCGGCATCCTCGGCGACCAGGCCCACGCGGAAACCGATGCGGCCCATGCGGTGTCGATCGTGCACACCGACTATCTCGCGCAGGTCGCGCTGCTCACCGACCTGGCCCAGCGGCTGCGCGCGCAGGGCTCGGGGCGGCTGGTGGTGTTCTCCTCCGTGGCCGGGTGGCGGGTGCGCCGCGCCAACTATGTGTACGGGTCGGCGAAGGCCGGCCTCGACGGTTTCGCGTCCGGCCTGGCGGATGCCTTGCACGGCAGCGGGGTGTCGTTGCTGCTGGTGCGCCCCGGTTTCGTGATCGGCCGGATGACGGAGGGCATGAGCCCTGCACCGTTGTCGAGCACCCCACCGCAGGTCGCCGGCGCGACGGTGCAGGCGCTGCACCGCGGGCGCGGGGAGGTGTGGGTGCCGGCGGTGCTGCGCCCGGTGTTCTTCGGGATGCGCCTGCTGCCGCGGGCGATGTGGCGGCGTTTGCCGCGCTGACGACTGCGGCAGACGGCGAGCGCTTCGCACAGACCGGGCCGATGTCGCTTGTCTCCCGCGTAGCCCTTGTCCGTATAGAGCGCCCTTGTCCGTATAGATCCGGTCGTCGCGGACTCCGGCCTTTGAGGGCTCCGTGGTGCGGTTGCAGATCTTGGCCCACGGTGCTGCATCGGGAATAGCCGATCAGGATTCCATCCATGAGGCGACGAAAGTGCTGTTTGGGTCAGCTATTCGAGACCGACATGCAGGACGGTTAAGCAGGACGGTCGGACGGCCGTCTTCCGCAGGACGCGATCGAGTGCCGGACCGTGTCGGGGTGTGCTGTTTGAGGATCGGTCCGCAAAATTGATCTTGTTCCGAAAACGAACGTATATGAAACGTCCGCCGCCGAATCGGGCGATGTGACCTTCGGGCCTGTATGACCGGGGATCTTCCGTGGAGTATGGCAGGTACGGGGTGATCTCAGGTGGTGCCGATGACGAGGGTTTCGGCGGCGGTGTCGATGACGTCAGCGGTGATGACGGTCAGATCGTTGATCTCGAGGATGCGATCGACCTGACGGAACAGGCGCTGGATGAGCCGGAAATTGCCGCCGGTCAGACGGGCGACGGCAGCAATGGCCTGGTGGTCGGTGAAGTCGGCAGGGTCCAGGCTCTCGGCGAGACTGCGCCAATGGTGGGTCAGCACGAAGATCAGTTCGTCGTGGGACAACGGCCGGTAGTGGTGGGCGAACCCGACGCGGCTGTAGAGCTGCGGGTAGCGCACGAAGCGTTTTTCGATGCCGGGCATGCCGATGAAAATCAGTCCGTGCTCCCCGCGGTCGTAGTGATCACGTAGGTGTTCGAGGGCGCTGGTGCTCAATCGTTCGGCTTCGTCGACGATGCACAACTCGACCCGGCTCGCTCGTCGGCTGCGGGGCCGGGGATGAGTCAGCGGCCGCGGCGGTGGGTTCAGGTGGGTGTCGATGCAGATCTCGGCGCGGGTGAGCAGTTGGTGCAGATCCTCGCGTAGCCGGCGGGTGGTGACCCCGACGTAGGGGGTGTAGACGATGGTGCGGGCCCGGGCGAGGGCGGCGTTGATGGGTTGTTCGGCGTCGTTGTCGCGGGGTCCCCAGTCGTCGAGGAGTGGTTCGACGGTGTCCCAGTGGGCGTAGCGGCGGGCGGAGAGGGTTTTGCCGACCCCGGCGGGGCCGAAGCACAGTCCGATGGTGCGATCGCGGCGGACCGCGTCGGCGAATTCGGTGAAACGGCGGTGTTCTTTGGTGACGATGAACCGGCCGCTGTCGGTGGGACTCACCGTTCAGTCCTCGCGGTAGGTGCGCAGCGTGGAACGGCGGCGGGCCGGAGCAGGCTCCGGCGCGGGTGGTGCGGCGGGGGTGGGGAGGTAGTCGGTGACGAGTTGGATGCGTTCGTGGATCTGGCTGCGCAGGCGGCGGCGGTGGGCGCGGCGGGCGGTGTCGATGTCTTTGAGGGAGATCGTCCGGCCGCTGTGTTCGGGGCTGATCGCGGTGCACAGATAGCGGTCGTGGTGGAAGACCCGGATGGCGGTGATGTCGCGGGGGTCGTAGCGGATGGTGACCGGTTCACGCACGTACGCGGCCAGGACCGGGTCGAGATAGCGCAGACCCTGGAAGTGGATCCCGTCGCGGTGCACGATCCGCCCGGTGGCGACCTGGACGAGCAGCAGATCCAACGTGTCGATGTTCTCGGGCAGCTGCGGCAGCCAGCCGTCGGCGAGCCAGCGCCGGTGTGGGCTCTCGCCGGTCTCGCGGTGGGGTCGCTGGTGGTACTGCTCGATGATGAAGCCGCGCATCCGGTGGTCGAGGTCGGTCACCGACAAGGCTGGCTCGGTGACCGGTCGGCCGTGGTCGAGGTGACCGGGTAGTTCGGGGGGCGTTCCCCCCGAGATATGGACACCAATACCTATGCGGCGGAAG
>NZ_JTIZ01000043.1:0-291003 GCF_000801125.1 Rhodococcus sp. Chr-9
CACCTTCCCAGGAAAGAAGGTGTGCATGGAACCCGGGACGATTCACTGCGCCTGGGCAACGAACGGGTCTACCTCACCGGCCACGGCTACGCGCCCCGGTTCACCGTGACCTTCCCCGACGGACAATCGCGCACCGAAACATTGCAGTTCGCCCCCGAGGACGCCACCACGTTCCTCAGCAGCGGCGCCCTGCGTTTCGATCCGCCCGGCGGCACCTACCCGGATCCGGACGAGCGCCGCCGCAACCAGATCGCGCTCGAAGGGCTGTTCGCGCCCACCGCAGCGTTCGACGGCACCTTGCTGACCTCGGTGTTCCCCGACATGTTGGATCCGGCCGTGGCCATCGACATCTACAAGGGCGATACCGGCCTGGATACCGGCATTCCGCAGTCGATCTTCAAGCTGAACTCCGAAATGATCAATCAGGGCCGGTTGGTCAAACAGGACCGCGTCAACCTGAAGCCCGGCGAGTCCACGACCCTGGCCGACGGTACCGCGGTACGGTTCGACGGCGCCGAGGAATTCGCCTACCTGCAGGTCTCTCATGATCCCGCGCAGAACTGGGTGCTGGTCTTCGCAATCACCATGATGGGCGGACTTCTGGCCTCGCTGGTGATCAAGCGCCGCCGGATCTGGGTGCGGTTGCGCCCTGACGGCGCCGGCACCGCCCTCGAACTGGGGGGATTGGCCCGTACCGACCAGGCCGGGTGGGGTTCGGAGTTCACCGACATCTGTCAGCGCCTGCTACCCGATGTGCCCTCTGCTCCGAAGGAAGACCGATAGCGTATGCCGATTGACGACACCCTCGCCCGCTACTCCGACCTGAGCTTCGAAACAGCCTTCGCCATCTACTTACTGGCGCTGGTGCTGTTCATCGCCGAATTCGCGGCCGTGCGGGTGCGCCGTACCGCACCCATGCTCGCGGCCGCCACCACCTCTGCCACTTCTACCACCTCTGCGGTCCCCGCCGACAGGCCGGGCCGGGTCGCCGAGCCACCCCGGCGGGACCTTTCGGACCGGCTCGGCCGCATGGGCGTCAGCGTCCTCGTGATCGCCCTGATCTTGCACGTTGGTTCGATGGTGCTGCGCGGGCTGGCCACCGCGCGTTTCCCCTGGGGCAACATGTACGAGTTCGTCACCGTCACCTGCGCGGTGGGCGTACTTGCCGGGCTGATCGTGCTGCGCCGCCCGGCGCTGCGCGTGCTGTGGGCATTCGCGCTGATCCCGGTGCTGATCCTGCTGTTCGTCGCTGGCACCGTGCTCTACGCCGATGCCGCCCCGGTGGTGCCGGCGCTACAGTCTTTCTGGCTGCCGATCCACGTCTCGGTCGTGTCCGTCTCGAGCGGAGTTTTCCTCGTCTCCGGGGTGGCCAGCACGCTGTTTCTGCTGGCGTTGAACGCCGAAAAACGCCCGGATACCCGGCTGGCCCGACTCATGCAACGGCTCCCCGACGCCCGCGCCCTCGACCGTCTCGCCTACCGCACGACGATCTTCGCGTTCCCCTTGTTCGGTGCCGGGGTCGTCCTCGGCGCGATCTGGGCCGAAGCCGCTTGGGGCCGGTTCTGGGGCTGGGACCCGAAAGAAACCGTCTCGTTCATCGCATGGGTGATCTACGCCGCCTACCTGCACGCCCGGGCCACCGCCGGCTGGCGGGAAACCCGCGCGGCCTGGATCAACATTGCCGGGTTCGTATCTATGCTGTTCAACCTGTTCATCATCAACATGGTGGTCTCGGGGCTGCACTCCTATGCCGGACTGAACTGACACACCCTGGGCATGTGTACCTGTGTACAGGGGTCTGCGCGTCCGCCTCATAAGAGGGAACTCGTCGATGAGTGAGGGGGCCACCACCGTGGCGCTCCCTACCTCGGTGCGGCGCCGCGGACCGGAGTTGTCGGTGCCGGTGCGTAGTGCGGCATCGATTCTAGCCGGGCTGATGCTCTATGCCAGTTTCCCACCCCGCACGGGATGGTGGTTGGCCCCGCTCGCCATTGCCGTGCTCACCGCCGTACTGCACGGCCGACGCAGGCGCGCCGGCTTCGGCTACGGCTACCTGGCCGGGTTGGGGTTCTTTCTGCCCTTGCTGCCCTGGGTCGGTGTCTACGTCGGACCGGTGCCCTGGTTGGCGCTTGCAGCGATCGAGGCGCTCGCGGTCGGGATATTCGGCGCCCTGGCCGCGGCGCTCAGCCGCCGCCCGGCGGCCCCGGTATCGATTGCCGCCGCCTGGGTGGTCACCGAAGCAATACGCGCACGGATTCCGTTCGGAGGATTTCCGTGGGGACGGCTGGCCTTCGGGCAAGCCGAGGGGCCACTTCTGCAGCTGGCTTCCCTTGCTGGGCCTGCCGGTGTGGGCTTCGCCGTCGCGGTGATCGGCACCGCGGTGGTCACAACCGTGATCGCTGCGCGCGAGCGGCGGCCTGCGGTCGCGATGGGTTCGATGCTGCTGGCAGCGGTCGCATTTGCGGCGGCACCGCTCGTCGGGATGCGCGACTCCGCCCGCTTCCCGGCATCGACGGTCACGGTCGCGGCCGTGCAAGGCAACGTGCCGCGAATGGGGCTCGATTTCAACGCCCAGCGTCGGGCCGTGCTCGACAATCACGTCGCGGCGACCGAACGACTTGCCGTCGACGTGGCGTCGGGTCGCGCGCCCCGGCCGCAGCTGGTGGTGTGGCCGGAGAACTCCTCGGACATCGATCCGCTGCGTCAGGCCGATGCCCACGCCGAGCTCGATGAGGCCGCTGCCGCCATCGGCGTGCCCATCCTCGTCGGTGCCGTGCTCGACAACGGGGACGGCACCAGCGGTAACAGTGCGCTGGTGTGGGATCCGGTGACAGGTCCCGGGGCCCGGCACCTCAAGCGGCGCCTGGTGCCGTTCGGGGAATATCTGCCGCTGCGCCCGGTGATCGAGCGCCTGTGGCCGGCGGCCGCGCAGGCAGGCCGGTTCGTCCCCGGAGACGGTACCGGCCGGGTCGAGCTCAACGGCGTACCGGTGGGGGTGGCGACCTGTTACGAGGTTGCCTTCGACGATGCGGTTGCCGAGTCGGTGCGGGCAGGTGCCCAGTTGCTGGTGGTGCCCACCAACAACGCGACCTTCGGCCGCACCGAGATGACCTACCAGCAGCTGGCCATGTCTCGGCTACGGGCGGTAGAGCACGGGCGGTCCGTGGTGGTCGCGGCTACCAGCGGCGTCAGCGCTCTGATCACTCCCGACGGCGCGGTCACCGACCGCAGTGCGATGTTCACCGCCGATGTTCTCGTCGGTGAGCTGCCCCTGGGTACCCGACTGACCTGGGCGACCCGGCTCCGTTCGGGCCCTGAGGTGCTCGCCGCCGCGGCCGTGATGTGGATCCTGCTCATCGGTCGCCGGAAGGCCCACCCAATTACTAAGGCAGGTAGTTTTTAGCGCCTTCTTAGTATATCGTTTCGTTATCTTACCCGTCGCGGCAACGGCGGATCTACATCGAAAGAGCATGTCAGGAGCGTTATTGTGGGACGGCACCATGCATCAACCCGGAACCAAATCCGTTACCTTACCGATATAGAATCGGGTTCCGCGCCAGGATCCGAAGGACGCCGGGGGCGGCACCGGGCGCCGACGAACCGCGCCACGACCGGGGCATGTGCATCGTCGGTCGCGACCGGCGCACTGCTGATCGTGGGATCTCAGATTCTCGCTCCGGGCACCGCGGCTGCCCAGCCGACCTCGGGTGGTGTGCATGCCGCCGCGCCTGCACCGGTCCCGTTGCCGGCCGAACTCGCAGCACTGGCCGCTCTGCCGGAGGTCGAGGCGGCGCTCGACCAACTCGCCGCGGTTCCGGGTTTTCCCGCGGTAGTGTCCCCTGCCGCCACTGTTCCGGCCCTGCCGTCGAGCTCAGCGGTGCCGACAAACGCAGCCTCCTGGGCGACACCGACACCGCAGCCCCTCGCCGTCGCTCCGGTCTCGGGCACCTTGACCTCCGCGTTCGGACCGCGATGGGGTTCGTCCCACGCCGGTCTGGACATCGCCAACAGCATCGGCACCCCGGTCTATGCTGCCGCCTCGGGCACCGTGATCGACTCCGGCCCGGCCTCCGGGTTCGGTCTGTGGGTCCAGGTCCGGCACGATGACGGGTCCACCAGCACCTATGGCCACATCAACGAAACGCTGGTTGAGGTAGATCAGCGTGTGCAAGCCGGTGAGCAGATCGCCACCGTCGGCAATCGTGGTCAGTCCACCGGTCCGCACCTGCACTTCGAAACCACCGATCCGGCCGGTACGAAGGTAGATCCGACCCAGTGGCTGCAGCAACGGGGTGTACCCCCGACAGACCTGTCGCGGATGGCATAGCCGCCGCGTCGGCTCGGCGATGGCAGCCGCCGACGGCCCCACGCGGAAAACTATGATTTATAGTATTTACGGTAGGGCGACGGCCTATCGGTGCCGAGGAAGGCAAACGCGGTGAACAGCTCAGACAAACCGAAGTCGCAGACGCCCCGAAAGCGACCGGGACCGCTCATCCTAGCCGACTCGCACCGGGTGCCGTGGCCGATGATCGGCGCTGCCGTGGTGATCATCGCCCTGATCGGGGCCATCGCGTACAACCTCGTCCCGAAGATCTCCGAACGCACCGAGGCCCAGAAGTACGTGCCCAGTGCGGACAACCCCGATCCGTCCGCGGTGATCGACGGGGTGGAGAAGATCGACTACCCGGCCGGAACGCATGTGCAGGCACCGCAACGGGTGGCCTACGACCAGACTCCCCCGATGGGGGGCCCACACGATCAGTACTGGGCCACCTGTACCGGCACGGTCTATCCCGAACCGATCCGCAGCGAGAACGCGGTGCATTCGCTCGAACACGGCGCGGTGTGGATTACGTACGACCCGCAGAAGGTCACCGGGGACGAGGTGTCAACATTGGAGGCGAAGGTCGACGGCCAGCCCTACACCCTGATGTCGCCCTATCCGGGCTTGCCATCCCCGATCTCGGTGCAGTCCTGGGGCCACCGCCTCGCGCTCGATGACTCCGAAGACGATCGACTCGCCCAGTTCATCACTGCCTTGCGCCGAAACCCCAACACCCACCCCGAGGCAGGTGCCACCTGCTCCACCACTCCAGGCAGTTTCGATCCGAGCGCTCCGCCGCCGTTCGATGCGTCCGCGCCGGGGCCGGACGCCGTCCCCATGACCGTGGGCCAGCAGTCTGCCCCCGCCGCCCCGGCGACAGGCTCGAACCTCGGACCCGGCAATGGCTGAGTCCGACGACACTCCCGTCCTCACTGCCCCCGCCGCTCCCGCTGCCGGTGGATGGGCCAGGCTCGGCCGCACGCTCGCCGTGGGTGTGTTCGCGCTCGTCGTCGGTCTCTATCTGGGTATCGGTGCCTCGGGACTGAGAGGCGGTCATCCCGAGCCACCTGCACAGGACTCGGTCGAGGTTGGCTTCGCCCAGGACATGTCGGTGCACCACAGCCAGGCGGTAGAAATGTCGGCCATGGCGCTGACCAACGCGACCGACCCGGCGGTCCGCACCCTCGCCTACGACGTGCTCACCACCCAGCAGGGCCAATGGGGCACGATGCAGGGCTGGTTGGCCGTATGGGACCGACCGCTGCAGGCGGCCGGGGAACCGATGACCTGGATGCGCGCTACCGAGGACAGCGCCGGGACGGCGGCAGGTATGACCGAGCACGCGGCGATGCCGCCCGGATCGGCCATCCAAGGACCACGGATGCCCGGGATGGCCACCACCTCCGAACTCGACACGCTACGACGCACCACCGGCCCCGCATTCGACCCCCTGTACCTGCAACTGCTGCTTCGGCACCATCAAGGCGGCCTGCCGATGGCACGCTACGCCGCGGCCAACGCCACCGAACAAGTGGTCACGACGCTGGCCCGACAGATCGCCGACACCCAGCAAGCCGAATCGACGACGATGCAGCAACTGCTTACGGTCCACGGCGCCGCACCCTTACCGATGAACTGACCGGAGAAACTGCCAGGACCCGGACCGGCACCGTCCCGGGTCGGGCGCTCAGGAGCGATCATGAAACAGTCGTCGACCATGCGGGTGTCCCGCCTGGTGTTCCTCTACACCGCAGTCCGTCTGGCGGTGGTCGCCGGCTGCGCCGGCGCCGCGGTGGCCGGCGTCCACTTTCTCGGACTCGAGGTGTCGCTGACGTGGGCGCTCCTTGTCGGTGTACTCGCCGGGATAGCAGTGTCGCTGGTAGCCCTGCATCGGCTGCGCACCCGGATCAACGACGAGATCCGCATCATCGATAACCAGCGAAAATACCCACCGAAACGGCCCCGGCCCTGATCCTCATCAATCCGATGTTTCGGAACGGACGCGGTCAAGGCCGCGCCGTCAGATAGATCAACACCAAATTGAGCGCCGTGATCGTGGCAGCAATAACCCACGCCACCATGGTGGTGAGCCGATGGTTGACGTCGATGCCCATCAGCGCCCGATCGCTGGTCAGACGCACCAGAGGGATCAACGCAAAAGGAATACCGAACGACAGCACCACCTGCGAGAGCACCAGGGCCCGGGTCGGATCCGTCCCGAGCGCGACCACCACCAACGCCGGCACCAGGGTGATCAAGCGCCGCGCCAGCAGCGGTATCCGTCTGCGCAGCAGCCCGTCCATGATCAAGGACCCAGCGTAGGCACCCACCGAGGTCGACGCGAACCCGGAGGCCAACAGGCCCAGCGCGAACAGCAGCGCTACCGCCGAGCCGAGTTCTAGGCCCAGCGCCGTGTGCGCCCCCTCGATCGAATCGACCCCCTCCCGGCCCTGCAACGTTGTCGCGGCCGTGAGCAACATGGCCAGATTCACCGTGCCCGCCACCACCATGGCCAGTCCGACATCCCAGCGTGTGACCCGCAGCAGCACGGCCCGTCGCGGACCGGGCTCGGGATGACCGTGACGATCCCGGACCAGTCCCGAGTGCAGGTACACCGCATGCGGCATCACGGTCGCACCGAGCATGGCCGCCGCGAGCAGCACCGATTCGGCACCGTCGAAGCGCGGCACGAGTCCTGCGGCCACGGCGTGGGCGGGGGGCGGGGCAACGAAAAGGCTGGTGACGAACCCGATCGCGATGACCAGCAACAGACCGGTGATGACCCGTTCGAAACCGCGCTGACCACGCGTGTCCTGCACCAGCAGCAAGAGCAACGAGACCGCTCCGGTGATCAACGCTCCCGTCAATAGCGGGAGATCGAACAGTAGGTTCAGGGCGATGGCGCCGCCGATGACCTCGGCCAGGTCGGTAGCCATGGCGACCAGTTCCGCCTGTCCCCAGTACGCCAAGCGCGCCGGTAGGGACATGCGCTCGCGGAGCACCTCGGGCAACGACCTGCCGGTGACCAGACCGAGTTTGGCGGACAGGTACTGCACCAGCGCGGCCATGACATTGGCCACCACGATGACCCACACCAGCAGATAACCGAACTGGGCCCCGGCACTGATGTTGGAGGCCACGTTGCCCGGATCGACGTAGGCGATAGAGGCGACGAATGCCGGTCCGAGAAGAGTCCCACGGCGCCGCCGTTGCACTGGCCCGACATTGCGCGTCAGCGTCATCCGCCCTCCAAAAGGTTCCCTGAATTAAAAGTCAGGGGAACCGAAATTTCAAGAAGTCGCGGTGTGCACAGAGTCCCGGCGAGGAGATGACTGCGGGCAGCACCTCCTCGCCGAGTCCGGTGTCAGCTCTTCCGGAAGGCGCGCATTGCCGCCCAGGTGCCCCCGGCGATGACCAGCACCCCCAGTACTGCGAACCCCAGCAGCAACGGAATCGACGAGCCTGAGGACTGTGAGTCCTCAGGGGCAACCTGCGCTTCGGTGGTCTCGGGCTCGGCTGCGCCCGACGAGGGGGACGCCTCCTGAGCCTCGGAGGTCGGTGTCTGCCCGGCCGCCGCGGTGACGGTGAAGGCGTAGGAACCGGTGATGGGATGGCCGTCGGCGGAGACGACCCGGTAGCCGACGGTATACTCCCCTGCGGTCAAGGGCTCCGGGATGGCCAGCCGCACCCGTTCTGCGTCGACAATCGCCTCGGAGCTTCCCCGTTGAGTGCCCGAACTGTCGGTAAGTGTCACGGTGGCGAAAGCGGTGTTGATGGGTTGGTTGAACTCGAGTTCGATTCCGTCCGGGGAACTTGCCACCGTGGCGTCGGCGGCGGGAGTCGAACCGATCAACATGCTGTGAGCTTGCGCGGGCGCGACGCCGAGGAGCAGCACCGCGGCGGCCGCGGCGAAGATCGTGATGAGTCTGGTCATGGGAACATACTTTCTCGGCTCCCTACCCCGGCGCAGCGTCCGGCGCGGTGGCCTGTCGAGAGAACGCAAAGGGTGCTGATCGGGGTCTACCCTAGCCCATCTACTATGTACCGTAGTTTTACGGTTGGTCGGTGACGCTACCGGCTCGCTCAGACACCGAGACGGACGAGAATATGAAACTGACGACCAATGTGAAAGTGTCCGCGGCTCTGGTCGCCCTGTTCGTGGTGTTGTTGTCGGTGTTGCTCTACACCAATAGGGCCGGGACGAACGCCGGGACGACTGGCCAAGAGGCGCCCGGCGCTGCCACGGCACCGGTGTGGACCCCAGATATCCGTACCTTGTCCACGGCCCCCGACGACAAGGTCCAACTCGTCGAATTCCTTGATTTCGAATGCGAGTCCTGCCGGGCCTTGTACCCGGTGATGGAACAAATCCGCAACGAGTACGCCGGGCGGATCGACTTTGGGATCCGCTACTTCCCCATTCCCAGCCACACCAACAGCCATCTGGCCGCACGGGTCGTCGAAGCCGCGGCCCGGCAAGGGCGTCTCGAGCCGATGTATCAGCTCATGTACGACACCCAGGCACAGTGGGGCGAGTCGAGCCAGTCCCAGGAAAAAGTATTCTGGGGTTTTGCCGAACAACTGGGCCTGGATATGGCCGCATTCGAGCGGGACGTCAACGATCCCACCGTCAGCGCGCGCGTGGACCGGGACTTCGACGACGGTCTTACCCTCGGTGTACAAGGCACACCCACCCTGTTCCTCAACGGCGTCGAGCTGCCCCCCATGCCCACCTACGAACAGCTACGGGCCCGGATCGACGCGGCGCTGGCCGAGTGAGCGCCCCGACGCGTCCGGCGGCGCCTGCCACCGACGAGGCGTCGGGTCGGGCGCTCGGCAGCACGGGGGTGGGCTGGATCCTCGTTGTCTGCGGCGCAGCGGGGCTACTAGCCTCGCTGGTACTCACCGTCGAAAAGTTCGCCGTGCTGGCCGATCCGGCCTATCGGCCCTCGTGCAGCATCAACCCGGTCATCAGCTGCGGGTCGATCATGACCTCGTGGCAAGCGGAACTGTTCGGCTTTCCTAATCCGTTGCTGGGCGTCATCGGTTTCACGGTCGTACTGACCACCGCCGTAGCGGTCCTGGCCGGGGCCGGCGTGCCCCGCTGGTATTGGAACGGCCTGTTCGCCGGCCTGACCGCGGCGGTCGCCTTCGTGCACTGGCTGATTTTCCAGAGCCTCTACCGGATCGAAGCGCTGTGCCCGTACTGCATGGTGGTGTGGCTGGTCAGCGTGCTCGGCTGGTGGTATTGCCTGCTGCACCTCGAGGCGGTGCAAAAACATCGACCGTTGCGGTCATGGCAGCGGCTGCACCGGCTGCATGCAGTGGTCCCCACCGTCTGGACGCTGACTGTATCCGCCCTGGTAGCGCACGCCTTCTGGCCGTACTGGCAGACCCTGATCTGACAAAGTTTCCGGGTAGCGGCAGCCTCCGCTCGCTCACGGCGGTATCGAGCGATATTCTCCCCATCGCGAGGTACCTTTTGCGAGGCGCGCGGGAATGCTCGGACGACTACGTGCCGTCCTCGCGTGGTGGAGGAAGCCGGTGCAGGTACTGCTCGGGCAGCTCGGATTCGGCAGCCCGACGGGCAGCCTCGGCCTCGACCATCTGCGACGACCGCGCCCAAACCACCTTGATCCAGTGGTACGCCAGGACGGTCATCGCTCCCCACCCCAAAAACAAGCCGATGCCCGGGCCGGCCCCACCGGCGACGGGATCGAGGGTCTGCCGCGACCACACGGCAAGCACACCGAACACGATCGCCAGCGTGCACCCGGCGCTGGCAAACCAGGCCAGCACCCATCGTCGGGTCACCAGCGCCAGCATCGAGAGCACGATCCCGAACACCGCTGCCAGCACCAAAAAGATCCGCGAAGGAAGGGTGATGGTTTCGGCCTGTGCCACCGTAGAGCCGGCCAGCACCTGCCAGCCGTTGGCGCCACCGTTGTGCGGAAGTGAGAACGAGACCGCCGCCACCACCACCACTGCAGCGACCACCACCGCACGCATCCCGGGATCGATCTGTCCGGCGACCCTCTTTTCGGCGGCCGCCAGCTCCTGTCGACGGTGGACCGGATCGGGGTAGACAGTCGACTCGTCGCCGGGCTGTACCTCGTCCGGATCACTACGGTCACCCGACTCGCTCATAACTCGACCTCCGCCCTGGGAAAATGTTCCGGTGACCGCGACCGTCCAAAGCGGAGCAGACCGGCCGGCCCTCGGATGGATCCAGCCCGATCCGTCCGAGGACCGACCGGCGCAGGTACCCGCACCCCTCGGACCAGGCACCAGCCCTCTACCCGGGATCGACCAGCACCTGTGCCTGGGGCTCGTCCCGCCACAACTGCGCAATGATCGCGCAATACGACCCCGCGGTAGCGGACCAGGTCGCGGAGGCATCGACTACCCCCAGCCCCCGGCCGATAACTCCGGCCGCGAGCAGCACCGCCCGATTGGCCAGTGCCGCGGCCGGACTGCCACGCTCGACGACGGTGCCGGCCAGGTCCGCCGCCACGTCGAGCAGCTCTCCCGGCACGGCCGGCACCGATGCGGTGCCCAGACCGTGCTCGCGCAGGTGCGCACCGGCACGAAGATGCCGATCCACCTGCCCGAGAACATGTTCCAACGCACGCACATGTCGGCGCAACTTACCCGGCTTGCCGATGTGCGCGGCGGTGATCGGCGGCAGGCGACGCAGCCGCTGGGGATCCGGAAGCCCTGCATGCTCGAGCGTCACGGCGGTCAGGTCCCGGATGAGCCAGTCGGCCAGGGCCGCGGTGGCGCGGTCTGTGGCCGGCACGGTCACCACCGGCATGTTGGTCTTCAACGGTATTTTCCGATCTTTCGGGGGCCGAGACGGCGAACGATTTATTCCTTCGTATCGGTGCGTGCCGAGGCCTCGCCGGTGCTCCGCGGTTCGGCAAGCTCACGGTCGGCGATTTCGGTGCTCTTGGGCGCACCGCCGAATCCCACGTGCGCTTCGGCCCTCATGCGTTCGACCATGTGTGGGTAGTGCAGTTCGAAGGCGGGGCGTNAGTCGCCCATTCGAGGGAGTTGCCGTAGCCCCACGGGTCGTCGACAGTGACGATCTGCCCGTAGCGGTAGCTCTTGAAGATGTTCCACACGAATGGCAACACCGAGGCACCGAGGACAAAAGATCCGATCGTCGAAATCGTGTTCAGGGTGGTGAATCCGTCCGAGGGCAGGTAGTCGGCGTAGCGCCGGGGCATGCCTTCATTGCCCAGCCAGTGCTGCACCAGGAACGTGGCGTGGAAACCGAGGAAGGTCAACCAGAAATGCCACCTGCCTAGGCGCTCGTCGAGCATCCGCCCGGTCATCTTCGGAAACCAGAAATAGATACCCGCATAGGTCGCAAACACCACGGTGCCGAACACGACGTAGTGGAAGTGCGCCACCACGAAGTACGAATCGTGCAGCTGGAAGTCCATAGGAGGGGAGGCCAGGATGACGCCGGACAGGCCGCCGAAGAGGAAGGTGATCAAAAAACCCACGGAGAACAACATCGGTGATTCGAAAGTCAACTGCCCCTTCCACATGGTGCCGATCCAGTTGAAGAACTTCACACCGGTCGGGATGGCGATCAGGAAGGTCATGAACGAGAAGAACGGCAGCAGCACCGCGCCGGTGGCATACATGTGGTGCGCCCACACCGCGATCGACAGGGCCGCGATGCCGAGGGTGGCGTAGATCAGGCCGGTGTAACCGAAGATCGGCTTCCGGGAGAACACCGGGAAAATCTCGGAGACGATGCCGAAGAACGGCAGCGCGATGATGTAGACCTCGGGATGACCGAAGAACCAGAACATATGCTGCCAGAGCATCACTCCGCCGGTGGCGGGATCGAAGAGGTGACCGCCGAGTACCCGGTCGTATAGCAGCCCCATCAACGCTGCGGTCAGCAGCGGAAAGGCGATGAGGATCAGGATGGAGGTGACGAGAATGTTCCAAGTGAAGATCGACATCCGGAACATCGTCATGCCGGGGGCTCGCATACACACGATGGTGGTGATGAAGTTGACTGCGCCCAGGATGGTGCCCAGTCCTGAGATGGCCAGGCCCACGATCCATAGATTTGCGCCCATGCCGGGGGAGTGCACTTCCGTGCTTAAAGGCACATACGCGGTCCAGCCGAAGTCGGCGGCGCCGCCGGGGGTGATGAAGCCGCCGACTGCAACGAGGGATCCGAACAGATACAGCCAGTAGCTGAAGGCGTTCAGCCGGGGGAATGCGACATCGGGCGCGCCGATCTGCAGTGGAAGGATGTAGTTGGCAAAGCCGAACACCACAGGAGTGGCGTACATCAGCAGCATGATCGTGCCATGCATGGTGAACAGCTGATTGTACTGCTCATTCGAGAGGAACTGCAGACCCGGCGCGGCCAGTTCGCTGCGCATGATCAGGGCCATCAGGCCTCCGATCGCGAAGAACGCGAACGCGGTCACCAGGTACATCTGACCCAGTACTTTCGGGTCGGTCGTGGTGATCATTTTGTGGATGAACGCACCCTTGGGGCCGCGCCGCGCCGGCATGGGGCGGGTAGCGGCAGGCCAGGGTGGCGGGGCGAGAGCGGTCATGTGCTGTCCGATCCGAAGTTTCGCGCGAGCGCACGGTGATGAGACGCCCTCGAGCGTACCTAATTACTATGCTGCATAGTAATTAAGGTCGGTTCGGTCGCCCGTGCCGGATCATGCCTGAGCGAGGGTCAGGCACACGGCCGCGGAGGTCGCCGCCAGCCCGACCAGCGCGGTAGCGACAGGCATCGCCATCGACAACGCCGCAGCTGTGGCGTACGACACCTTCGGGCACCGCGTCCGCCAGCTCACGCGCAGCTTGAGCAGTCGCAGCGAGATCTCGTTGCTCAACCCCAAGGTCCCGGCCGGCTGCGGCAATGTCGAAGCGGAGACCACGGTCAGCGCCGAGCACACCGTCGCCGTGCTGGTGGCGCGGGCAGCGTGCTGATCAGCGGTCAGTTCGACCAGGGTTTTGACCGCGGCCGGGGCGGCGGCGAACAACGGCACCGCCGGAAGCACCGCGGCCAAGATGTCACATGTGGTGACGATCAGGTGGTGACTGCCTCGCAGGTGTGCCCGCTCGTGGGCCAGGACAGCATCGCGTTCGGAACCGCTCAGACACTGCGAGAGCCCGTCGGTAGCCACCACGAATCCGGGTCGGCCGGCCACGCTGTAGGCCATTGGCATCGGGTGCGCCAGCCACATCACACCGTCGTCGCGGGAGTGGGCGACGATGGAGACCACATCACGGTGGTAGTCGAGTAGACGGGTTTGTTCTCTGGTGTACCGCCGACCCAGGATCACGGCTCGCACGGTTATGGTGAGCAGGGCCAGGGCTCCGGTAGCGGCCAGGGTTTCGGTGATCCACGGCTGCATCGCGTGGGAAACCGCGGACAGACACCGCACCACGGCCTCGACCGCGGTCTCGGCAGGCGCATGGTCGGGCCAGGCCAAGGTGACCACCGCGGAGGCGCCGAAGAACAAGGCCCCGGCTATGCTGCCCAGCCACGCCGCCAGCAGGACTCCGGGAGGCACGGAGGTGGCGGCGAGCGGACCGAGCATTCGCGGGGCCGCCATCGAGATCAGGGCGGCGCCGAGCAACAGGACCAGGGCCAATGTCATTGGTCGGCGGCCCGGCCCGTCCAGCCCCGGCGCAGGGCATCGTATTCGCGGTCGCTGACCGTCTTGGCGAAATGCAGCAGCACCGCGCTGGGGTCGGTGCTGCTGTCGAGCAGGGCGCGCAGTGCCTCGGAGGTGGCTTCCTCCCGGCTGCGTGAGGGCGAATAGTAGTAGGCGCGACTGCGTTTTTCTCGCTGCACCCAGCCCTTCTCATACAGATGGGTGACCACGGTCAAAATGGTGGTGTAGGCGAATTCCTTGCGATCGCGAAGCCGTTCGACCAGGCCATGGACCGACTGTGGCTCGTCGGTCGACCACAGTTCGTTCATCACCTCGGCTTCGAGACCCCCCAACCTGTGTATGGCTTCCCTCGCAGACATTCGCCGATTATCCCTTATCTATGTGCGTGCATCTGACGCGATCTGAACCCCTCGTGCGTTCAACCATGCCATGGGATCGGCCTTCTGGCCGTCCGGTCCCCACACTTCATAGTGCAGATGTGGCCCGGTCGATTGTCCCCGATTGCCCACGGTGGCGATCTGTTCCCCGGCTCGCACGCGCTGACCTGCAGAAACCAAGGCCTGATCGATGTGCCCGAACACCCCGATCGTGCCGTCGTCCTGCAGGATTCGTACCCACAGTCCGAAGCCGGAGGCGGGACCGGCCTCGAGTACCGTGCCATCGGTCACCGAGACGATCGGGGTGCCGATCGAGTTGGCGATGTCGAGCCCGTAGTGGCTCGTGCCCCAGCGGGGTCCGAAGTTCGACGTGAGCGTGCCACTGACAGGCATCAGCGTTTTCGGGCGGCGCGCCTCGGCCTCTTGCATGAGTCGGCGCTCCTCCCTGATCCGTGCCCGGTCGAGTTGATCCGCGAAGTCTGCCAGCATCGGCACCTGCACGGCCTGCAACACCTGGGGGGCCTGGGGCAGCACATCCGTAGGGGCTGAGGGTTGCGACGCGGCCTCGATCTCGTCGCTGACCGTGGGAGGGACCGAGGCGGCATGGGCGCTCGAGGTCGTTGCTGCCAGCAGCGCGCCTGCCGCTACCGACACGGCCAGCACGCGTCCGCTCGTTCCTGGGCTCGTTCGGCGATGCGCGCCTTTGCTTCGGATCGGCCTCGGGGCGAGGGCGTCCGCATGCTCGGCAAGGGCATCCCGATGCTCGATATCGAGACGTTCTGCCGGGTCCAGGACAGCCACTGTCGTCGGGAAAGCAGCGTCATCGCGACCTGCGTCGATGGGATCGGTCGGCTCGGGAACAGGCCACGCTGCAGTACTACAGTCAGAGCGGTGGGGAACGGCGAGTTGGGGCTCTGGTTTACGGTGTCGGGCCAAGATCGCATCCTCAAGAAGGCACCCGCTCGCGTGATAACGAAACGGTGACGGACACCGACACGTTACTACTATTCTGCATAGTTTCAATACCGGATCGTTACCCGGTCTCCGATTCGCGCTTGGGGTCGTGGCCGGAGGCGCCGG
Source organism: Rhodococcus sp. Chr-9 (assembly GCF_000801125.1). NCBI lineage: Bacteria > Bacillati > Actinomycetota > Actinomycetes > Mycobacteriales > Nocardiaceae > Rhodococcus > Rhodococcus sp. Chr-9. Next base: position 15,456 of record NZ_JTIZ01000043.1, read on the forward strand.
CGTCGGCTGCTGCCGAGGTACGAGAGTGTGGGTGCAGTCCGTTCAGCATCGCGTTGTACGCGGCCAGTTCGCGATCTCCCTCGCGGTCGACCTGGTCGTTCCGCTTCCGGGCACGCTGGTTTTCGATCGAACTCCATCGCACGAGCGCGAGCACGGTGGCCAGTAGCAGCGGTAGCTCGCCGACGGCCCACGCCAGGTTTCCACCGAGTCGCTGATTGGCAGCCAAGTCGTCGAACCAACCCAGTTGCAGTGAGGTATAGAACTCGGCGGCGATCACAAAATCCGCCATGATCAGGGCGACCAGAAAGAACGCGTAGCCGGCCAGCGCGACCGCCACTGCTCCCACGCGCGTCAACGGTCCCTGCGGCACGGGGACAGGATCGATCCCGACGGTGACCCAGAAGAAGACCAACCCCACCGCCAGCAACCACATATCGAGCACCATGCGTCCCGGGTAGGAGCCGCCGTCGTACAGTCCTCCGAGATACAACAGGTAGAAGGTGCCCACGAGCACCACCGCGGCCATCAGGGGATGGGTCACCCATCGCAGTGCGGTGCTGGCGAAAATCGCCCGCATCCAGTCGCGGGCTCCTGGAACTGCATCGCTGGGGCCGGAGCGAACCGCGCGGGCCGCCAAGGTGAGCGGAGCGCCCAGAACCAAGCACATGGGCACCACGATCGCCAGCGCTGCGGATGCGGGCAGGTGCACGCTGAACGCCGCCGGGGCGTAGCGCCCGACCCCGGAGGATGTCACCAGAAGCAACACTAGACAGCCGAGAAGCCAGGACACGGTGCGCCGGACCGGCCACGGCTGCCTCACTGCACGTAGCCTCCGCACTCCCAGCAGGTAGAGCGCTGCCAGCACGACCGCTGCGGTTCCCAGTAACAGATCGAACCGCCACTCCGTCAGCAACCTGCCCAGCGTCGGGGCACCATCGAACCCGTACCCCAAGACTTCGTCGACCAGGCTAGGTTCGCGACGTTCGCCCAATGGCGGCGGAGTACGGCCCAACGCCACCCCGAGTCCAATCGTGGCCGTCAGGACCGCAGATTCGATTACCGCCAAGCGTATGAACGTCCCCCGATTCGACGCGTCGGCGGCCAGAGCCGTGATCGCCACCGTCCGTTGGCGCCAGCCCAGCCACCCCACTACACCGAGTGCGACGACCTTGGCCAGGACCACAAGTCCGTACGGGCCGGACAGAAACTCCCGAAGCGGAACCCGCACCAGAGCATTAATTATTCCCGACACAGCCATCACCACGAATGCCACCGTCGCCAGCGCGGAGAACCGGCGTGTGGCGACATCGAGATGTCCGCCACCACGCACGGCGTGCAACACCAACGCTGCCAATCCCCCGGCCCACAGTCCGGCCGCCACCAGATGAAGTATCAGGCTGTTGGTGGCCAGATCATGCGATCCGCCCCCGGCGGAATGTCCCGTTAACGCGCGTGGCATCAGGCTCCCTACCGCCAGGACCAGTAACAGCGGTGTCCACCGGTGCTGCAGAACGAGGCGGCATCCCAGCCCCACCGCGGCAGCCAGACACGCGGTCCACAGCCAGGCGGTGGATGCCTCGATTTGCCCCACCGACTGCACGAACGGAACCGGATCGGCGAACACGGTGCTCAGTGGTTGGCCGGAGGTGTCCGACAACGACAGAGGAATCAGCACCAGCGCCGATCCTGCCCATAGCGTTGCAGCCGCGCCCGCAGTCCGCACTGCGCGGTAACCGTCGACATCGAGCAGCCCGGAACGTTGTGGTGGTACCAGCACCGCCGCCACCAGCAACGACCCGATCATCACCACCGCCGCCACTTCCCCTATCGCGGTGGCGGCCGGGAGTCCGTATCTCGTGAGCACTCCTGGATCCGGCAGTCCGAGCAACCGCAGAACCTCACTGCTCGACACGGCCGCCAGGGCGGCCGCCACCAGGGCCGCGCCTGCCGTCCAAGAGACCATCACGCCGACTGCAGCTCTACTGGTACCTGCCACGGAAAACCTCACCTCGTCCGTTGTTCGCCCGTTCCCGCCGGCCGAACCTGCAGGCGCGCGCCTCGCCGCCGAAATACTATGAAGGATAGTTGATCGTGCCGATCCAATTTTCGCGACCGCTCTATATATTCATGCGCATATGACTATATGATGTCGGTGTCTTGAGGAAGGAAAACGATGAGCCACGGACACGGACACGGCCTCTCGCCCGCCCAAGCCACCAGCGCCTCCGGCCGACACGTCCGACGGTTGTGGATCGCCGTGGCCCTGGGCCTGGTGACCTTTGTGCTCCAGGTCGTCGTCGGACTCTCCACCTCGTCGCTGGCCCTGCTCTCCGACTCCGCGCACGTGTTCACCGACGTGTTCGGCGTGTTGATGGCCGTCACCGCTATCACCGTCGCCCAGCGTGCCCGCACCCGACCGGACCGGACCTTCGGCCTGTACCGCACCGAAGTGTTCGCCGCCCTGCTCAACGCACTCCTGCTGTTCGGCGTCGCCCTCTGGATTCTCTACGAAGCCCTCCAACGACTGTCCGCCCCACCCGAAGTCCCCGGCCTGCCCGTCACCATCGTTGCCGTGGTCGGCCTCACCATCAACGTCATTTCGTTTCTCCTGTTGCGCGCCGGCGCCAAGGAGAGCATCAACGTCCGCGGGGCCTACCTCGAAGTCCTGGCCGACATGCTCGGTTCGGTCGGCGTGCTTATCAGCGGTGTGGTGACCATCGTGTTCGGCTGGCGGTACGCCGACCCGCTCATCGGTGTCGCCATCGGACTCTTCGTCCTGCCCCGGGCCTACAATCTCGGCCGACACGCGATCGGCATACTGCTCCAACAAGCCCCGAAGAGTATCGACATCACCGAGGTCAACGCCGCCCTTAATGCCCTTCCTGGAGTCCATGAATCCCACGACCTGCACGTCTGGACTCTTACCTCGGGCATGGAAGTGGCCTCTGCACATCTGGTCACCGAATCCGACGCGGACTCCACAGCCGTGCTCACAGCGGCACAAACCTTGTTGGCGGAACGCTTCGGCCTCGAACACGCCACCCTGCAGGTCGAACCCCACGACGGCGAGGGACGCTGTCGCGAACTCTCGTGGTGACCTCCACAGACCCACCAGGAGTCCCTGGGACGAACACGGCGCACGCTGCAGCTCCTTCGATCCTACGGTCACTGTCGCCGAGGCTGCGATGGCCAGTTCGAAGTTGTTGCCCGCGGCGGTGAACGCCAGGGTGGTGGTGCGCTCGTAGCCCAGACCGATCGCGGCGCCGAACAGGAACCCGCCGCCCCACATGAGGACAAAATAGGTGAGCAGAGGCAGAGCGATGCGCACGACGTCCCATGGCTGCGACGTGATCTGTTCGCCCTGGAGCGCGAATAGGAGCACGATCGTGAACAGCAACCCGTACAGCGTCCACGGCCCAGCCGGTCGACAGAGGCAGCACTCGCCAGTTCGACACGCTCTTCGGCAGCTAGACCTATTCCGAGGTCGCCGATCTGATCGCTGAGCCACTGCGCCTGCAGGCCGGGCTGCTGCCCGACGGCAAGGTCGCCGCCGTACGCGCGCTGCAGGCCGACGGAGCGAAAGTGGTCGTCGTCGGAGACGGCATCAACGACGCTCCCGCGCTGGCCGCTGCGCATGTCGGTATCGCCATGGGTGGCGCGGGATCGGATCTGACCTTGCAGACCGCCGACGCGGTCGTCGTCCGTGACGACCTCACCGCCATCCCTGCGGTGATCCACCTGGCCCGGAGGGCTCGACGCCTGGTCATCGCCAACCTCGTCATCGCCGCCTCGGTCATCGTGGTCCTGGTGACCTGGGACCTTGTCGGCACGCTGCCGCTGCCGCTGGGAGTGGCGGGTCATGAAGGCTCCACCATCCTCGTCGGTCTCAACGGACTGCGATTGCTGCGAGAGACCGAATGGCGCCGTGCTGTCCGCACAGACCGACACAGTTCCGCTGCGCACGTGTGACCTCGCCACCGTTAGTCATCTGGCCGAATCCACCTTCGACGCTCACCTGTCTCATCTGCTTCAGGTGGTCACCGATTTCGAAGAGCATGGCATCGGTTTTCCCTCGGTGACCGCATCGATACTGTGGTAACGAAGTGCTCCATCTCCGATGTCACAGAATGTACGTCTATGGAAGGCACCTGATGCTGCGCAAGTTCGTCGTCGTGACCGCTGTGACCGCCGCGCTCGGAGCGGGTTCGATGGGTACCGCTGCTGCGGACACCGCCCCACCCGTGCCTGCCCTCAACTTGTGCAAGTGGGAGCGCTTTACGCCGGAGTGCATTGCACTGTGGTTGGCGGGCGTGGCGACCGGCTCGGCGGGATCCGGTTCTGCCTTGTCCTGATCGACGGCGCTCGTTAACTGTGGCTCTGGCGCACTCCTGTGGAATGCGTCGGAGAGAATCAAGACCGACGACAACTGCACGAATGCACGGCATGCGTGCACGTCCAGCGGGCGACTCCATCAGACTCCCTTCACAGTCCCTCAAGCACCCCCATCAGGTCCTCGAGGAGCGCATCGGTGCGGGCTTCGATCTCGTCGAAGACGTCGGTGAGGTCTTCGAGGGTCTGGTGATCGCGGCGGCGGGCGGTGGTACCGCGGTCGTAGTAGCCGGCGTCGAGGTCGATCTCAGGCTCGACCCAAGCGTCGACATCGTCTTGCGGGGGAACGGGCAACACCTTCCGTACCGGAACACGTCCGGACAGGTGCGCCCGCACCAGCGCCGATACCGATTGCGGGGTCATCGTCTGCGCGTGCGGGAGGTGTCCCCAGCGGTCGATCGGACACAGCAACGGTTGCCGGGCCTGTTCCGCATCGAGCGGATCGGAGATGATCGCGGTCGGGTCGGTGAGGTGATGGCGCAATAGATGCGTGCCCGGGTACAGGTCGAGAAACGCCTGGATCTCCGCCCACCGCCGATACATCGCGGCAGCTGGGTTGTCTCCGGTCTCGGGATCCGGTCCGAGTCGGAACCTTTCGCCGGACTGGGTCGTGACCACCAGGGTGTTGCCGTCGAGGCGGAGGTCGCGGCGGCGCAATCGGGTGATGTCGACAAAGGTCATGCCGGTGGCGGCGAGGACCAGCAGCAGGGCGTCGCGGCGGCCGAACAGTCCGCTCGGCCAGCCGGTGATGGGCAACTCGGCCGCTCTCTGCACCAGCAGGCGTCCGAGCCGGTCGAGGCGCGAAGCACGGGTGGTGTCGAGGTGCCGGCGCACGGTCTCGGTGCGTCCCGGGGCGGGGTAGCCGTGCCCGGTGTGCACGGCGTTGATCGCCGATAAGCGGCGCCGCTGGGTCGCGACCGCGGCCGGGTGCTCGTGCAGGAACATGGCCAGGGTCGCGGGGCTAGCCGGAATCGGCGACCGGTCGGCGGCGGCGCACCAGTCGGCGAACAGCGCCCAGTCGTGCCGGTAGCGACTCGGGATGCGTAGGCCCAGCTCGGCATCATGAACATCGTTGCGGCGGATGTCTTCTCGTGCGGTGCTGGTCATCGCGGTCACAATCCGAGGTTGGTGACGGCGTTGCCGATGAGTGGGGCGTGTTCGCGGGCGTAGGTTTCGAGCATGGCCGGGGTGCTGTGCCCGGTCTGGCGCATGATCGCGTGCGCGCTCGCGCCGTTGCGGAAGGCCTGGGTGACGAACCCGGCCCGCAACGAATGCCCGCCCAACTGCGCGACGGTGTCGGGGTCGTAGCCGGCCTGCGCGGCGCGGCGCCGGATCACCTGGTGCACCGCCGCTCCCGACAGGGCGGTGTCGGAGAGGTTGCCGTTCTTCCGGATCGCCCGCAACCACGGCGAGGACGGCACCATCCGGGGCCGGGGTCCGCGGCACACATGCCCGTCGAACGGTTCGGCGGTGCGCAGCAGCCGGATGACAGCAGGACGGCCGCCGGTGTCGAAGGCGGCGACGACCTGCGCCCACCGCAGCCACGCACACGGCGGACAACTCGCATGACTGTGGGTGAACGGCAGGGCCCGGACACTCCCCCGCCCCTCCTGATCGGTCTTGGACTTGCGCAGGCGGATGTGCAGGCCGTCGAGCCGGTGCAGTGAGACGTCGCTGCAGGCCAAGGCGACGAGTTCGCTGCGGCGAAACGCCCCCGCGAACCCCAGCAAGAAGATGGCGGAGTCGCGGCGTTCGAGCACCTCCGCGGCCCAGCTGCCACTGTCGGCGCGCATCGTCTCGACGATGGTGACGATGTCGGCGGTGAGCAGCGGCGCCCGCGGCGTGCGGGGCCGCTCCCCCGCGGCCGCGTAATCGCGGCGGATCCCGGACAAGGTCGCGGTGACCAACTCGTCCGCCCCGGGAGCGGGGTGGCCGGCGCGGCGGTGGTGGTAGCCGATCCCGGCCACCCACCGGGCCAGCGTCGAGGGTGAGTAGGCTCGCTCCCCCGCCTCCGTCACGGTGGCGGCGGCCTCGTGGAGATAGGCGGCGACCGTCAAGGGATGCGCCGGCAACGCCGCATGCCCTTCCCGGGCGCACCAGGCGGTGAACCGGGCCCAGTCGGCGGCGTAGTTACGACGGGTCGATTCCGAGCGCGACCGCGCCGCCGCCCCGGCCACCTGCGTGAGGGTCTCGACCGACAGAGCCGGCACGGACGGCGCGGCCGGGTCCGACGAGGTCGGGACAGGCACGGAAACGTCGTCCGGGCGGCGGCTGATCAGGTCATCGGGCACGGAACGAGAGCCTACCGCCCTATCCAGACAGGTTCACAGAGGAAAACGCGCTCAGCTGGGGTTTTGAGGCAGATGGTGCGCTAATGGCAATTAGCGCACCACCACACGTGTTTGACATAAGCAGCCAAACTCCAGCGCTCATCCCCGACCCAGTCCTTCCCTCCGGAAGTAGAGCGTCTCAACTCTTCAGCCCCATCCGAACCGATCGGGCCACATCAGATACACCAAGTCATAGCCTTATGATTAAACCGATTTTCCCACAATAGTTTTCGGCACACGTGCCCTGTCATTCCTTACCAAAACGTGCGACCGAGATCAGACTGTCGATGTACTGTGCCAGATACCAAGAACTTGTTGTGTCAACCAGTAATTTGGTCGCCTCCCGGTTGCGGATCGAGGCGCTTCGGTGGCATGCTCGCGCGGCCTGTCGACACGAACCACGGTTACCGGGGTAATCCACGATCCATGGCGGTAATGAGCCGATGGAGTCTGCATACCGGTGGTGAGGTCGAGCACGGGCCGTGGATCGATCACATCGCTTCCGACCTGGCCTGCACAGGTCTGCGGACGTGGGCCATCACGGAGGAGACCGGAAAGCTCAGTGACCATACTTGGGTGGCCTGCATCGTGCGCCTCACTACGTAGAGGCATGCATCGTGTGCACGGCACGGTGTGCCGCGCATGATGGGGTGGTGCCGAATATCGATGTAGAGCCATACCTCGAAGCCGTCGTGGACACTGCCCGGGAGGTGCTCGGTGCGGAGTTCGTCGGGGCGTACGCGGCCGGGTCGCTCGCCCTGAACGCCTTCCATCCCGGCCGCAGCGACATCGACATCGCCCTGCTCTGCCGCGACCCCCTGAGCGAAACGATGAAGCGGGAGTTGATCGCTCGGCTGCGGCACAGCGCCCTGCCATGTCCGGCCCGAGGCCTGGAACTGGTGGTCTACACCATGGCTACGGCGCAGTCGGGCACCGGAGAACCGGGCTTCGAGCTCGAGTTGAACGACGGGCCGGACATGGCCTTCCGGCAGACACTTCAGCCCACAGACCGCCCGGCAGCCGACGGGACGTTCTGGTACGGACTGGACCGCAGCATCCTGCACCAGAGCGGCCGGGTGTTGGCGGGACCGCCGGCCCCGGAGACATTCGCCGAGCTGGCACCGGAGGAACTACAGAGCCTATTGGTCGACTCGCTGCGCTGGTGGATGGCGCTGCCCGGCCCAGCCGATGACCGGCCCGCACCCGGAGCCGACGACGCGGTCCTCGGAGCCTGTCGCGCGCTGGTTCGACATCGCTACGGGAAGTGGCTGTCCAAAATCGATGCCGGCCGACGGTTACTCGGGACCGGCTACCAGCCGGTCGAGGCGATCGAACAGTCCATCGCAGCACGCTCCGGTGAGCTTCCGCCTTCAGGTCGGCAAGCACGGACTTTTCAGGAAGGCGTGCTGCACGAGCTCCTGACTGCGACCGAACGGCCCGCATGACCATCGTCCGGATCGGCGCTCCTATTGCCGCGCTCTCAGGTGCCGATACATGACCATTCCCGCGTGGTACAGCACGTCGTCGCGGAACTCACCGTCGGCGGAAAAGCCGGCGTCGTCACGGTAGTAGATCATTGTTCCTTCGATCCGGTAGTCACCGGTGTAGGCAGCTTCCCGGCTGCCGCGGGCCTCGACGTATCGCCCCTCCGGCAGGAGACGCTGGCGGATGTTACCGTCGGCGGTCGCCCACAGTCCGACGAACGGGTGCTCGGCTTGTTTCATGTCCTTCACTTCCCTGGAGGTCGTCACAGTGTCGCCGCCACCCGCCCGATGATGGCGTTGCGGGAACGGATCACGGCCTCGCGTAGGGCGTCGATGTCCTCGTCGACCAGCGAACCCGCCCACTTGCGCGGGTTGCCGGCGACGAGGACGGTGTCGATGTTGCGTGCGTCGGAGCCGAGCACGAGGGTGCCGACGGCGTCGTTGAGCGGCATGTTGTTGATGTCGTCGGCGCGGACGATGAGCAGGTCGGCCTCCTTGCCCGGTGTCAGCGAACCGGTGACGTGCCCGAGCGCGTTGGCATGCGCGCCTTGCAGGGTGGCGAAGTCGAGGACGTCGCGGGTGGTGATCCGGTTGCGGGTCTCCTCCGTTCCGTATGCAGCATTGGTGGCGCGCATGCGTTGGATGGCATGCAGGGTCCGCATCTGGGTGAACATGTCGCTCGCGAGCGCGACCTCCACGTCGATGCTCAGACCCGGCCGGATCCCGACGGCGAGAGCCTCGTCCACAGCGGGCACCGCCGATTCGAGGCCGATCTGGGCGTCGGAGGTCGGGGCGAGGGAAACCGTGACACCGGCATCCCCCATCGCCGTCCACGCCTCGGGGGTCAGGCCGGTCGCATGGATCAAGGTGAGGGTCGGATCGAGGATCCCCATCCGTGCCCAGCGCAGGATCGCCTCCGACGACGGTATCCCGAAAACCGCGTCGATGCTCGTCCACACACCGAGATCACGTGCGAAAGCAGCGAGTTCGGGCCCGTAGGCGATCGCAGGTCCGGCGATCTCGTCGGTCGCCAGGGCGGCCAGCCGCACCGTGACGAGACCGTCTGCGGCGCCGTGGAAGTCGCTCACCAACCGGTTCATATCCTTGGGCCATTGACGATCCCACTCACCGAAGTGAGGACCCATCGAGGCATGCACGCCCCGAATTCCGGTGTCGATGAGCGCATTCAGTGCAGCATCGGAGTGCGCGGAAGTGCGGGAGTTGTGCGAGAAGTCGAGCATGGTGGTGATGCCCGAGTCGAGCGCGGTCAGCGCGGCGAGACGGGTACCGATGTACATGTCCTCCGGTGCGTAGTTCGGGGCGACGCCGGCCAGGGTCGACATGACATATTCGCCGAGGTCGGAAACGTCGGGAATGCTCCGGCGCAGTTGCGCTTCCCAGGCGTGACGGTGGGTGTCGACGAAACCGGGGCCGACGATCGCGCCGCGGGTGTCGACCACGAGTGCCGAGGCTGCGGCGGCACCGTGCCCGGGATCGGAGCGTAGGTCGGCGCCGATCGCGATGATCTGCGGGCCGACGAGCAGGACGTCGCCGGCATCGAGGTCCGGGATCGAGGGGTCCATGGTGACGACGGCGCCACCGGTCAGCAGGATCGGACGGTCGCTGTCGTGGGCCGCGGTGAAATCGGCGAGAGTTGTCTTCATTGTGGTGGCTTTCCGATGAGTGTCAGGCGCGGTGGAAGGTGTAACCGGCGTGCTGCAGGGTGCCGTCGACGAATTCGCCGAAGGCCCAGAATCCGAGGTCGTCGCGGTAGTCGATGCGGTCGCCGGTGATCCGATAGGAGCCCTGATATGCATGCGGGCGTCCACCGCGGGTCTCGTCGTAGCGACCGTCCGCGGTCAGGTGCTGGTGCACGAAATCCGTTTCGTCGATCCAAGTTCCGAGATGACGGTCCGATGCCACGTCCGTGGCGGTCGGAGTCTCCGTCGGGTCGTCGGCGTGGACCGATCGACCGCCCCAGAGGGCGATCTCACCGTCGACGACGACCGTGTGCGCGGCGTCGGCATCATCGATGAATCGTTGCAGCACATCTGTTTCCGAGTCGTCGCGAGACACGGACAGGATTGCGAAGGTTGCCGGACACGAGCGCCACCGAGCAGGACGTCGCCGCGGTCGAAATCGCCGATCAGGGCGTCGCCGGTGATGATCCGGGCATTGCCGAACAGGAGCGGACGATGCCCGCCGGCGTTCTCGCGGATGAGTTCGAACAATTCGGGAGTGAAGGGGATGGTCATGTGTACTCCAGATGAGGATCGGGGTGCCGGGAGATCCGGCGAGTTCCACTGTCGGGGCGGATGGGCGGCCGGAACAGGCCGGTGTGTGCCTGGGTGCACCAGGGCCTGTCTGTACCGCATCCGGGGAGCTAGCGTCGTCTCATGGTCTCCACCGAACTCGGAACCTTCCTCAAGGCGCGACGCGGGCACGTGCAGCCGTCGGATGTCGGCATCACGGCGCAGTCGGGGCGGCGGGTCTCCGGTCTGCGTCGCGAGGAAGTTGCCATGCTCGCCGGTGTCAGCGTCGACTACTACACGCGACTCGAACAGGGTCGCGAACGGAACCCGTCTCCGGCGGTTCTCAACGCCCTCGCCGGCGCACTGGCTCTCGACACCGACCTGCGCGAGCACCTGTTCCGTCTCGCCGGACTGGCTCCGACACCGCCCACTGCGGTGCGGAAGACCGTGGACGATTCACTGCGGGAGCTTCTCTCATCCTGGTCGCACACACCCGCGCTCATCATCGACCGCCGGTTGGATGTTCTCGCGTACAACGAGCTCGCCGGTGCGCTCTACAGCGGCTTCGAGCGCATCGACAATCTCGTGCGCATGACCTTCCTCGATCCCTTCGGGCGCCGCTTCTTCACCGATTGGGAGCGCGCCACGACGTCGTGCGTCGCGAATCTCCGGCTCGCTCTGGGCCACACCGGCTCGGTCGACGACGTTCGTGCCCTCGTTCTCGAGGTGCACGATGCGAGCGCGGAGTTCCGCGAACTGTGGAATCGGCACGATGTGCGGGGCAAAACACACGAGGCCAAGGAGTTCCGGCATCCTGCCGTCGGCGATCTCGTCCTCGAATACAACGCATTCGACGTTCGCAGCGCACCTGGACATCAGTTGATCGTGTACCTGGCCTCTGCCGGCTCGCCCAGTGACGACAAACTTCGGCTATTGGGATCCTTGGCGGCGACCACCGACCGCTCGTGATTCCTCGTTCCGGACCCCGTGGTCCTCTACATGATTACGGTGGTTCGTAGCCGACTGCAGTAGCCAGGAGGATTTCTCCCATGAGTTCGTCCGACAACTGGAATGCGCAGGTGATCGCCGAGTTCCGGGCCAACGGAGGCCGGGTCGGCGGCAACTTCGAGGGTGCGCCCATGGCGCTCGTGCATCATCGTGGCCGCAAGACCGGTCGAGCAGAGGTCGAGGAGAAGACGCGCGGGAAACGCACCATTCCGGTCCTCGCTCTCCGACGACGCTGACCTGCTTGCACCCCTGGAACCACCGAGATCCCGCCGACATGCGCCGGCGGGATCTCCCGTGACCGGCCACCAGGCCGGAAAGAAATTCGCACTAGGGGCTACTTACGCCCCGCCTGCCACTGCATGCCCCACCCGAACGCGCGGTCGAGGTCGGACTGGCTGCCGTCGATGTACTGCACGAGACGCTCGACGGTGATGCCCTGCCCGGTGTTCTGCAGCATCGCGATCGCGCAGATGCGCGCGCCGTTGTTCGGCGAGTCCAGGCGCACCTCGATCTGCGGACCCGACGGCGGGGTCAGCGTCACGACGCCGTCCACGGCAGCCCAGTTCGGCGCTCCTTCGTAGATCATCGCGAAGATCAGCACACGCTTGAACAGTTCGGGGCGCTCGAGGTTGACGTGCATGTTCTCGCCACCGGTGTTCGAGCCGGTGCGGTCGTCGCCGTCGAGGTGGATGTACGGCGGGGTGTTCAGCGCGCCGAAGCTGTTCCCGAGCGCCTGAATGACTCCCTTGGAACCATCGGCGAGTTCGAACAGGCAGCCGAGGTCGAGGTCCACGCCGCCGCTCGCGCCCGTGAGCTTCGCGAGGAAGCCCTTCTTCTGCTCACCGCGCGACCAGTTGAGGTTCACCCGCGTGACGCCCTGCCCGGACCCGGCCTTCGACAGGCTCACGGTCGGGGATTCCTTGGTGAGGTTGATCTTGCTCAGGTTGACGCCGCCTGCGTTCTGTTCGGGCTTCTTGTTGTAGTCGATGGCCATGTCGAGCCTTTCGTCGGATTGCTGCGCGGATGCGCACGGGGTACGGAAAAGCGATGGGAGCCCCCGATCCGAGATGTCGGATCGAGGGCTCCCATCGGCATGTGGTTCGAATTGTCGAGGATCAGGGGATGCTGGTCTTCACAGCATCTTCGCCTTCTCTCGCCGCGATCTTGCGGTTGCGGTAGATGCTCGAGGCGAATGCCGCACCGATCAGGGCGACACCGACGAGGCCGGTGACGACCTCCGGCACGTGGGTGCCGATCGAGTACAGCAGGATCAGTGCCAGCGCACCGATGGCCCAGTGAGCACCGTGCTCGAGGTACACGTAGTCGGACAGCGTGCCCTTGCGCACCAGGAAGATGGTGATCGAGCGGACGAACATCGCGCCGATGAAGCCGAGGCCCAGGGCGATGATGATCGGGTCGGACGTGATGGCGAAGGCTCCGATGACACCGTCGAACGAGAACGACGCGTCGAGCACCTCGAGGTAGAGGAACAGGAAGAAGCCGGCCTTACCGGTGGCCTTCGCGAGGCCGCTCGGTCCGCCGCTGGGCTCTTCGCCTTCCTCGGGGATGTGGAACATCTCGCCGAGTCCGTTGACCGCGATGTAGGTGATCATGCCGAGCGCGCCGGCGATCATGACGGTCGAGACCTTGTCCTCGGGTGCGATCACGGTGGCCGTGATGAGCAGCAGCGCGGTGGCGACGACGACCTCGAGCTGCTCGAGCTTGCCGGCCTTCGCGAGGGGACGCTCGAGCCATTCGAGCCACTTGATCTCGCGATCTTCGAGGATGAAGTGCAGGAAGAGCATCAGCAGGAACATGCCGCCGAACGCCGCGATCTGCGGATGCGCATCGGTGATCAGGGTCTCGTAGCTGGGGCTGCCGTCCGGGAAGTAGGCGGCTCCGTCCGGCGGCGGATTCAACGCGAGGTCGAGGGCCGCGATGGGGCCGAGTCCGGACGCCACCCACACGATCGCGAGGGGGAACACCAGACGCATACCGAAGACGGCGATGAGGATGCCGACGGTGAGGAAGATCTTCTGCCAGAACTCGCTCATCCGCCGCAGCACGGTCGCGTTGATGACCGCGTTGTCGAACGACAGCGAGACCTCGAGGATGCCGAGGATCACGCAGAGGAACAGAGCCTGCGGGCCGCCGTAGAGGAAGGCGACCACGAGGGAGACGACGGTGACCGCGAAGGATGCACCGAATATTCGCAGAACCACGAAGCGTGGCCTTTCTAATCGGAATCAGGGCGTTGCAGGGTGGTTACTGCACGTCGGCTCCGGCTTCGGTACTGCGACCGAAGCCGGAACCCGGAAGAAACGAACTAGACGTTGACGCCGTAGTCGCGGGCGATACCCGCGAGACCGGACGCGTAGCCCTGGCCGATGGCGCGGAACTTCCACTCCGCACCGTTGCGGTACAGCTCGCCGAAGACCATGGCGGTCTCGGTCGAGGCGTCCTCGGACAGGTCGTAACGAGCGAGTTCGTTGCCGTTCGCGCGGTCGACGACGCGGATGTAAGCGTTGCGGACCTGGCCGAACGACTGGCTGCGGGAATCGGCATCGTAGATCGAGACCGGGAAGAAGATGCTCTCGATGTTCGCCGGGGTGGCGGCGAGGTCGACGTTGATGACCTCGTCGTCGCCTTCGCCCTCACCCGTGCGGTTGTCACCGGCGTGCTCGATGGCACCGTCGGGCGACTTGAGGTTGTTGAAGAAGACGAAGTGCTGGTCGGAGACGACCTTCTTGTCGGCCCCGGTAGCGATGGCACTGGCATCGAGGTCGAAGTCGGTGCCGGTGGTGGTGCGAACGTCCCAGCCCAGGCCGACGGCCACTGCCGTCAGGTTCGGAGCTTCCTTGGTGAGGGAGACGTTTCCGCCCTTGGTCAAGCTGACGCCCATGCGGGGTCCTTTCGATCGTTCCAACGGTCGACGTACCGGTATAGGGCACGCCCGGTGTGCGTTTCTCCCCACACTAGTTGTTGCCGTGGGGTACGCCCATATCCACTATGCCCGGTCCCGCGCCTCACTTCGTGACCCGCACGAACCACAGTTCCGACCGGCGGAAAGGTGACGGATCGGCCCGGTGGACGTGCGCCCAGTACCATTCGGTTCTGTGGCGAGCCGATGGACGCGCCGCCTGTTCGGCGGGGGAAACACGGAAGATCCCGCGGCTCGTCGTGCACACGATGCGATGGTCGCGGCGTTCCTCGACATGGACAAGCGCCAGTCCGTCATCGAGGCCGGTGTGGCCGCGTCCTACGAGCTCGAACCCGAACGGCACCTGCTCCGTCAGTGGGATCCCATCCGTCAGGCGTGTTATCGCGCCGGTGAGACGTATCTTCAACTGGCAGTGACGGATCCGGAACAGCCGCTCGCACCTGCTCCGGCCTACGAGCAGGCACTGCGGCAGATAACCGAAGCAACACGAACACTTGATGAATTCTTCGGAAACAACCGGGGACACCTCGAGCACATGACGACCGTGGCGAACACGGTGCCCGAGCTGGCACACCGGATGCGTACCGAAGCGCGCAACACCCTCGCCGCGACGCAGACCCCGGATTTTGTTTCCTTTGCGAACTATCCGTCGGTCCGATCTGCCACCGAAGCGCTCGAGAAGGCCCTGAACAGCCTCGATGCAGCGCACAGCGTGGGCGCGACCCGCACAGCGGCCCTCCGAGTCGAAGAGGCGACCACTGCTCTGCTCGACGCCCTCGCCGCAGCACCGGGGCGCCGCGACGAGGCCGTTCGCACCCTCGCCTCGGTCACCACCAGGATCGGAGCGGTCCGGACCCGTGCGGAAGGTCTCGCCCCGGCCTCCTCCGCGCTGTTGCGCGAGTTCAATGCGGCCAGCTCCGCCGACCTGTCCGGGAACGAGAAACAGGCCGCCGAACTGCTCGCTCGCGCCGAGGACCAGCTCGGACGCGCACGGGCGGCGGCGAAGGACGGCCGCCCCGAGGAAGCGCTCGAGCTGGTCGCGGCGATCCGCGCCGAGCTGTCACGCGCCGAGGAACTCGTCGACGCCGTGACCGCACGACTCGCCACGCTGCGTTCCGTCCGGCAGAATCCGGGGGCCAAGGTCGACGAGGTACGGTTCCGCCTCCGTGACGCACAACACCTGGCCGTGCAACGCGGTCTCACCGCAGAATGGGGTTCCGTTCTCGACTCGCAGTTGAGCCGGATCGACAGGGCCGTCGACGCACTCACCGGTGTGCACCCCGACTACTGGGCCTACGTCAGAGATTTGGATGCGGTGTCTACCTTCATCGCAGGAGTGGTCGATCGGATGAGAGGACGGACCGAGAACGCATGAGGGGGGCCACGCTTACCGAAGTGCGCGCCATGCAGCACTTTCGGCATCTCGACGGCGCGACGATGGAGGAGTTGTTCCTGCACCGTCCCGAGCCGTTCGGGCACAGCGACGATCGCGACCGCCTGGCGACCGCTCTCGGCGCCACGCTCTACGTACCCGCGACGCGCGGAGATCTCGTCACGACCATCTCGAAACGTGCGGCCGAGGGTGTGACGTCGATGGTGCTCGACCTCGAGGATGCCGTCGCCGACGACGAGGTCGAGCAGGGCCTGCAGAACGCCGTCGCGACACTCGATGCGCTCGCCGAACGCGGACCGACGCCGATGATGTTGTTCGTCCGTGTCCGCACCGCCGACGGTGTCGGGCGGATCGCGTCTATGCTCGGCGCCGGCAAGGCCGTGCTGACCGGATTCGTGGTGCCCAAGTTCACCGCACACACCGGCCCCGCCTTCCTCGAGGCGGTGGCCGCGGCGTCGGACCTCCTCGGCCGTCACCTCTACGCGATGCCCGTCATCGAGTCGGCCGAGGTCGTCCACCGCGAGACCCGCGACGGCGAATTACGTGCGATCTCGAGCATCCTCGCCGAACATCGCCACCGCATCCTCGCCGTCCGGATCGGCGCGACCGACATGTGCGCGACCTTCGGTATCCGGCGCGACCGCGACCTGACGATCTACGACGTCCGGGTCGTCGTCGACGTGATCGCCGACATCGTCAACCACCTCGGGCGAACCGACGGAACGGGTTTCGTCATCACCGGGCCCGTCTGGGAGTACTTTGCCGACCACGAACGCATGTTCCGACCGATGCTGCGCTCGACACCCTTCGAGGAACAGGATGCCGTGCTGTTCCGTCAGCAGCTCGTCAGCCGCGACCTCGACGGTCTGCTGCGCGAGATCGCCCTCGACCGCGCCAACGGCATCCAGGGCAAGACCGTCATCCATCCGTCGCATGTCGCTGCGGTGCATGCCCTGTCGGCCGTGACCCACGAGGAGTTCCACGATGCGACCGACATCCTCGATCGCGACACCGGTGGTGTGCAGGCCTCGGGATACGGGAACAAGATGAACGAACGACGACCCCACCGTACATGGGCCGAGCAGACCCTGTTGCGCGCGTCGGTGTTCGGTGTCACCCGCAAGGGGATCACCTTCGTCGACCTGCTGACGGCGTTGGTGGACCGATGACCGATATTCTCGACATCCCCTGGGCCACCGCAGAGCTCGGTTTCGCTCTCGAACATGCGGAGTCGTCATGTGGCTTCACGGTTCCCGAGCTCGTCAGGCCCGGGCTGCGACGCAATCCACGGCGTGCGCACCTGCTCGTCTCCACGGTTCTCGGCAAGCACATCCCCACCGAACCGGCCGCGGTGCGCGGCGCCGGTCACCGGCTCGGCCGGCTCGTCACCGACCTCCTCGGCGATGCGGCATCCGACGCCGTCGTCATGGGATTCGCCGAGACCGCAACGGGTCTCGGTCACTGCGTGGCCGACGCCCTCGACGCCGCATGCTGTCTGCATTCGACGCGACGCCAGGTTCCCGGAGCGGAGGTGCTCACCGGATTCGAGGAGGGGCACTCGCACGCGACCTTCCACCTGCTGCAGCCGACCTCCGGCGCACTGTTCGCCAACGCCGCGCCGCTCGTGCTCGTCGACGACGAGATCTCCACGGGAGCAACGGCCCTCGACGCCATCCGCGCGCTGCACCGCGATCATCCGCGTAATCGTTACGTCCTCGCCTCCCTCGTCGACATGCGGTCGGAACAGGATCGCCGCCGGACGGCAGAGGTCGCCGCGGAACTCGGCACGAGCATCGAGCACGTGAGCCTGGCCGCCGGACGATCCGTCGTCCCCGACGATCTCGTCGCGCGGGTCGCGGCGTTACCCGACCCTCTCCTCAATCCGGTGGGGGAGCAACGCGGCGACGTCCGGTTCCTCCACGCGGCGTGGCCGTCCCATGTGCCCGACGGCGGGCGGCACGGGATGTTGCGCACCGACGCGGCGGCCTTCGACGCGGCTCTGTCGACGCTCGCCGACACGATCGCGGACGTACGCGACGCCCGGCGACCCGCCGTCGTCGTCGGACACGAGGAATTGATGTATCTGCCGCTGCGACTCGCCGAGGCACTCGTCGACCGCGGCACTCCCGCCCTGTTCCAGACCACGACCCGCTCCCCCGTCCACGTGATGGACGTCGACGGATATCCGCTGCGCCGCGGATTCCGTTTCACCGCACCCGAACACATCGACAGCGAGTTCGAGAACGAGGTGCCGCGTTTCCTCTACAACGCGCAGTGGCCTACGTCCACCGAGGTCCGCGCCGAGCTGATCCTCGTCATCGATTCGCCCGCCGACACCGACCGCCTGCGCGCACCGGGAGGTGTTCTCGACGTGCTCACTGCTGCCGGTGAGGACGTCCTCGTCGTGATCGTGCCCGCCACCGATCCGACGGTGCTGCGCACCCACAGGGAGACCGTATGACCGTGCCACTGACCGGACCCGAGTTCGGCTCCTACGCGCCCGACGAGGTGACGTGGCTGCTCAAGGATCTCTCCCACGCCGACCTCGAGGGCGACATCGCCGAACGGGAGGCGCGGATCCAGGCGGGTCTCGCGCACTACGCGGAGTCCCTGCCGATCGAGTACCAACCCGACGCCGCCTACCGCGAACTGTTCGACAAGGCACTGGCCGGCACTGCGGGCCGGTTGGCGCACGCGGTGGGCACGGTCACCGAACTGCTTCTCTCCGAACGCGGAACCGACCTGACCCTCGTGTCGCTCGCGCGGGCGGGCACCCCGATCGGCATCCTGATCCGTCGATGGGCGCTGCACCACCACGGTCTGACGCTGCCGCACTACGCCGTGTCGATCGTCCGGGGTCGCGGCATCGACTCCGCCGCTCTCGACCACATCACCGCGCGGCACGCTCCCGCGTCGGTCGTCTTCGTCGACGGCTGGACGGGCAAAGGCGCGATCGCGCGTGAACTGTCCGCTGCGCTCGCCGAATACACCGCGCGAGGCGGTCCCGTCCTGTCCGACGATCTCGCGGTACTCGCCGACCCCGGCCACTGCGTCCGCACCTACGGCACGCGCGACGACTTTCTCATCGCCTCCGCCTGCCTGAACTCCACCGTCTCCGGACTGGTCTCACGAACGGTCCTCAACGACAGCCTGATCGGCCCCGGGGAGTTCCACGGCGCCAAGTTCTACGCCGAGTTGGCCGCGGACGACGTGTCGAATCATCTGCTGGACGCCGTCGCCGCGGAGTTCGACACGTGCGGCGACGTCGCATCGGCCGCGCAGGCAGTGCTCGAATCCGACCGCACCCCCACCTGGGCCGGCTGGGAGTCCGTCGAGCGGGTGCGGGCGCAGTACGGCATCTCGAGCGTCAACTTCGTCAAACCCGGTGTCGGAGAGACCACCCGCGTGCTGTTGCGCCGCGTTCCCTGGAAGGTTCTGGTGCGCGACATCACCGCCGACGAGCACGCCCATATCCGGATGCTCGCGGCCGCTCGCGACGTTCCCGTCGAGGAGGTTCCCGACCTGGCCTACTCCTGCATGGGACTGATCAAGGACCTGCCGTGACCAGCACTGCAACCGCACTGGTCGCCACCGATCTCGACCGCACCCTCATCTATTCGCGCGCCGCGATGACCGGCGACCAGTTCGACACGCAGGATCTACTCTGTGTCGAGTACTACGAGAGCGCACCGCTGTCGTACGTCACCGACATTGCTGCGCAACAGCTTCGGACGCTCGCCGGCGAGGTCGCGATGGTGCCGACGACCACGCGCACACCAGAACAGTTCCGCCGCATCGACCTCCCCGGCGGTCCGTGGCGTTATGCAATCGCGAGCAACGGTGGGTCGATCCTCGAGGACGGGCATCTCGACCCGCACTGGCGCAGGACCGTGGAAGCAGCGGTACGTGCGGGGGGTGCGAGCCTCGACGAGATGACGACCGAACTGCGCCGCCGAATCTCCGAGGACTGGGTGTCGAAGTTCCGCATCGCCGACGAGTTGTTCTGCTACCTCGTCGTCGACGTCGCAGCGCAACCGGCGGGATTTCTCGACGACTGGCACGAGTGGTGTTCGACGCGCGGCTGGAACGCGTCGCAGCAGGGCCGGAAGATCTACACGATGCCGAACAGCGTGTGCAAGAGCCGCGCGGTGGCCGAGGTGCACCGCCGGCTCCGAGACCGCGGGGTGCTTACCGACGACGCCCCGGTCTTCGCCGCGGGTGACGGTGCGCTCGATGCGGAGATGCTGAAGGCCGCCGACGCCGCGATCCGGCCTCGCCACGGCGAACTCGAACTGATGGACTGGCGCCACCCGACCGTCTCGGTGACCGACGCCGCGGGCGTCACCGCCGGGGAGGAGATCCTCGCCTGGTTCGCCCGATCCGCTCGTCTTCCGGTCGCTTCGTAGAGTAGAAGGTGCCCGGTCACCGACACAGTGAGGACACATCTCTTGCCGACTCCGCTCTCCAAGGGTCAGAACGGACCGCTCACCGCATCCGACGTCGTCGTCTCGCTCGAGCTGACCACGCCCGCCGATCTGTCCGCACTGCTCGTCAAGGCCGACGGCAAGGTGCGCTCCGACGCCGACTTCGTGTTCTTCAACCAGCCCACCGGGCCGGGTGTGCGTCTCGTATCCGGCGCGCCCGGGCAGGCGGCCTCGCTCGCCGTGTCGCTCGCGCAGGTTCCCGCCGACATCGATCAGGTGCGCGCCGTGATCACCCTCGACGACGCGTCGAGTAGCTTCGGCCGGTTCGCACCGCCCACCGCGCGCGTGTCCGACAGTGCGGGAACGGTGTTGTACGAGTACCGGATCGACGGACTGAGCACCGAGTCCATCGTGATCGCGCTGGAGTTGTACCGGCGCCAGGGCGCGTGGAAGGTCCGCGCCGTGGGCCAGGGATACGCGGGCGGTTTCGCGGCGTTGGTGACCGATCACGGGGTCAGCGTCGACGACGCACCCGCCCAGCCTGCTGCCGCACCTCAGCCCGTCGCTCCCACGCCGGCTCCGGCCCCGCCCGTGCAGCAGACACCGCCTCCGGCACAGCCTGCGGAGGTCAGCCTCACGAAGAACCGCCCGGTAAGCCTGGTGAAGGGCCAGAAGGTCACCCTCCGCAAGGACGGCGGCGTCGCGCTGACCTTCCTGCGCATGGGGCTCGGCTGGGATCCAGTGGAGAAGCGTGGCCTGTTCGGCAACCGTTCCGCCGACATCGACCTCGACGCCTCGGCCGTGATGTTCGCCGACAACCAGATCGCCGACGTCGTGTACTACGGCCAGCTGCAGTCGAAGGACGGCTCGGTCCAGCACCAGGGCGACAACCTCACCGGTGCCGGTGAGGGCGACGACGAGGTGATGCTCGTCGACCTCACGCGGGTCCCCGCCCATGTCACGACGGTGATGTTCATCGTGACCTCCTACAAGGGCCACACCTTCGAGCAGGTGCAGAACGCGTTCTGCCGTCTCGTCGACGGCACGATCGACACCGAGCTGGCCCGCTACACGCTGCAGGGCGGCATGCCGTTCACGGGCATGGTCATGGCGAAGGTCTACCGCCAGGGCAGCGAATGGAAGCTGCAGGCCATCGGCGAGGGCATGCAGGCGAAGCATCCCGGTGAGGCCGCGCCGCAACTGGGCCGGTTCCTGGCCGTCTGACCGGTGGGCGAACTCTTCACAGCGGGGCGCAACGCCCCGCTGCCGACCCGCACGGCCCGTTTCACGGCGACCGCATCCGTCCCTCTGGACGTGTGCGCGTTCGTCGTGGACGACGGCCTGCAGGTGGCGTCCTCCGACGACGTCGTGTTCTACAACCAACCGACGACGGCGGGCGTTCGGCTCGAGGGCAAGGTGATCGTCGTCGACGTCGACGCGGTCCGTCCCGGCGCACGCGTGCTGTGTGCGGTCGGCTGCGAGCGACCCGCAGCGGTGTCGACCTCGCTGTGCGACGCGGCGGGCACCGTCCTCGCGTCGTTTCACGTGGAACCGGCGGTCGGTACCGAGACGGCGCTGCTGTGCTGGGAGATCTACCGTCGTCACGACGAATGGAAGATCCGCGCCCTCGGCCAGGGATACGCCGGTGGACTCGCCGAGATGTTCACCGCGCACGGGGTGGAGGTCGAGTCACCCTCCGACGCGGAGAAGGTGGCCGCTCCCGGGCCCGGCCCGGTCATCGGCCTCTCACCTCTCGAGGTGCTGTGGCAGATCTTCGAGGACGCCGCCCGATCGGCCGCCGCGTACACGTCGAGTGCGGAGTTCGCCCAGCACCGTTTCGACGACGAACTCTCGACGGCGGTGGCCGATCCCGCCCGGCGCATGGAGCCCGAGGCCGACCGTGCCCGGGCGCGTGCGCAGCAGCGCTACGACGAGCTCGTCGGTGTCGCCGAGGCCCGCTACCGCGACGACAGCGCGGTGCTCGCCGCCGAACTGCTCACCGTCGACGCGACGTTGCCGCCCGCACTCGCATCCTGGATCTCCCCGGCCTGGATGCACCTGCACCTGCCGAGCGACGGCGTGCGGGTGGGTGAGGTGACGGCGCCCGATCTGGGTCCGCTGCGCATCCCCCTGTGCCTGCCGGCACCGCTCACGCGACCGTTGTGGATCGACGGCGACCCCGCCGACCTCGGTCCCGTCGTGTCGTCCGTGGTCGTGCGACTGCTCACGGCCCGGCCCGACACCCTGCTGCACCTCGTCGATCCCGGGCGGACGCTGCCCGCACTCGAACCCCTCACCGCAGCCCGACTTGCCGGACCGCCCGTCCACGACCGGTCGCGGGTCCCCGCCAGACTCCGGGGGCTGGCCGACGCGGCGGACCTCGACACGCTCGCCCGGCAGGTCGACGCGGAGACCGCCTCACCCGTGTTGCTGGTCCTCGCCGGGTTCCCCTACGGCTACGACCACGACGACCTGCTCGAGATCGTCCGGATCGCGCGTACCGGCAGTGCCGGCCGGGTCTCGGTCGTCCTCGCGGGTGATCCCCCGGACGATCGGGTCGCGGAGATCCTGTGGGACGAGGCGCAGAAGCTTCCAGTCGACGGGGAGCTGGCCGATCCGTGGACGGGAGGCCGATGGACGTTCGTTCCCGACAGCCTGCCCACCGAGACCGAGCATCTGCGCGGCGCGCTGGGTGGTAGTTCGCTTCCGGACTGATCGTCCCCTCGCACAGAGGGATCAGCGCCGATCGACGAGTGTCGTGACATCGGGCGCGTACACGGTCATCCAGTGCGGGTTCAGGCGGTAGTAGACCACCGCCTCGCTCCAATCGAACGCGTCCCCGCCGTAGAACGACTGAAGGTAGGCGAGCAGTTCGGGCCAGTCGTCGGCCGGCTCACCGCCGCGCGGGTTGAGAATCTCTACGTGGCCGTGTGTGAACACGCCGAGGTCCTCCCCGCGCATGTGCGCCGCGCTGGCCGCGGGACGCGCGGCGAGATGCCGGGCCTTGGCGGCGTTGCGGGCCGTGCCGAAGTACCACTTGCCGTGCAGGAAATGTCCGTCCACAGCACTGATGCGCGGTTCCCCGCCGGCGGTGACCGTCGCCAGCGAGAGGACGCACATGCCCGTGAGCACCTCGACGAGCTGCTCGGCCGTGAGGGTCCGCGACTCGTCGACGATCGACCTCAGGTGGGATGTGGACCGGGACAGCGACGTGTCGAGGAGCACCTGGAGGTCGGCGAGCTCGGTGGGGGTTTCGTGCATGGCTCCATGTTCACATCACCGAGGCTCACGGGACCCGACAGTTCCTGCTCTGTTCTCCTCGCCGATGTCTGCTCTCGGGGAGATCACCGAACGCGGGTCACCCGCATGGAGGACCCGTCATCCCCCGGTCGGCCGACGCGCGCCGACCCCGCCGCATCGCATGGTGAGGATCATGACGGTCACCGGTTCGACGACGCGACAGCAACGTATCCTCGCCCTCGACGTGGCCCGGGGGATCGCCATCCTCGGCACCTTCGCCGCCAATGTCTGGATCTTCACCGACCCCGCCGGGATCGTCGGATATCTCGCCTCGATCGGCACCGATCCGTGGCCGCAACGCATCCTCATGCAACTCGCGCAGGGAAAGTTCCTCGGGTTGCTCACACTGATGTTCGGGATCGGCCTGGCCGTGCAGGCGGCGTCCGCTCAGCGAGCGGGGCGGCCGTGGCCCGGCGGTTACCGGGTACGCGCCGCCCTGCTCTTCGTCGACGGGGTGGTGCACTACCTGCTCGTCGCCGAGTTCGACATCCTCATGGGGTATGCGCTGACGTCCATGCTCGTGTGCGGGCTCGTGATCTCCTCCCGTCGTGTGCGGCTGTGGGTCGCGGGTACGGCCGTCGCTGTTCACGCGCTGGCCGTGACCGCGCTCGTCGTGGCGCTCGCCAGTTCACCGCC
The DNA here is from genome assembly GCF_000801125.1 of Rhodococcus sp. Chr-9. Lineage (NCBI taxonomy): Bacteria > Bacillati > Actinomycetota > Actinomycetes > Mycobacteriales > Nocardiaceae > Rhodococcus > Rhodococcus sp. Chr-9. The sequence goes on from NZ_JTIZ01000043.1 coordinate 39,613, forward strand.
GAATGCGGAGACCCCCGAGCTGACCACCGCCACCTGGTGGGACATGATCGTCTTCCGCGTGGACAACGCCGCTGCGTTCCGCGCCGAGGTGATCTTCGTGATCCCGATGACGGTCGCGCTGTTCCTGACCGGCGCCGCACTGTATTCCTCCGGGCTGTTCGACAGCAGAGGTGCGGTGCTGCGCCGGCGGCTGATGGTGGTCGGGGCGATCGCAGCACCGCTCGACCTCGCCGTGGGTCTGTTCGGCGGTGCCGCAGGTGTATTCGCAGCGCGCTACGGCATCGCCCCGTTCGTCGCGCTCGGCCTGCTGGCGTGGATCGCCCACTTCTACATCGGCAGGTCCACCACCGGCACGGTCGGCACCGCCTGTGAACGCATCGGGCGGACCGCGCTGAGTTGCTACATCCTGCAGAACATCGTCGCGTCGGTGCTCTGTTACGACTGGGGATTCGGTCTGGCGAAGACCGTAGACCCCGCCATGCGGGTCCCGTTCACGATCGCGGTGTACATCGCGGTGGGAGCGGTGATGGTCGTCGGATCCCGTTGGTGGCTCGGCCGATTCCGCCAGGGACCGGTCGAATGGGTGTGGCGGGGGTCCTACGAGCGGCTGACGGAACGTCCGTGTCGGGCTGCCTCGTGGGGGTCTGCCGCTCGGTCACGGATTCGACGCCCTCACCGGTGAGTACGGCGATATGTTCGACGAAGGGACGATCCGTCCCTCCAACATCTACCGACCGGAGGCAAGATGATCTTCATCGTGGTCCGTTTCAAGGTGAAGCCCGAGTACCAGGACAGTTGGCTCGAGACCACCGCGGAGTTCACCGAGGCGACTCGCAGCGAACCCGGGAACCTGTGGTTCGACTGGTCCCGCAACGTGGACGATCCGTCCGAGTTCGTTCTCGTCGAGGCGTTCCGCGACGGGGACGCCGGATCCGAGCACGTGAAGTCCGATCACTTCCGCAGGGGGCTCGACGCAATGCGGCCGGCGCTGGTCGAGACCCCGCGCATCCTCAACACGGAGATTCCGGGCACCGAGTGGGGCCGGATGGGTGAACTGCAGATCGACTGATCGATCGCCTCGAGACCGACGTCGTGTGCGAGACCCGTCGGGGATTTCGCACACGACGTCGGTCTCGATACGCGCCCATAGGTTTGCCCTAACGTTGCGTACGGCTGCAGGTCTTTGTGGCAGCAGTCACGATCGTGATCGACTGGAACGGCGTGGACGGCATGTCCGCGCGTCGGCCGTGTCGATCAGGAGCGTGATGTGAGCGAGTTGCACCTTCCCAACCGAATCCGGCAGCTGGCAGTCGAACATCCGGATCGTGCGGCGGTCAGCTCCGGCGGAACCACACTCACCTACTCCGAGTTCGACGCGCTCACCAACCGGGTCGCCTCGGCGCTCGCGACCGTTCCGGCGACGTCCGAGCGCATCGGCGCACTGCTGCGCATGGGCCTACCCGGCGCGTCCTCGTTCGTCGGCTGCGCCAAGGCCGGACTGGTCTTCACCCCGCTCAACTGGCGCCTGAACCCGGGCGAGATCGCCGACATCGCCGACGACGCGCAGCTCGACGTCCTGATCGTCGAGGACGAGTTCGCCGCATCGGCCCGCGCTGCCGCCACAGTCCTGCCCGCCGTACAGATCGTCGTGGTCGGCGACGCCTCCACCGTTCCCGGTGCACGGTCGTGGGACGACTTCGTCGCCTCCGGTGACGACATCGACCCCGGCTTCGGCGACGACCCGCGGACCGAGGTGCTGCAGCTCTACACCTCGGGCACCACGGGTCGACCCAAAGGTGTTGTGGCGACGCATCACAACCTGTTCAACGAACCGCAGAACTTCGCGCTGTACGAGTTCACCGAGGACTCGGTGTCCCTCGACGCGCTGCCCCTGTTCCACATCGCCGGCGCCGGCTGGATGAGCACGACCCTGTCGGCGGGATTGCACCTGGTGTTGCTCGGTGAGATGCGCCCGAACCTGGTGGCGGCCGCCATCTCCGAGCACGGCATCACCCACGCATTCCTCGTGCCGTCGGTGATCAACATGCTCGTGGAGATGCCCGACCTGTCGGACTACGACCTGTCGGCGCTGCGTCTGGTCGCCTACGGCGCCTCTCCCATCACGCCCACGCAACTCGCCCGCGCCATGGACACCCTCGGCTGCCGCTTCGTGCAGCGTTACGGGATGACCGAGACGATGGGCGCCCTCACAGCGCTACGTGCCGAGGACCACGACCCGCACGGTCCGCGCTCCTACCTCCTACGTTCGGCCGGCACCGGGCTGCCGGGAATCGAGGTCCAGATCCGTGACCTCGCCACCGGCGAACCGCTCCCCCGCGGCGAAACCGGTGAGATCGTGAGCCGGTCGCGCAACAACACACAGGGTTACTGGCGACGCGAGGCCGAGAACGCCGCCCTGTTCACCGAGGACGGTTTTCTGCGCACCGGCGATGCCGGGCACATCGACGAGGACGGCTACCTGTTCGTCACCGACCGCGTGAAGGACATGATCATCTCCGGGGGTGAGAACGTCTACCCGATCGAGGTCGAATCGGTCATCTCCGAACATCCTTCCGTCGCCGAGGTCGCAGTGGTGGGAGTTCCGGACGACCGGTGGGGCGAGGCCGTGACCGCCGTCGTGCGGGTCGCGCCCGGAGCCGAGACACCGACCGAGGCCGAACTCCTCGAGTTCACCGTCGAACGTCTTGCTTCCTACAAGAAGCCCCGGCACATCCACTTCGTCGACGAGTTGCCTCGCAACGCCAGCGGCAAGATCCTGAAGCGCACACTGCGCGACGAGTTCGCTCCTGCACGGGAAGGAACGACGTCATGATCGTCACCGAGGATCTCGGTACCGTCCAGCGTGAAGCGTGGGCGGCCGGCGTACTGCCACCGGTCGAAGAGGTGCGGCCAGGACTGTGGTCGATTCCGGTTCCGATGCCGAAGAACCCGCTGCGGTACGTGCTGTCCTATGCGCTCGCCTTCGACGACGGCCTCGCCCTGATCGACCTCGGTATGGACACCGAGGAGTCGTGGGACACCCTCGTGGCCGGTGTCGCCGCGACCGGCCATCACATCACCGAGGTGCGCTACGCGGCGATCACTCACCTGCATCCCGACCATTTCGGTCTGGCACCCCGGTTGAAGGAAACGACCGGCGCTGTGATCGCGATGCACGCCGCCGACGCCGCCGCCCTCGGGCACTTCACCCCGGAGGACGCCGCCGCCGACAAGGAAGCATGGCGCGTAGACCTCACCGGACTCGGCGCACCGCCCGAGGTCGTCGAGGCCGCCCGCTTCGAACTCGTCCGCTTCCCCCGAGGCGAGAGCGCGGATGTCGTTCTCGCTCATGGTGATCGACTCGATCTGCCCGGGTGGAACATCGAAGCGGTGTGGACGCCCGGCCACACGCCCGGTCACCTCGCCTTCGTCGACCGCGACCGCGACTTGCTGTTCAGCGGCGACCACATGCTCCCGCGCATCAGCCCCAACATCTCCTCCGGCCCCGGCGAACTGGGCGACCCGTTGCACCGCTACCTGCTGTCGCTGCATGCGACGACGGCTCTGCCGGACTGCGAGGTGCTGCCCGCCCACGAGTACCGGTTCCGCGGAGTCACCGAACGCGCACGCCAACTCATGGACCACCACGAGGTCCGTCTCGACGAGATCCGCGATGCCGTCGCGTCCAGGCCCGAGTCGACGGCGTGGGAGATCACGACCCGCGTCACGTGGTCGCGTCCTATCGATGTGATGGATCCCCGGCTGCAGCGACTCGCCGTCCGCGAAACCCAGGCCCATCTGCTCGTTCTCGCCGATAGAGGCGACATCCGTTCCGACGGTGGAACTCCCGCCCACTGGACTCTCTCCACTCCGACCCATACGAAGGAAAACTGACATGAGCGTTGTCCTCACCGAATTCGCCGACGGCGTCGCGGTGTTCACCCTCAACCGCCCCGAGGCCAAGAACGCCGTGAACCTGGAGGTCTCGGAGGCGTTGGCCGCGGCCATCGACGAGTTCGAGGCACGCCCCGACCTGACCATCGGCATCCTCACCGGTGCCGGCGGAACGTTCTGCGCCGGAATGGATCTGAAGGCGTTCGCACGCGGGGAGCGCCCGTCGATCCCCGGCCGCGGTTTCGGTGGCCTCACCGAGGCACCGCCGAGCAAGCCGCTCATCGCCGCAGTCGAGGGCTGGGCCCTGGCCGGTGGATGCGAGCTCGCCCTGTCCGCCGACCTGATCGTCGCGTCGCGCGAAGCGAAGTTCGGTATCCCCGAGGTCAAGCGCGGACTCGCGGCGGCGGCCGGCGGCCTGCTGCGCCTGCCGAAGATCCTCCCCTACCCGCTCGCGATGGAACTGGCCATCACCGGTGACCCACTCACCGCCGAGGTCGCCCACCAGCACGGCCTGGTCAACCGCGTCACCGAGCCCGGTGAAGCACTCACCGTGGCAAAGGAACTCGCCGCCCGCGTCGCGGCGAACGGCCCCCTCGCCGTCAAGGCCACCAAGCAGGTCGTCGCGATGGCCGCCAACTACACCGACCCCGACGCCTTCGTCGCGCAGCGCAAGTTCATCGACCCGGTCTTCGCGTCGGCCGACGCCAAGGAAGGCGCCCGGGCGTTCGCCGAGAAGCGCGCACCGGTCTGGAAGGGTGAGTAGGAATGTCGGATGTTCTGGTCGCGCAGGACGGCTCGGTCGCCACGATCACACTGAGTCGACCGGAGCGCAAGAACGCGATGACGGTCGAGGCGTGGCGGTCGTTGCGTGAGACGTTCGGTGCGCTCCAGCACGACGATTCCGTCCGCGCCGTGATCCTCACCGGCGCCGGTGGTGACTTCTGCACCGGTGCCGACATGGAGCGGCGCGACTTCACCCATCCCCTCGACCGTATGCGGGAGATCAACGAGACGGCGCTCGCCGTCGCGGAGTTCTCGAAGCCGTTGATCGCGCAGGTCGAGGGGTATGCGGTGGGCGCGGGATGGAACATGGCGTTGCTGTGCGACGTGGTCGTCGCCTCCCGCACCGCGAAGTTCGGTCAGATCTTCGCGCGGCGCGGACTGTCGATCGACTTCGGCGGGTCGTGGATCCTGCCGCGCCTCGTGGGACTGCACCAGGCGAAGCGTCTGGTCATGCTCGCCGACATCGTGTGCGCCGAGGAAGCATACGACCTGGGCCTGGTGACCGAGCTCGTCGAGCCCGACGCCCTCGCCGGTCGCGCCGCCGAACTGGCCGCGCGGCTGGCCGCCGCCCCGCCGGTCGCGGNGAGCATGTCGGCGCGGATGCTCGAGCAGGGTTCGTCGCTCACGCTCCGCGAAGCACTCGAGAACGAGGCCCGCTCGCAGGCGATCAACCACGCCACCGACGCCCCCGATGCGATGCGTGCATTCGTCGACAAACGCGAGCCGTCGTTCACCGGCGGATGGCGGGTACCGCGCCCGGTAGACACCCCTTCCTGACGGTTGCGTCCGGGACGGTTCTGAGCGTCACCTACGATAATCGGGTGGACTTGCACCTCGTGACCTATTTCGTGGCGGTCGTCGACCACGGCGGGATCACGAAAGCTGCTCAGGCACTTTACATTTCGCAGCCGTCGTTGTCGCAGGCCATCCGCACCCTCGAACGCCGCCTCGACACGACCCTGTTCGACCGCACCGGCCGACGGCTCACCCTCACCGAGGACGGTCGTGTCCTCGAGGGCGCCGCACGCCGCATCCTGGCCGACGTCGAGCGGGCGAAACAGAAGGTCGCGGCGGTGCGCGATCTCCAGGCCGGTCGTGTCGAGATCGTCACCTTCGCGACGTTCTCGATCCACCCCGTCATCGAGTTCGTCCAGCGCTTCCGTCGGCGCTACCCCAACCTGACCGTGCGGGTGAACGACGCCGAAGGCCCTCCCGGAGTCCACGCGGCGCTGCGCCGCGGCGAGGCGGAGATCGGCATCACCGACCTGTCCGTCGATCACGCCGGCATGATCACCGTTCCGGTCCTCGAGCAGGAGATGGTGCTCGCCGTGCACCCCGACCTCGCCGCCGACGTGCCCGACCCCGTCACCCGGGCCCAGGTCCGCGACTTCCCGCTGGTCCTCGACCTCGGCTCCCGCGCGAGCGCCGCACGCACCGGTGAACTGCTCGGCGATCAGAACGTCGTCGTCGACTGCGCCAACCAGGCAGCCCTGTGGCAGTTCGTCGAGCGTGGCACCGCCGGGACGATCGTGCCGCGTCGCGTCGCCGAGAAGCAGATCCCCGGTGCGGTCGTCCGGCCCCTGGACCCACCGTTCCGGCGTCCCGTCGGATTGGTGATGCGACCCGGCGATCTGTCCCCCGCTGCCGCCGCATTCGTGGCGACCACCACCGGCACCCCCTGGGAAGCGTGACGACATGGAGTTCCGTCAGGTCGAATACTTCCTCGCCGTCGTGGAGAACGACGGCATCAACGGCGCGGCCGCCGAGCTCGGCGTCGCCCAGCCCACCGTCTCCCAGGCACTGCGCAGCCTCGAGCGCGAGCTGGGGGTGCAGTTGTTCCACCGCATCGGGCGCGGCATGGTGCTCACCGCGGCGGGCAAGGCACTGATCGGCCCGAGCCGGCAGATCCTCCGCGATGTGAACGCGGTCGAAGAGCTGCTCACCGTGTCGACGACCGAGGTGACGGGCCGACTGGATCTGATGGTCTTCCCCGCTCTCGCAACCGGCCCGATCGTCGACCTGGTCTCCGAGTTCCGCCGTCTCCATCCCAAAGTCACCGCGCGCCTCGGTGATCTGCGTGCGGAGGAGTTCACCGCGTCGGTCATCCACGACGGCTACTGCGAGTTCGTCGTCACCCATCTGCCCGTCGAGGACGAGGTGGGTCTCGAGATCATCGAGCTCGGACAGACCGAGTACTGGCTCGCCTATCCCCCCGGCACCGACCTGCCACCCGGGCCGCTGTCCTTGGCCGAGCTCCCCGACATCCCGATGGTGTTCGTGCCGCGCGGCGGTGGCTCCGTGAGCGACGCGATCGACTACGCAATGCGGCAGGCCGAGGTGCGCCGTCCCATCTCCGTGCTCACCGATCATCGCGAGGCCCGCCTGCCGATGGTGCTCGCCGGTCTGGGTGGGTCGTTCGTCGAACGGACGCTCGCCGAGTCGGCGCAGGACGTCGCGGTGGTCCGTCCGTGCGAGCCGACCTTCGCGCAGTCGTACGGACTGGTGTTCGACCCGGCCTCGCTGTCGAAGGCCGGTCGCGCCTTCGTCGACTTCGTGCGGTCGTCCGAGGAGTCCGGCGCGGAGGAGCAACTCCCGACGGAACGGTGACATCCGGGGATCCGGGGGCGACGATGGTGGGGACGACATCCACTTCTCCTCGGGAGATGATCCGTATGTCCACCTCGACGACTTCCTCCGTCCACCTCGATTCCGTCGACGCGTACGCGCAGCGCGTCCTCGATTCCGTCCTCGGCACCATGGACACCCTCACGATCCTGATCGGCGACCGTCTCGGCTGGTACCGAAGCCTCGCCGACGACGGACCTGCGACGGCCGGCGAACTGGCCGAACGCACCGGAACCCACCCGCGGTACACCCGCGAGTGGCTCGAGCAGCAGGCTCTGACCGGTCTGCTCGACGTCGACGACGGCGATCCCCCACGCTTCACGCTGTCTGCGGTCGGTCGCGAGGTACTCACCGATCCGCACAGCCTGGCGTACATGGCGCCGCTCGCCCGGATGATCGTCGGCGCGACGATGCAGCTTCCCGGTCTGCTCGAGGCGTACCGCAACGGTGGCGGCGTGAGTTGGAGCCAGTTCGGCCGCGACGTGTGCGAGTCGCAGGCCGACGCGAACAGGCCGCTGTTCGAGAAGGCGCTGCCCGATGCTCTGCGGTCGGTACCGGAGGTCGACCGGGTGCTCGGTCAGCCGGGCGCGCAGATCGCCGACATCGGCTGCGGCGGGGGATGGTCGACGATCACGATCGCGCGCACCTATCCGGATGCGAAGGTTCACGGCTTCGACATCGACGCCCCGTCGGTGGAGATGGCCCGGTCGAACCTCGCGGAGAATGCCGATGTGACGCAACGCGTCACGTTCACGCAGTGCGACGCGTCCGAACTGCCCGATGGAAACTTCCAGGCGGCCTTCGCATTCGAGTGCGTCCACGACATGCCCCGACCGGTCGAAGTGTTGGCTGCCGTACGGCGGTCGCTCGCACCCGGCGGGTTCATGATCGTCATGGACGAAGCGGTCGCCGACACCTTCACCGCGCCCGGCGACGACGTCGAACGGCTCATGTACGGCTACAGCCTCACCATCTGCCTCCCTGACGGTATGAGCCACACCCCGAGCGCCGCGACGGGCACCGTCATGCGTCCCGCGACCCTGCGCCGCTATGCCCTCGATGCCGGTTTCACCGAGGTCGACGTGCTCCCCATCGAGGACTTCGGCTTCTTCCGCTTCTACCTCCTCCGCACCGAATAGCGTTGCCCGTCGAAAGTTCGGGGAGGTTGTGTTCGCGTTTCTCGAAAAACACGCACACAACCTCCCCGAAGTTCTGCTCAGACGGGCGCACCGGCCGCTCCCAGAGCACGCCGCACCCGTTCGACGAAGACTTCGGGCCGCCGGTAGAGGAGGTCGGCGCCGACCCGGATGACCGTCCACCCCAGTTCGGGCAGCACCGCGTACCGATCGATGTCGCGGGTGCGCTGAGTGGGGTCGGTCCAGTGCTGCACGCCGTCGTACTCCACGAGCACCCGCCACTGCTTCCATCCCATGTCGGCTCGCGCCACGAACACGTCGCCGTCGAAGATCTCGATCTGGGTCTCCGGCGGTGGGAGACCGGCACGGACGAGGAGCAGACGCGTGTGGGTCTCGGGCGGTGACGCAGCCCCACCGTCGACGAGGGCGAGCACCCGCGGCACGGCACCGATACCGTGTGCGCCTTTGCTCCTCGTCGCGAGTTCCTCGATCTCAGGCACCTTCAGGCCGGTCGCGTTGCAGAGCGCGTCGATCGTTTCGACGGCCCGATCGAACGGCATTCGTCGGGCGAGATCGAAGGCCGTCTGCGCCGGTGTGGTCGCGAACATCCCGTCGACCACGCAGGTGTCGAGCTTCGGGGCGCGTCGGACCGAGATGCCCGGCGCCGACCGGACGTGATCGGAGCGGACGAGTTCGGCCGCCGCATCCGGGTCGAGCCATCGAGTGCCGTGCACGGCAGCGGCGGACACTCCCGCGAGGACGCCGCGGCCCTGCGACCACAACCATGCCGCCTTCGCACGCAGCAGCGGGGTGGCCGGGATCTCTCGTCGGATGTAGACGTCGCGGTGGAGGTGGACGAAGTCGCGTGCGAGCCGATGCCGCGTGACGACGCCGGCAGCGAGTGCCGCGCGTCCCGAGAACGGTTCGTCGAAGTCGATCACGCGCCGAGCATGCCGGGCGCGACGCGCCTCCTGACGCCGCGTCGAGGCCCGGTTGTGGACAACCCGGCGTCATCCCCAGCCCGGTCACCTGCCACGAAAGAAGTTCGGGGAGGTTGTGTCCGGGCTTTTCGAGAAAAACCGAACACAACCTCCCCGAACCGGGAGCTGTCTGCTTACGCGACGCGCTCGAAGATCGCTGCCAAGCCCTGGCCGCCGCCGATGCACATGGTCTCGAGGCCGTAGCGGGCCTCGCGACGGTACAGCTCGCGGGCGAGGGTGGCGAGCATGCGTCCGCCGGTCGCGCCGACCGGGTGGCCGAGCGAGATGCCGGAGCCGTGGACGTTGGTGCGCTCGAAGTCGGCCTTGCCGAACTTCCACTCGCGGGTCACGGCAAGGGCCTGCGCGGCGAACGCCTCGTTGAGCTCGATGATGTCGACGTCGGCGAGGGTGATGCCCGCCTTGGCGAGGGCGACCTCGGTGGCCGGCACGGGGCCGATGCCCATGACCTTGGGCTGGACACCGGCGACGCCCCACGAGACGAACCGCACCAGCGGGGTCAGGCCCAGCTCGGCGGCCTTCTCCGGGGTGGTGACGATGGCCATGGACGCGGCGTCGTTCTGGCCGCTGGCGTTGCCGGCGGTGACGGTGGCCTCGGGGTCCTGCTTGCCCATGATCGGCTTCAGCTTGGCGAGGGTCTCCAGGCTGATGTCGGGACGCGGGTGCTCGTCGGTGTCGATGACCTCGTCGCCCTTACGGCTGCTCACCGTGACTGGGATGATCTCCTCGGCGAGGATCCCGTTCTTCTGGGCGTGGACTGCACGCAGGTGCGAGTTCAGGGCCAGCTCGTCCTGCTCGTCGCGGGAGATCGAGTACTCCCGACGCAGGTTCTCCGCGGTCTCGATCATGCCGCCGGGCACCGGGTAGAAACGGCCACCGGCGGTCGAGCGGGCTCGGACCAGCCCGTCGTGCATCTGCACACCGGTGCGGGCGCCGCCCCAGCGGATATCGGTGGAGTAGAACGCCGCGTTGCTCATCGACTCGGTGCCACCGGCGACGACGAGATCGTGGTCGCCGTTACCGACCTGGAAGGCGGCCTGGATGACGGCCTGCAGGCCCGAACCGCAGCGACGGTCGATGTGCATGCCGGGCACCGTGATCGGCAGACCGGCGTCGAGAGCGACGACGCGGCCGATGGCCGGGGCCTCACTGTTGCCGTTGCAGTGGCCGAGGATGACGTCCTGAACCTGTTCGGGCGCAACACCGGTGCGCTCGAGCAGACCCTTCAGGGCTGCGACACCGAGATCGACTGCGGTGAGGGACTTGAACATTCCGCCGTAGCGGCCGATCGGGGTACGGACCGGCTCGCAGATGACAACTTCACGCATGATGACCTTTCGGGAAGAGAGGGAGGTGACGGATGGACCGTCACATGAAGCGGCCGCCGGTGACCTCGAGGACGGTGCCGGTCATGTAGGAGGACATGTCGGACGCGAGGAACAGTGCGACGGAGGCGATCTCGTCGACCTCGCCGGGGCGGCCCATGGGGATCTCGGCCATCTTCCGGTCCCATGCCTTCTGCGGCATGGCCTCGGTCATCGCCGAACGGATCAGGCCGGGCTGGATCGCGTTGACGCGGACGCCGTGGTGCGCCATCTCCTTGGCGGCGGCCTTGGTGAGGCCGACGATGCCCGCCTTGGCGGCGGAGTAGTTGGTCTGGCCGACCATGCCGACCTTGCCGGACAGCGAGGAGATGTTGACGATCGCGCCGCGCTTGGCCTCACGCATGATCGCGGCGGCCTTGCGGGTGCCGTGCCAGGTGCCCTTGAGGTGCACCGAGATGACGAGGTCGAAGTCCTCTTCGGTCATCGTGCGCATCGTCGCGTCGCGGGTGATACCGGCGTTGTTGACCACCACGTCGAGCGAACCGAAACCGTCGACGGCCTCGGCGAGGAGGGTGTCCCAGTCGGCGGACTCGACGACGTTGGCGCGCACGGCCCGGGCCACGTCGCGCCCTCCGAGCTTCTCGGCGGCGGCGGTGGCGGCATCGAGATCGAGGTCGCCGATCACGACGCGGGCGCCGGCGTCGACGAACTCCTGCGCGATGGCGAAGCCGATTCCCTGAGCGCCACCGGTGATCACGGCAGTGCGGTTCTCCAACAGAGACATCTATGATTCCTTTCGGCGGGACTCGGACGGCCCCCAGACAAGTCGATGCTCCGAATATAACGGCGAACCGGCCGGTAGAACGGCTCTCATCCATCGACAATGCCTATACGGGAATGGCGCCATTCGTATTGGACACCTCCCCGCGGCCGCACGAAGGTTGTAGACATGACACTCTCCATCCCGGCCCCCGAGGTCGACGAGGACGACTTCCGCGAGATCCTCGCGCAGACCCGCGCGTTCGTGCGCAACGTGGTCGTGCCGCGCGAACAGGAAATCGCCGAGACCAATGCGATTCCCGAGGACATCCGCCAGGCCGCGAAGGACATGGGCCTGTTCGGATACGCCATCCCGCAGGAGTGGGGCGGCCTCGGCCTGAATCTGCAGCAGGACACGGAACTCGCGATGGAGCTGGGTTACACGACCCTGTCGCTGCGCTCGATGTTCGGCACCAACAACGGCATCGCCGGCCAGGTGCTCGTCAACTTCGGCACCGACGAGCAGAAGCAGCAGTGGCTCGAGGGCATCGCCTCCGGCGAGGTCGTCGCATCCTTCGCCCTCACCGAGCCGGGCGCCGGCTCGAACCCGTCGGGTCTGCGCACCAAGGCCGTGCGCGCCGGTGACGACTGGGTGATCACCGGCGAGAAGCGCTTCATCACCAACGCGCCGCTGGCGAACCTGTTCGTCGTGTTCGCCCGCACCCGTCCGGCAGACGGGAACGGCACCGGAATCGCGGTCTTCCTCGTCCCCGCCGACACCCCCGGACTGACGGTGGGCAACAAGGACGCCAAGATGGGCCAGGAGGGCGCCTGGACCGCCGACGTGCACTTCGACGACGTGCGTGTGCCGAACTCCGCGCTCGTCGGCGGCAGCGAGGACGTCGGCTACAAGGCCGCCATGGTCTCGCTCGCCCGCGGTCGCGTGCACATCGCCGCACTGTCGGTCGGCCAGGCCCAGCGCGCACTCGACGAGTCTGTCGCCTACGCCGCGACCGCCACGCAGGGCGGCAACCCCATCGGAAACTTCCAGCTCGTGCAGGCGATGATCGCCGACCAGCAGACCGGTGTGATGGCCGGCCGCGCCCTCGTCCGCGACGCCGCGAAGGCGTGGGTCGAGGAGACCGACCGCCGCATCGCACCGTCGGTCGCGAAGCTGTTCTGCACCGAGATGGTCGGCAAGGTCGCCGATCTCGCCGTCCAGATCCACGGTGGCACCGGCTACATGCGCGAGGTGCCGGTCGAGCGGATCTACCGCGACGTGCGTCTGCTGCGCCTGTACGAGGGCACCAGCGAGATCCAGCGTCTGATCATCGGCGGCGGACTCGTCAAGCAGGAGCAACAGAAGAACTCCTGACCTTCGGGGCGCGGTTCCGGAACAGGTACGTCCGGAACCGCCCCCGAACCGATTCTTGCGAATCACCTTCCACCGCATACGAAGAAAACCCCGGCATCGGATGCCGGGGGTTTCTCGTGTGCGGGGTCAGGAGACCGTCAGTCGCGATCGCAGATCGGTCTTGAGGATCTTGCCCGCGGCGGAGGTCGGCAATGCGTCGACCACCACCACTTCACGGATCTTCTTGTACGGCAGGACCTGTTCGGCGACGTACGCCTTCAGCTCCTCCGCGGCGGGTTCCTCGCCGTCGACGGGGACGACGAAGGCTACCGGCTCCTGACCGATCGCGCCTGCCTCCCGCCCGACGACCGCCGCAGTGGACACCTTCGGGTGGGTCACCAGGATCTCTTCGAGCTCACGCGGATACACGTTGTAGCCCTTGTAGATCAACATGTCCTTCGCCCGGTCGGCGATGTACACGAATCCGTCGGCATCGCGGTAGGCGATGTCGCCGGTGGCGAGCCAGCCGTCGACGTACTGTTCCGCGGTGATCTCGGGGTGTCCGAGATATCCGTCGGTGACCTGCGGTCCGCGGATCCACAGTTCGCCGAGCTCTCCGTCGGGGAGGACGACGGTCGGATCGATCTGCGAGCGGATCTCGAGTTCGGTGTCGAAGACCGGGAGGCCGACGCTTCCGAGGCGGTACTCCGAGTCGACGACGAGCGGCATCGCCGTGACGACGCAGGTGCCCTCGGTGAGCCCGTAACCCTCCGCGATACGTGCGTTGGGGAACGCACGCTCGAGGTTCCCGAGGGTCACGTGGTCGATCGGAGCGGCACCGGACGACACGACCCGCACGGTGGACAGGTCGCGGCTCTCGACGTCGGGATGCGTAGCGAGGGCGTGCCACATCGCCGGGCTGCCGGTGATGTAGCCGGCCTCGTACCGTTCGATCAGCTCGAGCATCCGGGCCGGATCGAAGCGACCCGCGAGGACCTGGGTCAGGCCGCACGCGAGAAGGAACGACGTGTTGATCAGCGCGTGCGCGTGGAACAGCGGCGACACCACGATCGTCGAACCCTGACCCGGGACCGCACCGGCGATTTTCAGGTCGCCGATCGGTTCGAGCGAGATGCGCCCGTCGACATCGGCGACCAGCTGGTGCCCGGCGCGCCACGCACACATCTGCGTGACGTTGCCGACGACGTTGCGGTGCAGGACGCGCACGCCCTTCGAAATGCCGGTCGTGCCACCGGTGTACGCGATGTGCGCGATATCGTCCGGACTGGTGACGACCGGTTCGAAGGTCTGCGGACGTCCTTCGAGCGCATCGCCGAAGCGCACGGCACCCGGCGCGGTGACCGCTTCGTCGGAGACGACCGCGATCAACCGGATACTCGTTCCGGACGCAGCCCGGAACAGGGTGTCGGCCTGTGCGGAACCGGTGACCGCCGCGGCTGCGGAAGTCTCCTCGATCTGCCGGCGCAGACCCGGTTCGGGCTGCAGCGGATTCACGAGCGTGACCGCCGCTCCGACGCGGAGCGCACCGTAGTAGGCGATGTGGAACTCGACGCAGTTACCGAGGTGCAGGAGCACCACGTCGCGGGCCCGCACCCCGGCCTCGTGCAGCACGCCGGCGAACTGCGCCGAGCGTGCGTCGAGGTCGTTGTAGGTGAGCACCCGGTCGCCGTCGATCACCGCGGGACGGTCGCCGTAGACGGCGGCGAGGCTCGGTGCCCACACCGCCATCGTCGTCGCCGGGTACGACAGCCTGCGCTGTGCGAGGTCGGAAGCCGAGGTCATGGTCGACGCCCGGTTCACCGCGGTGCCATACGGATGGCGCCGTCGAGGCGAATGGTCTCGCCGTTGATGTAGCCGTTCTCGAGGATGTTCGTGGCCAGCTGCCCGAACTCGTCGGGCCGGCCCAGACGCGACGGGTTGGGCACGGTCGCTTCGAGCGACGTGCGGACGTCCTCGCGCAGGCGGGCGAGCAGCGGGGTGTCCATGATGCCGGGGGCGATGGTGTTGACGCGGATGCCCTTGCTGGCGAGGTCGCGTGCGGCGACGATCGTCATGCCGACGATGCCGGCCTTGGACGCCGAGTAGTTGATCTGGCCGATCTGGCCCTCGAAGGCCGCGACGGAGGCCGTCATGACGACGGCGCCACGCTCGTCCTCGATGAGGTCGAGTTCGGCCATGCGCTCGGCGCCGAGGCGCAGCGCGTTGAACGAGCCGATGAGGTTGAGGCGGATCACGAACTCGAAGTCCTCGAGCGAACCGGCCTTGCCCTCCTTGTCGAGGATGCGCATCTTGCGTCCGGCGCCGGCGCAGTGCACGACACCGCGCAGGCCGCCGCGCTCGTGCGCGACGTCGAGAGCCGCAGCGAACTGCTCCGAATCGGTCACGTCGCCGGGGGCGAAGACAGCGCCGTCGCCGAGCTCCTTGGCGATCTCCTCACCGTTCGAGCCGGGGAGGTCGATGAGGGTGACGTTGCCGCCGGCGGCCAGGACGCGACGTGCCGTGGCGAGACCGAGACCGGACGCTCCGCCGGTGACGGCAACGGACAGACCCTTGAGTTCCATAGTGTTTCCTTCGGATTCGTAGCAGCTGGGTGACGTGAGATCAGAGCAGTTCGAGGATGGTGGCGTTGGCCATGCCGCCGGCCTCGCACATCGACTGCAGACCGTAGCGGATGCCGTTGTCGTGCATGTGGTGCACGAGGCGGGTCATGAGAATCGCGCCGGAGCCGCCGAGGGGGTGGCCGACACCGATCGCGCCGCCGAGCGGGTTGAGGCGGTCGGGCTTCGCACCGGTCTCGACCTGCCATGCCAGCGGCACCGGTGCGAAGGCCTCGTTGATCTCGAAGGCGCCGATGTCGTCGATGGACAGACCGGAACGCTCGATGGCCTTCTCGGTGGCGGGGATGGGGCCGGTGAGCATGACGACCGGGTCGTCGGCGGCGACGACGGCGGTGTGGATGCGTGCGAGCGGGGTCCAGCCCTGCGCCGCGGCGTATTCGCTGGTGGTGATGAGCAGGGCGCCGGCACCGTCGGAGATCTGCGAGGAGTTGCCGGCGTGGATCACGCCGTCCTCCTTGAAGACGGTCTCGAGCTTGGCAAGCGACTCGACGGTGCCGCCGCGGCGGATGCCCTCGTCGGTGGCGAACTCGCCGACCACGGCGATCTGGCCGGTGAAGGCGCCCGCGTCGGTGGCGGCTGCGGACAGTTCGTGCGAGCGCAGCGAGAATTCGTCGAGCTGCGTGCGGGAGAAACCCCACTTCTCGGCGATCATCTCGGCGCCGATGCCCTGGCTGAAGCCGCCGACCTCGAAGCGGTCGAGCACGTTCTGCGGGAAGTGCTGACCGTCCTTGCCGGCGCTGCCCATCGGCACACGGCTCATGGACTCGACACCACCGGCGATCACGACGTCGTTCTGGCCGGAGATGACGGTCGCGGCGGCGAAGGACACGGCCTGCTGGCTCGATCCGCACGCCCGGTTGATGGTGGTCGCGGGTACGGTGACCGGCCATCCGGCCGCGAACACGGCGCTGCGCGAGACGATTCCGGCCTGGTCGCCGACCTGGCTCACACAACCCCACTGGACGTCGTCGATCGTGGCGGGATCGAGGCCGGTCCGCTCCGCCAGTGCGGTCAGCACGTGGGCGGACAGGTTGACGGGGTGGATCTCGGACAGTGCACCACCTCGACGTCCGATGGGGGAACGGACGGCGTCGACGATCACGGCATCGCGCATGCGAATCGGTCCTTTGCTGTTGCGGGACACGGTTGCCGGGCAACCGTGGTGGGAAAAGACGACCGGCCGGGTGGTGGTCCTCACATTCGAGGAGACCATGCACCCGGCCGGTAGGGGTAAGTCTTTCGGCGGAAGCTTCCGTTAGGCGGAAGCTATGCCGAACAGGTCAGGCGGCTGCCCGGATGATCTTGCGGTCGCGCTCCGGGTCGGCCAGGAAGAGCACCAGGATCGCGGCGAGCGCACCGAGTGCACCGATGACCTGGAAGGCCGTTGCATAGCCCTCCGCCGCGGTGGCGGCGTTGTCGACGAGGACACCCGTGCCGTAGGGGGCAACGAGACCGCCGACCGCCATCAGCGCGAGGAAGACACCCATCGTGCCGGCGGTCTGCTGCGGCGGGCACAACTCGGAGATCGCGGCGTTGATCAGCGGGAACGCGATGGCGCCGAAGCCGTAGCCGATGGAGACGACCGCGACGGCCAGAGCCGGCGTACCGATGGACGGGAGGAAGACCAGGATGGCACCGCAGATGAGCACACCGACGGCGGGCACGATGATGCGGACGACCCGCGAGCGGTAACCCTTGGCGCTGAGGCGGTCGGTGACCGTGCCCGAGCTGATCATGAGGAACAGACCGATGATGGACGGCAGGGCGAACATCGAGCCGGCCTGCAGAGCGCTGTAGCCGAGACCGACCTCGAAGTAGGACGGCAGCCAGGTCAGGACGACGGTGGTGAGCGCGTAGACGACCATGATCAGGATCGCGCAGCTGATGAAGGTGCGAGTGAGGAAGATCTTGCGCCACGGCACGGACGGTTCGGTCTGCGCGGCGGAAGCGGCGGTCTCGGCGCCCTTGACGGCCCGGGTCGTGTAGGGGCCTTCCTTCCAGCCGAGGAGCCAGCAGCCCATCCAGATCGCACCGAGGATCGACAGCGAGATCAGCGCGGCACGCCATCCCCATTCGACGGTGATGAAGGTCAGGACGGGAGCGAGGGCGATCTTGGCGACCGAGGCGGAACCGGCCAGGAAGGCGCCGGGCAGGCCACGCTTGGCCGGCGGGTGCCACGAGTACGCGGCGGTGTGCATGAGCGCCGAGCTCGGTCCTTCGGCGAGACCGAGCAGCATGCGGGTGACGACCAGCATCGCGAAACTCGCACTGACGACCAGCGGCAGCATGACGAGCGACCAGGTCAGGCCGAGGGCCAGCAGGGCCCAGCGGAGGGTCATGTACTTGTTCAACGGCCCGGCGAAGAAACCGCCGACGGTGAATGTGACGAAGAACAGCGACCCGACCAGGCCGATCTGGGAGGAGCTCATGCCGAGCTCACGCGCCAGAGGCTGGGCGATGATGCCGAGGACGGCCTTGTCGGCGTAGTTGACGACGTAGAGGAAGATGACCAGGCCGGTCATGCTCCACGCGCGGCCGGGGGTCACGAGAGGTGTCGAGCCGGTCGTCGGCCGACCGGGCCCGCCGGCGGCTGCCGACTTGTCGTGCGCGATTTCGCCTGTGGTCACTGGGAGTCCCTTCAGAACTCGAGCGGGATGGCCGACTTACGAACGATCGGTATGTCGCTGTCGGAGGAACGTCACGCCTGGCGTCTGCATGTATTGAACGTGAGCCATGTCACCTGAAGCAAAGAGCGGGAGGCGAACGAATCGATCACTGAAACCTATGACTCATCACACGGCGGATTCAGGCCGCATCGAGTATTGGTCTGCGCTAACCGAGCGATAGCCGATCGGTGCTGTTCCGGGCGGCAAAACCTGGGCATGCTGACTGTGCCCGAAACAATCTGCGACGAGGACGAGCGAGCCCAGCATGAACTCCACCGCTTCCACCGACGAGCTGCCCTCGTCCACTGCACCCCTCGCGGGAGTGCGCGTGGTCGAGGTGTCCAGCTTCGTGGCCGCACCCCTGTGCGGCATGACCCTGGCCGCGCTCGGCGCCGACGTGATCCGGGTCGACCCGATCGGCGGCGCTGCCGACTACCGCCGCTGGCCGGTCACCGACGGCAACGAGTCGATCTACTGGGCCGGCCTGAACAAGGGCAAGCGATCGCTCGCAGCGGATTTCCGTAGCCCGGAGGCACAGAACCTGATCCGCGACCTGATCATCGATGCCGGCGTGCTGGTCACCAACGCCGCCGGTCGCTCGTGGCTCGACTACGACGAACTCGCCGCGATCCGCCCCGACCTGATCCACGTGCAGGTCCTCGGTCGCGCCGACGGCACCGGCGCCGTCGACTACACCGTCAACGCCGCCGCCGGTTTCCCGCAGGTCACCGGCGCCGAGAACGTCTCGACCCCGGTCAACCACGTGCTGCCCGCCTGGGACGTCTCGTGCGGCCTGTACGCCGCGTTGTCGGTCGCCTCGGCCGTCTACCGCCGCGAGATCACCGGTGCAGGAACGAAAGTCGTTCTCCCCCTCGAGGACGTTGCGTTCGCGACCGTCGGCAACCTCGGCTACATCGCCGAGGCCCAGCTCGGCCGCCCCGTCCGGGAGAAGGTCGGCAACTCCGTCTACGGCACATACGGCGCCGACTTCGCCACCAGTGACGGCGCACGCTTCATGCTCGTCGCGCTCACGCCGCGGCACTTCCGCGACCTCACCGAGCTCACCGGTACCGCCGAGGCCGTGGCCGCACTCGAATCCGCCCTGGGCGTCGACTTCCGCGACGAGGGCACCCGGTTCGAACACCGCCACGTGCTGAACAGCCTGTTCGGCGCCTGGTTCTCGCGCCACACCGCCGACGAGGTCGAGACGGCGCTCGGTGGTACCTCGGTCCTGCACGAGCGCTACCGCACCTTCGCCGAACTCGCCGCCGACCCGCGCGTGACCGACAACCCGATGTTCCACAAGCTCGACCAGCCGCGCATCGGCAGCTACCACGCCCCGAGCACCCCGATGTCCTTCGACGGCTGCTACCCCGAGGTCCGCCCCGCGCCGGCCAACGGCGACGACACCGCCGAGGTGCTCACCGAACATCTCGGGCTGACCGACGACGAGGTCGACGCCCTCGCCGCTTCCGGCACCATCCGCATCTCCCAGAAAGAGCCCGCATGACCCGCCTCGCCCAGACCCTCGGTCTGACGGAATTCCAGTCCGAGATCCTCGACACGGTCCGCACCTTCGTCGACCGCGAGATCATCCCGAACGCTCAGGAACTCGAGCACTCGGACACCTATCCGCAGGCCATCGTCGACCAGATGCGCGAGATGGGGTTGTTCGGACTGATGATCCCCGAGGAGTACGGCGGACTCGGCGAGTCGCTGCTGACCTACGCGCTGTGCGTCGAGGAACTCGCCCGCGGCTGGATGAGCGTCTCCGGCGTCATCAACACGCACTTCATCGTCGCGTACATGATCCGCCAGCACGGCACCGAGGAGCAGAAACAGTACTACCTGCCGCGCATGGCCACCGGTGAGGTCCGCGGCGCGTTCTCGATGTCCGAGCCCGAACTCGGCTCCGACGTCGCCGCCATCCGCACCAAGGCCAAGCGCGACGCCGACGGCAACTACGTCATCAACGGCCAGAAGATGTGGCTGACCAACGGCGGCAGCTCCACCCTCGTCGCCGCCCTGGTCAAGACCGAGGAAGGCTCCGACAAGCCCCACAAGAACCTGACCACCTTCCTGGTGGAGAAGCCCGCCGGCTTCGGTGAGGTCGTCCCGGGTGTCACCATCCCCGGCAAGATCGACAAGATGGGGTACAAGGGCATCGACACCACCGAACTCGTCTTCGACAACTACAAGGCCTCGGCCGATTCGATCCTCGGCGGCGAGCCCGGCAAGGGCTTCTTCCAGATGATGGACGGCGTCGAGGTCGGCCGCGTCAACGTCTCGGCCCGCGCGTGCGGTGTCGCGATCCGCGCGTTCGAGCTCGCCGCCCGGTACGCCCAGCAGCGCACCACCTTCGGCAAGCCCATCGCCCAGCACCAGGCGATCTCGTTCTCCCTCGCGGAAATGGCCACCAAGGTCGAGGCCGCCCACCTGATGATGGTCAACGCCGCGCGCCTGAAGGACTCGGGTGAGCGCAACGACGTCGCCGCCGGTATGGCCAAGTACCTCACCAGCGAGTACTGCTCCGAGGTCACCCAGGCCGGCTTCCGCATCCACGGCGGCTACGGCTACTCGAAGGAGTACGAGATCGAGCGCCTCATGCGCGAGGCTCCTTTCCTGCTCATCGGTGAGGGCACCAGCGAGATCCAGAAGACGATCATCAGCAAGGGTGTGCTGCGTAGTTACGCGCTGTAAGGTCCACCCCCGCAATCACATTCATCCCTGGAAGGACAACGCGTGAAGCGCACGCTGTACAACGAGGATCACGAGGCGTTCCGGCAGACCGTCCGCGACTTCATCGCGAAGGAGGTCGTACCCGTCTACCCGGAGTGGGAAGAGTCCGGCCATCCTCCGCGCGAGTTCTACAACCGCATGGGAGAACTCGGGCTCCTCGGTATCCAGGTTCCCGAAGAGTACGGCGGAGGCGGCGAGACGTCGCTGAAGTTCAACGTGATCCTCGCCGAAGAGGCGTCGGCGGCCGGTGTGTCGTTCGGTTCGTCGTCGGTGCACTCGAACCTGATCCTGCCGTACATCATGCAGAACGCCACCGAGGAGCAGAAGCAGCGCTGGCTCCCCGGGTTCGCCTCGGGTGAGCTGATGTTCGCCATCGCGATGACCGAGCCGGGCACCGGTTCCGACCTCGCCAACATCGCGACCACCGCGAAGCTCTCGGAGGACGGCAGCCACTACGTCCTCAACGGCGCGAAGACGTTCATCACCGGCGGTGCGCTCGCCGACCGCATCCTCGTCGTGGCCCGCACCTCGCCGTACAACCCCGAGGACCGTCGCGGTGGCCTGTCGATTCTTGTGGTGGACACCAGGAGCGAGGGCTTCGCGGTCGGGCGCAAGCTCCACAAGATCGGTCTCAAGGCCTCGGACACCGCCGAGCTGGCGTTCGACGACGTGAAGGTGCCGGTCGCCGATCTGCTCGGCAAGGAGGGCGAGGCGTTCTCGTACCTGACGCAGAACCTCGCGCAGGAGCGTCTCACCATCGCGTTCGGCGCTGCCGCCACCGCGGCCGCGGCGATCCAGCACGCCATCGCATACACCAAGGACCGCAAGGTCTTCGGCAAGCCGGTCGCCGCGTTCCAGAACACCAAGTTCGTGCTCGCCGAATGCTCCGCGGAGCTGCAGGCGCTGCAGATCATGGTCGACAACGCCATCGAGCTCAACGATCGCGGTGAGCTCACCGTGCCCGACGCCGCCCGCGCGAAGCTGTTCGCGACGGAAACCGCCGGCCGCATCATCGACAAGTGCCTGCAGCTGCACGGCGGCTACGGCTACATCACCGAGTACCCCATCGCCCGCCTCTACGCCGACACCCGCGTGACCCGCATCTACGGCGGCACCAACGAGGTCATGAAGACGATAATCGCCAAGGATCTGGGACTGTAGGTCTTCTGTAGCTCTTCGGTGGAGTGGGCCCCGCTACCGGGGGTTCACTCCACCGAAGTCGTTTCCGACTATCGTTTCCCGCCATGCGGCTAGTCGTGAAGACCAAGAGGGTGATCGAAGCCCACCTGAACAATTCGTCCGTCCGGGCCCTGTCGGGGTCGATGGTGGCGTACGAGGGCCAGGTCGGTTTCAAGTCCGCCGGTTTCGGTGGTGGCGAGGGTGTTCTCTCCGGGCTGCGGCAGCGCGCGACGGGTGAGGGGCTCTCGCTCATGGAGTGCAGCGGCACGGGCGTCGTCTACTTCGCGCATCAGGCGCAGGACGTGACGGTGCTGGAGCTGAACAACGAGACCCTGCAGGTCGAGTCCGAGCAACTGCTGGCACTGAGCGGGAACCTGAACACGAACGTGACGTTCGCGGGTCTGCGCGGCGGTATGAGCGGCCAGGGTCTGTTCACCACGACGGTGACGGGGACCGGGCAGGTCGCACTGCTCTCGGCCGGGGGCCCGCTCATCCATCTCGAGGTGTCGCCGCAGTATCCCCTCGTCGTCGATCCCGACGCCTTCGTGTGCGCGAAGGGTCAGCTCACGCAGTCGTTCGTCACCGACGTGTCGTGGCGCTCGGCCATCGGTCAAGGTAGCGGCGAGGCGTTCTCCCTGAAGTGGGACGGCGTGGGCGTGGTCTCCATCCAGCCGGCGGAACGGTAGGAACAGATGAGCTTCACGAAGATCAACGGCAAGGTCGTGCGCGTCGACCTGCGGCAGTCCGGTCCCGTCGTGGCCCGCCGCGGCGCGATGCTGTTCTACACCGGCAACGTCCGGTTCTCCCCCCACGGCGTTCCCGGCGGCACGGGAGGCGCTCCCGGTCTCGGCGGTCTCGCCGGTATGGCGGGACGCATGCTGCAGGGTGAACACGAGGCCACGATGCTCGCGCAGGGCGACGGTGTCGTGCACTACGGCTTCCGCGGTCTCGAGACGCACATCGTCGACATGTCCGCGGGCGGTGAACTACGCGTGGAGGCGTCGCGCCTGCTCGCCCACACCACCGGTCTGCAGTCCACTGTCGTCTCGGTGGCCGCGGCCTCCGGTGGGGGCGGTGGCGGCGGGGGTCTGTTCGGGGCGCTACGCGGCGCCGCCACCGGCGCGATGACCGGCACCGGCATGTTCACCACGCAACTGACCGGCCAGGGTGCGGCGGTGCTGCTCGCCCATGGGGGCGTGTTCGAGCTTCAGGTGGGCGGCCCGACGCCGGTGGTCGTCGACCCGCAGGCGTTCGTAGCGTCCTACGGCCCGGTCCGCACCGAACTGAAATCGTCGATGAGCTGGCGGAACGTCGGTCGCACCGGCGGGGAGGCCATGCAACTCGAATGCAGCGGACAGGGCATCGTCTACGTGCAGGCATCGGAGGAGAAGCTGTGAGTACCGTTCTGAACCCGTCGAGCTTCGGCGGCAGCGACAACGTGCCGGGCAACCCCTATGCCTACTGCATCGACCTGCAGACGCCTTGGTTCCTGTCGAAGGGCGCGATGATCGCGTACTACGGCCAGGTGCAGTTCTCGGCGCTCACCCACGGACTGCAGGGACACCTGCTGCACATGGTGGCCCAGCAGTTCTCCGCTCCGCTCTATCTCGGCGACTACGTCGTGGCCGAGGGTTTCGGGAAGCTGATCATCGGCGACCGCGGATACGACATCAACTCGTACGACCTCGACGACGGCAACCTCACGATCCGGCAGGCCAATCTGCTGGCCTTCGAACCGGGCCTGTCGCTCAACCAGTCGATCGTCCCGGGTTTCCTCACCCTCATCGGTACGGGCCGTTTCCTCGCGTCGTCGAACGGGCCGGTGATGTTCGCCGAGCCGCCCCTGAGGGTCGACCCGGAGGCACTCGTCGGCTGGGCCGACTGCCCGTCCCCCAGTCACCACTACGACGAATCGTGGATCACCGGGTTCGTCTCGGCCGGGGCGCGGCGTTTCGGCGTGCAGTCGGGGGAGGAACGGCAGTTCGATTTCACCGGCGCGGGCACCGTCCTGATCCAGTCGAGCGAAAAGGTTCTCGACGATTCGTCGCTGGTGCGCACGATCGAGAACCAGATCCCGGGCCTCACCGCGCCTGGTCTGCACCGGATCAACCAGGTGGTATCGCAACACCTGCAACAGCAGTAGCTGCGGTAACACCCCCTGGGACGGACCTGGGTATAACACGGATCCGGCCCTCCCTTTGTGTGACTACGATCACAAGCTAGGCTAGCCTAAGCCGATGTAAGGTTTGGACAACCTAAGTGAGTGTTCCCTCAGTCGCAGAAAGGTGGCTCTGATGATCGTCTGCAGTTGCCACGCTCTTACCCACCACCACATCGAGGCAGAGGTGGCTGCGGGAGCACGCTGTACCCGCGAGGTGAGCGCCAAGTGCCGCGCCGGTACCGACTGCGGGAATTGTGTACGCAATATCTCGGCGATCATCCGGCAGGCCCGGCAGCGGAATGAGACCATCGAACTCGAGACCGCCGTGTAGCCAGCCCCTACCCGGCGGTAAACCTGATGGTTCACCCCGGGAGGTGCCATGAAGGGCGACAAGAAGGTCATCGAGTTGCTCAACGAACAACTCACCGCCGAGCTCACCGCGATCAATCAGTACTTCCTGCATTCGAAGATGCAGGACAACCGCGGATGGGCGAAACTCGCGAAGCACACTCGCGACGAGTCGTTCGACGAGATGCGTCACGCCGAGAGACTCACCGATCGGATCCTCTATCTCGACGGACTCCCCAACTACCAGCGCCTCGGGGCGTTGCGTCTGGGTCAGACCGTCAAGGAGATGCTCGAGGCCGACCTGCAGGTGGAGATCGAGGCCCGCGACCGGCTCCGGAAGGGAGCCGAGTACATGCGCTCGGTCAGCGACATCACCTCGGCCAACATCTTCGAGGAGATCCTCGCCGACGAGGAAGAACACATCGACTATCTCGAAACCCAGCTCGATCTGATCGAGCAGCTCGGCGAACCGCTGTACCTCGCCCAGCACATCTCTCCGCCGGAATAACCCGGCACAGCAGAACGGGCCGCGGCATTGCGCCGCGGCCCGTTCTCTATGCTGTGGACACACCAGCTTGGCTGTGGGACACACCAGCTTGTCGACGGTGAGAGGAAGACCATGAGCGATTCGTCCGTGACCGTGGTGCACAACGCCGAGAAACAGAGGTACGAAGTCCGGGACGACGACGCCGTCGTCGGATACACCCAGTACCACCCCGACGACGACGGCCGCCTCGTCTTCGACCACACCGAGATCGACAAGGGTTACTCCGGTCAGGGACTCGGAGGCAAGCTCGTCGGTTTCGCCCTCGACGACGTCCGCGAACGCGGCAAGCGCATCGTCGCGATCTGCTCGTACGTCGACAAGTTCATCGAGAAGCACCCGGACTACCGGGATCTGACCGACTAGACATGCACGCGGGCGCTGGTCAGTTCCCCGCGCGGTTGCGCAGGTCGAGTGCGACGTCGGTGATCATGTCCTCCTGCCCACCGACGAGGCCACGACGGCCGATCTCGACGAGGATGTCGCGGGTGTCGAGACCGTAGATGCTCGCTGCGGTCTCGGCGTGACGCAGGAAGCTCGAGTACACGCCGGCGTAGCCGAGGGTGAGGGTTTCACGGTCGACCTGCACCGGGCGGTCCTGCAGCGGACGCACCAGATCGTCGGCGGCGTCCTGCAGACCGAACAGGTCGCACGAGTGCTTCCAGCCCTTGAGGTCGGCGACCGCGACGAACGGCTCGATCGGGCAGTTGCCCGCACCGGCACCCTGGCCGGCGAGCGACGCGTCGACGCGGATCACGCCCTCCTCGACCGCCACGACGGAGTTCGCCACCGACAGCGACAGGTTCTGGTGGGCGTGGATACCGATCTGGGTGCTCTCGTTCAGCACGTCCCGGTATGCACGGATGCGCTCGCGGACACCGTCCATCGTGAGGCGGCCACCCGAGTCGGTGACGTACACGCAGTCGGCGCCGTAGGACTCCATGAGCTTCGCCTGCTGGGCCAGGGCGTCTGCGGAAGTCATGTGCGACATCATCAGGAAGCCCGACACGTCCATGCCCAGTTCCTTCGCCGCCGCGATGTGCTGCGCGGAGACGTCGGCCTCGGTGCAGTGCGTCGCGATGCGCACCGACCGCACACCGATCTCGTAGGCGCGCTTCAGCTCGTGGACGGTTCCGATACCGGGCAGGAGCAGCGTCGTCAGGGTTGCCGAATTGATGGCTCCCGCTGCGGCTTCGAGCCACTCCCAGTCGGTGTTGCTGCCGGGACCGTAGGTCAGCGAGTGACCGGCGAGGCCGTCACCGTGCGACACCTCGATGGCGTCGACACCCGCACGGTCGAGTGCACCGGCGATCGCCGCGACGTTCTCGGGGGTGATGCGGTGACGGATGGCGTGCATGCCGTCGCGCAGGGTCACGTCCTGGATGTACAGAGCCGTTCCGTCGCTTGCGAATTCGCGTGCCGTAGTGGTTGCCGCGGTCATGCCGTCACCTGATCCTTCGTGCGTGCCGCCACGGCGCGTGCGACCTGCAGCGCCGCGGAGGTCATGATGTCGAGATTGCCCGCGTACTCGGGCAGGTAGTGCGCTGCGCCCTTGACCTCGAGGAACACCGCGACCTTCCACAGGGGGCCGGTGTGGTCGGTGAGCGTCTCCATGGGCTCGGTGACCTCGGTGAACTGCACCTCCTGCTTGAGGGCGTAACCGGGCACGTATTCCTGGACCTTCGCGACCATCGCCTCGACGGACGCGACGATCTCGTCCTTGCGGTCCTCGCCGACGAGCGCGAGCACGGTGTCGCGCATGATCATCGGCGGCTCGGCCGGGTTGAGGATGATGATCGCCTTGCCGCGCGTGGCGCCACCGATCTTCTCGATGGCCTGCGAGGTGGTCTCGGTGAACTCGTCGATGTTGGCGCGGGTGCCGGGGCCGGCCGACTTCGAGGAGATCGAGGCGACGATCTCGGCCCAGTGCACCTTGGTGACCTGGGAGATGGCCGCGACGATCGGGATGGTGGCCTGGCCACCGCAGGTGACCATGTTGACGTTCGGGGCGTCGAGGTGCTCGGTGAGGTTCACCGGCGGCACCGTGTACGGGCCGATCGCGGCCGGTGTCAGGTCGATGAGCATCTTCCCGTGCGGGCGCAGGACCTTCTCGTTGTACTCGTGGGCCTTCGCCGAGGTTGCGTCGAAGACGATCTCGATCTCGTCGAAGCGCGGGTGCTCGACGAGTCCTTCGACACCGGTCGAGATGGCGTCGATGCCGAGGCGCTTCGCCCGTGCGAGGCCGTCGGATTCGGGGTCGATGCCGACGAGGGCGACGGTTTCGAGTTCGGCGTCGGCCAGTCGCTTGATCTTGATGAGCAGGTCGGTGCCGATGTTGCCCGACCCGATGACGGCAACCTTGGTGGTCATGAGTTCTCCTGTGCGGTGGAGCTTTCGGAAGAGAAACGCGCGGTGACGGTGCCGAGCGAGGAGATCTCGGCGCGGACCGTGACGCCGGGCGGCGCCGGGACCATCGGGCCGAGTGCCCCCGACAGCACGACCTGTCCTGCGCGCAGGGGCTGCCCGAACTCGCGTGCCGTGCGTGCGAGCCACAGCAGGGCGTTCAGCGGATCGCCGAGGCAGGCTGCGCCGTTGCCCTCGGAGACGAGCTCGTCGTCGACGTACATCCGCATGGTGGCGTCGATCGGCTCGAACTCGTCGAGGGTGAGAGTCTGCGAGCCGAGCACGTACAGGCCGCTGGATGCGTTGTCCGCGACCGTATCCGTGATCTTGATGTCCCAGCCGGCGACGCGGCTGTCGACGATCTCGAGAGCGGCGACCGCGTGGCCGACGGCGGCGCGGACGGTCGCGAGATCGAGATCGTCCGAGTCGAGGTCGGCGGAGAGGACGAAGGCGATCTCGGCCTCGGCCTTCGGCTGCAGCAGGCGCTTGCTGGGCACCTCGTCGAGAGCGGTGACGTCCATGTCGTCGAAGAGGACACCGAAGTCGGGGCGGTCGACACCGAGCTGCTGCTGCACCGCCGGGGAGGTCAGGCCGATCTTGCGTCCGACGATGCGGGCACCTTCGGCGAGCCGGCGGTCGGTGAGCTGCTGCTGCACCGCATACGCCAGGTCGATGTCGGTCTCCCCGAGCAGGTCGCGGACCGGACCGCACGGTGTGGAGCTGCGTGTGGCCTCGATGAGACGGTCGGCTGCCGCACCGGCGATGCGGGTGCGATCCGCCGCTGATGTGGTGTTGGAGCTGGTAGTCATCACGTCCTCGTCGTTCGATGGATTACGACCATCGTGGCGGCGAGGTCCGCCCCCGTACAGGGGGTCGTTCCGGTGAGTGGAACGTGCGCGCTCAGAGGTTGCGAATGGCCTCGCGGCGGGCGTGGGTGGCGGCGATACCCGCGGCGGCGGCCTTCACCGCTCCCTCGTGCTTCTCCGGACGGAACCGGGTGACGGGACCGGTGACGCTCACCGCCGCGATGGGACGCTCGTCCGCGTCGAGGATCGGGGCGGCGACACAGGCCAGGCCGACCGCGGACTCCTCGAACTCGAAGGCCACCCCGCGCTCGAGCACGGTCGCGAGATTCGCCCCGAGCCGCCCGGGGGTCGTGATGGTGCGGGGAGTCTTGCGCGCCAATCCGGCCTCGACCACCTCGGCCAGCAGCTCCGGTGGGGAGAACGCGAGAAGAGCCTTGCCGATCCCGGTGCAGTACATGGGCATTCGCCCACCGATCCGGGACGGCGTGGACGCGGGGCGATGTCCGCCGATCTTCGAGACATAGACGACCTCGACACCCTCGGGGACGCCGAGGTGCACGGTCTCGTGGGTGCGCTCGTAGAGGTCCTCCATGAACGGGATGGCGACCTCGACCAGGCCCCGCTCGAGGGAGGCGCGCAGGCCAAGTTCGAAGAGCTGCCCGCTCAGGCGGTAACCGGCCGGGTCCTTGTCGAGCAACCGGACGGCGACGAGGTCGCCGACGACGCGGTGCAGCGTCCCCTTCGGCAGACCGGTGCGTCGACCCAGTTCGGCGAGGGTGAGGACGTGGTCGTCGGCGGTGAACGCCCACAGCACGGTGACGACCTTGCCGAGCACCGTGTTGGTGTCCACCCCGTCGCCCGGCGGGCGGGCATGCACCGGCGACTCGCGCTGTCCTTCCACGTGGCTCAGGTTAGGACACCAGCACCGTGTGGCGGTCGGGACCCACAGCCGCCCGGACCCGGTGCCCGCCCCTGGCATCCTGGATGTGTGACCGAGCGCAAGCGGTGGGATCTGACGTTCGAGACGTGGATCGAACGGCAGATCCGCGTGGCGCAGGACCGGGGCGATTTCGACGATCTGCCCGGTTACGGCAAACCCATCCCCGACCACGGCGACGACGATCTGTGGTGGGTGAAGAGTTATCTGGCGCGTGAGGGCCTGTCGACGGAGGCTCTGCTGCCGCCCGAACTGCAGTTGCGGCGCGAGATCGAGCGGCTGCCCGGCACGGTCGGGTCGGCGCCCAGCGAGAAGGTGGTGCGCGAGATCGTCTCCGATCTCAACCGGCGGATCGCCGACTGCCTGCGGTTCCCGAGCGGACTGCCCGTGCCGATCCACAAGGTCGACGCCGAGGAGATGGTGGAGGTGTGGAAGGTCGAGCGGGCGCGTCGTCGTGAGGAGGCCCGCACGGCTCTGAACTCGACGCGACCCCGGCTCGAGACGGAGTCCGAGGCCGGGGCCGTGCGCAGGGGGTGGATCTTCCGGTGGTTCCGCAGGCGGAACCGGCCGGTCGTCAGAGAAGGGTGAGCGGTGCTCCGGTGGCGGCGCGCACCTGTTCCTCGGTGACGCCGGGGGCGCACTCGGTCAGGACGAGGCCGTCGGCGGTCACGTCGATCACCGCGAGGTTGGTGATGATGCGCTGCACCACGCCCTCACCGGTGAGCGGCAGCGAGCACTCCGAGACGATCTTCGGGTTGCCCTGCTTGTCGGTGTGCTCCATGAGCACGATGACCTTGCGGGCACCGTGGACGAGATCCATCGCCCCGCCCATGCCCTTGACCATCTTGCCGGGCACCATCCAGTTGGCCAGATCGCCGGTGGCCGAGACCTCCATGCCGCCGAGCACGGCGGTGTCGATGTGGCCGCCGCGGATCATGCCGAAGCTCAGCGCCGAGTCGAAGAAAGCAGCGCCGGGGTTGACCGTCACGGTCTCCTTGCCGGCGTTGATCAGATCCGGGTCGACCGCGTCGTCGGTGGGGTACGGCCCGGTGCCCAGGATGCCGTTCTCACTGTGCAGGGTCACGTGCACACCCTCGGGCAGGTAGTTGGGGATCAGCGTCGGCAGGCCGATACCGAGGTTGACGTACTCCCCCGGCGAGAGTTCCTGCGCGGCGCGCGCGGCCATCTGCGTGCGCGTCCAACCCTGTGTCTCGACAGCTGTGGTCATCTTCTACGCTCCCTTCGCGGCGCTGACGGTGCGCTTCTCGATCTGCTTGTCCTGGACACCGGTGTGCACGACCCGGTTCACGAAGATTCCCGGCAGGTGCACCTCACCCGGATCGATCTCGCCCGGCTCGACGAGTTCCTCGACCTGGGCGATGCACACGCGGCCGGCCATCGCGGCGAGCGGGTTGAAGTTCATCGCGGCCTTGTTGAACACCAGGTTGCCCTCGGTGTCGCCCTTGAGGGCGTGCACGAGCGAGAAGTCGGCGGTGATGGACTCCTCGAGCACGTACCGCTTGCCGCGGAACTCGCGGATCTCCTTCGCCGGCGACGCCACGGCGACCGAACCGTCGGCGTGGTACTTCCACGGCAGTCCGCCCTGCGAGATGGGCGTGCCGACGCCGGCGGGGGTGAAGAAGGCGGGGATGCCTGCGCCACCGGCGCGGAGCTTCTCGGCGAGGGTGCCCTGCGGGGTCAGCTCGACCTCGAGCTCACCCGAGAGGTACTGCCGGGCGAATTCCTTGTTCTCCCCGACATACGACGCGGTGACCCGGCGGATGCGCTTGCTGCCCAGCAGGATTCCGAGACCGTGGCCGTCGACACCGCAGTTGTTGGAGAACACCTCGAGGTCGGTGGCCCCGGCGTCGGCGATGGCCCGGATCAGGATGTCGGGGATACCGCACAGTCCGAATCCGCCCACCGCGAGCGTCGCACCGTCACGGATGTCGGCGACGGCCTCCGCCGCCGTCTCGAACACTTTCGTTGCCAACTCTCACCTCTCGGGTTTCCGGGGGAGCCGCCGGGCTCCGCTGGACGAATCACGTCCACTGGATGAACGCAGTCGCATGCTTGGTTTCTACTAAAGAGTCTGCAGGTGGCGAACACAAGTACCTGCCGGAATCTCTCTGAAATTGATCGTTCATCGAACAGAGACGCTATATGCGTTCACTGAGTGGACGTATAATCGAGGCATGTCGTCCGATGCACGGGGTCAACTGGTCGCGCGGATCGCCGCCCTGCTGCGCACCGTCTCGTCGCACGAACCGGAAGGGGTGACGACCTCGGAGGTCGCCCGCACCACCGATCTCGCCCGGCCCACGGTGCACCGGCTGCTCAGCTCGCTCGCCGACGAGGGGCTCGTCGACCGGGATCCGGCGTCGGGACGCTGGGCCCTCGGACCCGAGCTCTACCTGCTGGGATCGCTCGCCTCCGTGCGCTACGACATCACCGATCTCGCGGGCGACGTGCTGCGCGATCTGGCGCGCGCGACCGGCGAGAGCGCCTTCCTCTCCGCGCGGCGGGGCGACGAGACGGTCTGTCTGGCGATGGAGGAGGGCAGCTTCCCGCTGCGTTCGCACGTGCTCCACATCGGGATCCGGTTCCCGCTCGGGGTGGCGTCGGCGGGGCTGGCGATCCTCGCGCACATGCCCGATCAGGAGATCGAGGCGCATCTGTCGCGGGTGGATCTCACGCAGGATTGGGGACCGGACCACGCGCGACCCGCACTGGAGAAACGGATCGAGACGACACGGCTGACCGGCTACGCCGTCAATCCGGCACTGATCGTCGAGGGCAGTTGGGGAATGGGCGCCGCGGTGTTCGATCACCGCGGCGCCCCGACCTGGGCGTTGAGTCTGACCGGCGTGGAGAGCCGGTTCCGGCCCGATCGTGTGCCCGAACTCGGTGAGGCGCTGCTCGACAGCGCCCACCGTCTCACTCAGTTGTTGCGTCACCGTCCCCGGTGACACGCGGTCATGCCGAGGCGGCAGCCGACGCGCGCTGCAGCACGCGCTCGGCGTGACGCAGCACCGGGGCGTCGACCATCTTCCCTTCGAAATCGAAGACGCCGCGCTCCGATTCGGCGGCCTCGAGGACACGTCGCGCCCACGCCTCCTCCTCGGGGGTGGGCGCGTACGCCCGGCGGACGACGTCGACCTGGCTCGGGTGGATCGACACCTTGATGTCGAATCCGACCGCCACGGCGTCGAGGGCCTCCTCGTGGAGACCGTCGGTGTCCTTGATGTTCAGGTACACCGAGTCGAGCGCCCAGCGGGCGTGACCCTTCGCGGCGAGCAGGGTCACCGACCGGGCGTGTTGCGCGACCGCGCGGTACGTCCCGTCGGCGCGGCGGCTCGCGTTGCCACCGAGTCCGGCGACGAGATCCTCGGCACCCCACATCATTCCGAGTGTGTTCTCGGCGACGGCGATGTCTTCGACCGCGAGCACCCCGAGGGGCGACTCGATGAGCGCGACCACCTCGAGCGGTGCGAGCGAGCGCACCTCGTCGCCGCTCTCGCATTTTGGCAGCATGACCCGCGTGTACGACGTGCGGCGCAGCGCCTCGAGATCGGCCTCGTGGTCGGCCGTGCCCACCGGGTTGACCCGCACCACGGTGCGTTCGGGGTCGAGCGGCGTGGCGATCAGTGCCTCACGGGCGGCCTGCTTGTCGGCCGGTGCGACGGCATCCTCGAGGTCGATGATCACCACGTCGGAACGTTCGGCGGCCTTGGCGTAGCGCTCCGGGCGATCGGCGGGACAGAAAAGCCATGCGGGGCCGGGGAGTTCCCAGGTCATGTCGTGGGCCTCTTCTGGACCAGGGTCTTGCGCACGGCGACGGCGACGACATCGCCGTGCTGGTTGCGACCGGTGTGTTCGAGGGTGACGATGCCCTCCCCCGGCCGGCTCTTCGACTCGCGCTTGTCGACGATCTTCGTCTCGGCGTAGAGCGTGTCGCCGTGGAACAACGGCTTGGGAAAGGAGATCTCGGAGAACCCGAGATTCGCGACGATCGTGCCCTGCGTGAGCTGGGCGACCGACAGTCCCACGAGCGTCGAGAGCGTGAACATCGAATTGACCAGACGCTCACCGAAACTCGTCTCGGCAGCGTATGCGGCGTCGAGGTGTAGCGCCTGCGTGTTCATCGTCTGCGTCGTGAACAGCGTGTTGTCGGCCTCGGTGATCGTCCGGCCGGGGCGGTGCTCGTAGATCGCGCCGAGTTCGAACTCCTCGAACCACAGGCCACGCTGGACGATCCGCTTCTCCACGGTGGTGTCGGTCTCGCTCACAGTCCCAGCTCCCGTCCGATGAGCATGAGCTGCACCTCGGTGGTGCCCTCACCGATCTCGAGGATCTTGCTGTCGCGGTAGTGGCGCGCCACGGCGTATTCGTTCATGAAGCCGTAGCCGCCGTGGATCTGCGTCGCGTCACGCGCGTTGTCCATCGCGGCCTCGGACGCGACGAGCTTGGCGACCGCGGCCTGCTTCTTGAACGGCTTGCCGGCGAGCATCGCGGCGGCGGCGTCGTAGTAGGCGGTGCGTGCTGCGTGCGCACGCGCCTCCATGCGGGCGATCTTGAAGGCGATGGCCTGGTTGTTGCCGATCGGGCTGCCGAATGCCTCGCGTTCCTTGGCGTACTTCACCGATTCGTCGACGCAGCCCTGCGCGGCGCCGGTCGACAGCGCGGCGATCGCGATGCGGCCCTCGTCGAGGATGCGCAGGAAGTTGGCGTAGCCGCGGCCCCGCTCGCCGAGGAGGTTCTCCTCGGGCACCCGCACGTCGGCGAAGGTGAGCGGATGCGTGTCGGAGGCGTTCCAGCCGACCTTGTTGTAGGCGGGTTCGGCGGTGAAGCCCGGCGTGGAGGTCGGCACGAGGATCGTGGAGATCTCCTTCTTGCCGTTCTCCCGCACACCGGTGACGGCGGTGACGGTCACCAGCGAGGTGATGTCGGTGCCGGAGTTGGTGATGAACTGCTTGTTGCCGTTGATGATCCACTCGCCGTTCTCGAGCTTGGCGGTGGTCTTCGTGCCTCCGGCGTCGCTGCCCGCACCCGGCTCGGTGAGACCGAAGGCGGCGAGGTTGCGACCGCTCGCGAGCTGCGGCAGCCACTCCTGTTTCTGCTTCTCGTTGCCGAAGCGGTAGATCGGCATCGCACCGAGCGAGACACCGGCCTCGAGAGTGATGGCGACGGACTGGTCGACCTTGCCGAGTTCCTCGAGTGCGAGGCACAGCGCGAAGTAGTCGCCGCCCATGCCGCCGTACTCCTCGGGGAACGGCAGGCCGAACAGGCCCATCTCGGCCATGCCCTGCACGACCTCGTAGGGGAACGAATGCTCGGCATCGTGCTTGGCCGCGACCGGCGCGACCACCGTGCGGGCGAAGTCGGCGACCGTCTTGCGCAGCTGCTCGTACTCGTCGGGAAGTTGGCCCGTGGCCAGGTATTCCGTCATCACTTTGTCTCTTCCGTGTCGGCGTGCGGGGTGATTCGCACGAGAAGTTGATCGACCTTGACCTGCTCACCGGCGGCCGCGAACAGTTCGACGGTGCCGTCGATGGGGGCGGTGAGCGAATGTTCCATCTTCATGGCCTCGACGACGACGAGCGTCTGCCCGGCCGTGACGGTGTCGCCGGGGGCGACGGACACCGCGATGACGGCACCGGGCATCGGGCTCGTGATGTCGGCGTCGCCGGCGTGGGCGTCGTCGCCGCGCACCGACGCCTCGCGCACCTCGCGGACGGCGACGCTGCCGTGACCGTCGGAAAGCCAGACCGCACCGTCGGATTCGCCGACGCGGTAGCTGTGACGCCGGCCGTCGAGCACGACCGCCAGAGCGGAGCCGTGCAGCACGGCGCTGAACCGGTAGGTCTCGCCGTCCTCGACCTCAGCGACACCGGCCGCCGGAGTTCCGGTCAGGCGCACATGTGCGGTGCGGTCGCCGGAGGTGAGCCGCGACGTGACGGGCCGGTGGGCACCGACGCGCCATCCGTCGGGCACCGCCCACGGATCGGTGGTGTCGCCCGCCCAGCGGTCGAGCCACCGCAGGATGGCCGCGGCGACGAGCGTGGAATCGGCGGTCGTGGGGGCGGTGTAGTCGCCGACCCGGCGGTCGAGGAGTCCGGTGTCGAGCGCACCGGCCACGACGTCGTCGTCGGCGAGCAGGAACCGCACGAAGTCGACGTTGGTGACGACGCCGAGCACGGCGGTCTGCGCGAGCGCCCGGTCGAGGCGGCGCAGCGCTCCGGCGCGGTCGTCGGCGTGGGCGATGACCTTGGCGAGCATCGGGTCGTAGTCGCTGCCGACCACGGTGCCGGCGCGGATGCCGGAGTCGACGCGCACGCGGGGACCGGTGACGTTCCCCGTCGCTGCGCTCGCCCCGAAAGGCTCGACGACATCGACGATCTCACCGCCGGTCGGAAGGAAGCCACGAGCCGGATCCTCGGCGTAGACGCGGGCCTCGATCGCGTGGCCGGTGAGGGTGATGTCGTCCTGGGTGAAGCCGAGCGGCTCGCCCGCGGCGATACGCACCTGCCACTCGACGAGGNCGGTGACCATCTCGGTGACCGGATGCTCGACCTGCAGTCGGGTGTTCATCTCCATGAAGAAGAACTCGTCCGGCTTGTCGGCGGAGACGATGAACTCGACGGTGCCGGCGCCGGTGTAGTCGACGCTGCGCGCGGTGTTGCACGCGGCCTCACCGATGCGGGCGCGGGTGGCCTCGTCGAGCAGCGGCGAGGGCGCTTCCTCGATGACCTTCTGGTGCCGTCGCTGCAGGCTGCACTCGCGCTCCCCGAGGTGCACGACGTTGCCGTGCGCGTCGGCGAGGACCTGGACCTCGATGTGCCGGGGGCGCTGCACGAACCGCTCGAGGAAGAGGGTGTCGTCGCCGAACGCCGACGCCGCTTCGCGACGGGCGGATTCGAGCGCGGCGGGCAGATCCTTCGGGTCCTCGACGAGGCGCATGCCCTTGCCGCCACCGCCGGCGGACGGCTTGACGAGCACGGGATAGCCGACTTCCTCGGCGCCCGCGATCAGTTCGTCGTCGCTCAGTCCGGGCCGGGAGATGCCGGGCACGACGGGAACGCCGAACTCCGACACCGCGGCCTTGGCGGTGATCTTGTCGCCCATGGTCTCGATGGCGTGGGCGGACGGGCCGAGGAAGGCGATACCGGCAGTGGCGCACGCGGCGGCGAAAGCCGAATTCTCCGAAAGGAATCCGTAGCCGGGATGGATGCCCTGTGCACCGGTGGCGAGCGCCGCGTCGATGACCTTGTCGATCACCAGATAGCTCTCGCGCGCCGCGGCGGGTCCGAGCAGCACCGCGGTGTCGGCCTCCTGCACGTGCCGGGCGTCGCGGTCGGCCTCGCTGAACACGGCGACCGAGCGGATGCCCATCGCCTTCAGGGTGCGGATGACGCGCACCGCGATCTCACCGCGGTTGGCGACCAACACCGTGTCGATCCGAGTCGTATCAGTCATGGGTGCACTCACATCCGGAAGACGCCGTAGGAGACCGGCTCGAGCGGGGCGTTGGCGCACACCGACAGTGCCAGTCCGAGAACTTTTCTGGTGTCTGCGGGATCGATGATGCCGTCGTCCCACAGGCGCGCGGTCGAGTAGTAGGGATTGCCCTGTTCCTCGTACTGGGCGCGGATCGGAGCCTTGAACTCCTCCTCCTGCTCGGCCGTCCAGGGATTGCCCGAGGCGTCGAGCTGGTCGGAGCGCACCGTGGCCAGCACCGAGGCGGCCTGCTCGCCGCCCATGACGGAGATGCGGGCGTTAGGCCACATCCACAGGAAGCGAGGCGAATACGCGCGACCGCACATCGAGTAGTTGCCGGCGCCGTACGAGCCGCCGATGACGACGGTCAGCTTCGGCACCCGCGCGCACGCGACCGCGGTGACCATCTTCGCGCCGTGCTTGGCGATGCCGCCGGCCTCGTAGTCGCGGCCGACCATGAAGCCGGAGATGTTCTGCAGGAACACCAGCGGGATCGAGCGCTTGTCGCACAGTTCGATGAAATGCGCTCCCTTGACGGCGGATTCGCCGAAGAGAACGCCGTTGTTCGCGATGATGCCGACCGGGTGGCCGTGGATGCGTGCGAAGCCGGTGACGAGAGTCTTGCCGTATTCGGCCTTGAACTCGTGGAAGCTGCTGGATCCATGGCCGTCACCGCCGGCGCCGTCGACCACACGGTCGATGACCTCGTGCACGTCGTAGGGGATGCGCGAGTCGGTGGGCACCACGTCGTACAGCTCGGTGGGGTCGGCCTCGGGTTCGACGGTGGGTTCGACGTCCCACGGACGCGGGTTGCGCGGACCGAAGGTGGAGACGATGTCTCGCACGATGCGCAGCGCGTCGCGGTCGTCCTCGGCCAGGTGGTCGGTGACGCCGGAGACCTTCGAGTGCAGGTCGCCGCCGCCGAGCTCTTCGGCGGTGACGACCTCGCCGGTCGCGGCCTTCACCAGCGGCGGGCCACCGAGGAAGATGGTGCCCTGGTTGCGGACGATGACGGCCTCGTCGCTCATCGCGGGGACGTAGGCGCCGCCGGCGGTGCACGAGCCCATGACCGCGGCGATCTGCGGAATCCCCTTGGCGCTCATGGTGGCCTGG
Organism: Rhodococcus sp. Chr-9; assembly: GCF_000801125.1. NCBI lineage: Bacteria > Bacillati > Actinomycetota > Actinomycetes > Mycobacteriales > Nocardiaceae > Rhodococcus > Rhodococcus sp. Chr-9. The sequence continues at coordinate 77,519 of NZ_JTIZ01000043.1, forward strand.
TTGTAGAAGATGCGGCCGAAGTGCTCGCGGTCGGGGAAGACCTCGTCCTGCCGCGGCAGGAAGGCGCCACCGGAGTCGACGAGGTACAGGCACGGCAGGTTGTTCTGCAGCGCGACTTCCTGCGCCCGCAGGTGCTTCTTGACCGTGATCGGATAGTAGGTGCCCCCCTTGACGGTGGCGTCGTTCGCGACGATCACGCACTCGCGGCCGGCGACGCGGCCGATGCCGGCGATCATGCCGGCGCCGGGGCACTCGTCGTCGTACATGCCGTCGGCGGCGAGGGGCGACAGTTCGAGGAACGGGCTGCCCGTGTCGAGCAGTTCGTCCACGCGGTCGCGGGGAAGCAGCTTGCCGCGGGCGACATGCCGCTCCCGGGCTTTCTCGCTGCCACCCAGGGCTGCGGCAGCGAGCTTGTCTCGGAGCTCTCCGACCAGCTGTTCGTGCTGGTCGCGGCTGGTTGTCGAGGCCGTCTCAGCGGTTGTCACGGACACCATCCTCGGTAGATCGACTAATCGCCATTAACTGAAATCTAGGTTAGTTATGATTAACCGAGTTGTCCAGACCACACCGAGCGGAGATTTTCATGACCGAGTCCGCGATCGACGTCTCGACCGCATCGGGACGCCCGACGCGGCGTAGCCTCGCCAAGGCGGAACGCCGACGGGACCTCCTGCGTGCCGCGGCGCACCTGATCGCCGAACGCGGATTCCCCGGGGTCCGCCTCGAGGATCTCGGTGCGGCCGTGGGGATCAGCGGTCCCGCCGTGTACCGACACTTCCCCAACAAGGACGCCCTGCTCGTCGAGATCCTCGTCGAGATCAGCCGCCGCCTCCTCGCAGGTGGCACGCAGGTCGCCGAGACGACGCCCGACCCGCGCGACGCCCTCGAGGGCCTGGTCGACTTCCATCTCGACTTCGCGCTGGGCGAGCCCGATCTCATCCGCGTGCAGGACCGCGAGTTCACGTCCCTCCCCGACGAGGGGCAGCGGGAGGTGAGGGTGACCCAGCGTCGCTACGTCGAGATCTGGGTCGAAGCCCTGCGCCGCATCGACCCCGCACTGCCCGAATCCGATGCGCGCACGATGGCGCACGCGACCTTCGGACTCATCAACTCGACACCGCACAGCGCCGACCCGCGTTCCCCCGAAGGCACCCGCGCGGTGCTGCGACGCATGGCACTGGCAGCTCTCGCCGCGACCCCCTCGGCTCTCGCGGCAGAGCCGTCACGAACGGAGACCGCATGAGCTACTTCGAACGACTCGGCCCGACCTCCTTCCGCGCCACCGAACATGTCGGTGGGGCGTGGAACGAGGCGGAGCAGCACATCGCTCCCGCTCTCGGGCTGATCGCCCACGTCGTCGAATGCGACCGCGACGCGCGGCGCGACGACGACCTCACGATCGGACGCCTGTCGTACGACATCCTCGGCACCGTGCCCGTCGGTCCCGTCGTCACGACGGTCGAGGTCCTGCGGCCCGGACGCACCATCGAACTCGTGGAAGCGACCCTCGCCTACGACGGGCGCGCGATCGTGCGTGCCCGCGCGTGGCTGATGCAGACCCGCCCCACCGCGGAGATCGCCGGCACCACGCTGCAGCCGATTCCGACGCCCGAGGACTGCGAACCCTGGGACCCGACGACGCTGTGGCCGGGAGGATTCATCGACTCGGTGGAGGTGCGCCGCGTCTCGACCGCACCCGGACGGGCCTCGTTCTGGGTGCGCACCGGTCTCCCGCTCGTGGAGGGCGAGAAGGTCAGCGATCTCGCCGCCACGGCCGGCCTGTTCGACATCGCCAACGGCATGGCGGTGCGTGCCGATCCGAGAACGGTCGCCTTCCCCAACGTCGACCTGACCGCGCACCTGTTCGCCGAACCCCGCGGTGAATGGGTCGGCTTCGATACGTCGGTCTCGTTCGGCACCGACGGCATCGGCCTGACGAGCACGGTGCTGCACGATGCGACCGGCCCGATCGGCACGATGTCCCAGATCCTCACGGTGCGGCCGATCTGAGCGGCCACACCGATCCGGTGACCTCGGGGTTCGGTGACCTCGGGGTTCGGTGACCTCGGGGTTCGGTGGCCTCAGCTCAGCAGCGCGGACGCGATCTGCCTGTATTCCTCGCTCGGGAAGGTGAACGGATCCGCGGTGAGCACCTGGATGGCGACCTCGTCGGCACCGGCGGCGTAGTGCTTCTCGATGCCGGCGACGACGCTGTCGAGATCACCCCACGGGATGAGCGCGTCCATCAGGCCGTCGCTGCCACCGTCGGCGAGGTCCTCGTCGGTGTACCCGAGGCGACGCAGGTTGTTCGAGTAGTTCGGCAGCGCGAGATAGCCGCGCATGTACTCGCGGGCGATGCCGCGCGCAACGGTCTCGTCGGTTTCGAGGACGACGGCCACCTCGGGGGCGAGCAACGGCTCCGAGCCGAGGGTCTCGCGCGCGATCGCCGTGTGTTCGGACGGCACGAAGTACGGGTGGGCTCCTGCCGCGCGCTCGGCGGACAGCTTCAGCATGCGCGGGCCGAGCGCCGCGAGAACCCTGCGATCGGTGGGCACCGGCGTCGATGCCGCATCGAGGCCGTCGAGGTACTCGACCATCCGGCTGTAGGGCTTGGTGTAGCTGGTGTTCTCCCGCGCGTCGACGACGGGAGCGTGACTCGTTCCGACGCCCAGCAGGAAACGACCGGGATACCGCGACTCCAGATCGGCGACCGCAGCCGCCGTGGTCTCCGGGTCGGCGTGCCAGATGCTGATGATGCCGCTCGCCAGCTCGAGCGTCGTCGTCGCCGCGAGCAGTTCACCGTAGACGGAGGGGAAGCCGTCCTTGAATCCGCCGGACGTCCACAACCGGGAGTACCCGAGCTCCTCCAGTTCGCGGGCTGCATCGAGCGCCTGCTCGCGAACCTTCCGACTGAGCCAGAACGCGCCACCCCACACGCTCACTCGTCGTGTCATGCGACCGACCCTAGTCGCGTTCCGGCACTCGGTGCAGCCGGTTCGGCCCGTGGCCGGATCGGAACGGCTCCACCGGTCGGCTACAGTTCGCATTCGGGTTCAACAGACAGCCCGTCCATACGTGTGTTCGCAGACCGACAGGTTCGGGACCGCACCGCCGTCGGGATTCGTCGCCCGTAGGCGCGAATCGGGCACGGGCCGGGAAGCTGGGGTGGATGTGATCGGTATCGTGCGTTCCGCCGAGGTCGGAGCGACGGTGCGGCGATGAGGGATCCTTCGGTTCCCGAACCGCGCATCGAGCGGTTCTCGTCGCGGCTGGTCGTGCAGAGCTGGTTCCAGGTCGCGTTCGCGGTCCTCGCGGTCTTCGCCGTCCTCGGCTCGATCGTGGGCGGAATCTTCATCCAGCGCACCGTGCAGATCACCGACGAGGTGACCGGGCGGATCCACCCCGCGATGACGGAGTCCTACCGGCTGCAGCGCTCATTGCTCGATCAGCAGACCGCGGTCCGCGGGTATGCGCTCACGACCGACCCGATCTTCCTCGGGCCGTATCGCGCCGGCCGAGCCGATCAGCAGGTCGCCCTCGATCGCCTCCGTGAACTCCTCGCCGACCATCCCGAGCTCCTCGCCGACATCGACTCCATCGACGCCACCGCCCGGCAGTGGCAGACACAATATGCAGAGCCGATCATCGCCACAGTCGTGCCCGGGCAGCCGCGCCCCGTCGATGCGAACCTGGCAGAGGAGGACCGGCTGACCTTCGGTGAGATCCGGTCGATGTTCGTCCAGGAGAACAACGCGCTCTCCCGTGTGCTCGAAGAGAACCTCGACGATCTCGTGCAGTCCCGGACGATCCGCAACTCGGTCCTGATCGCCATGGTGATCACGTTCATCCTCACCGGCCTCGCGATGGTGGCCCTCGTCCACAATCTCGTCGCCGTGCCGCTCAGCAAACTCCGCAACGCCAGTCGCCGGGTCGCGCTGGAGGAGAACTTCTACCAGCACATATACCCCCAGGGACCGAAGGACATCCGGGCACTCGCCCTCGACGTCGAGACGATGCGCGGTCGTATCGCGGACGCGTTGGCGGACTCCCGGAAGCAGCAGACCCTGCTCGCGAAACAGACCGAGGATCTCGATGCCCAGGCCGAGGAACTCCGCCGCTCGAACACCGAACTCGAACAGTTCGCCTACGTCGCATCGCACGACCTGCAGGAACCGCTGCGGAAGGTCGCGTCCTTCTGCCAGCTGCTCGAGAAACGGTACGGCGACGTCCTCGACGATCGTGGACGACAGTACGTCGAATACGCCGTGGACGGCGCGAAACGGATGCAGGTGCTGATCAGCGATCTGCTCGCCTTCTCCCGGGTCGGACGCGTCCACGACGCCTACGTCCGGGTCGACCTCGGCCGACCGCTCGAGAAGGCGTTGTTCAACCTCTCCGCCTCCATCGAGGAGTCACAGGCGCAGATCGAACGCCCCGACGACCTCCCCGAGCTCACCGGTGACCCCACTCTGCTGACGATGCTGTGGCAGAACCTGGTCGGCAACGCCATCAAGTTCCGCCATCCCGATCGCACCCCGGTGATCAGGATCGAGTGCGAAAAGGCCGAGGACGAGTCGGACGGTCCGCGGTGGCACTTCTGCGTCACCGACAACGGCATCGGGATCGACAGCGAGTACGCCGAGAAGGTGTTCGTCATCTTCCAGCGGCTGCATCCTCGCGACGATTACCAGGGCACCGGTATCGGACTGGCGCTGAGCAAGAAAATCGTCGAGTATCACGCGGGAAGAATCTGGATCGACACCGAGTACGGCGATACTCATACCGAGGGCACTCGAATCTGCTTCACCCTCGGAACCGCATCACGCCCCGTCGAGCAGAAGCAGGGGACAACGTCATGAGGAGCACGATCGTGACCTATCCCGCTGCCCGACCGGTGGACGTCCTGTTGGTCGAGGACGATCCCGGCGACGAGCTGATGACCCGTGAAGCATTCGAGGACAACAAGATCGGCAACGCCCTACACGTCGTCCGCGACGGGGCGGAAGCACTCGACTTCCTGTACCGCCGGGGCGACCACGAGGGTGCGCCGCGCCCGGATCTGATCCTGCTCGACCTGAACCTGCCGAAGTACGATGGCCGGCAGGTACTGACGAAGATCAAGTCCGATCCGGAACTGTCCGACATCCCGATCGTGGTGCTCACGACCTCGTCGGCCGAGGAGGACATTCTCCGCAGCTACAAGCTGCACGCCAATGCGTACGTCACCAAGCCGGTCGATCTCGACCAGTTCATCGGTGCCGTGAAGCAGATCGACGAATTCTTCGTGCAGGTCGTGCGGCTACCGCGTCGCGGACGCTGACGAGAAACTCCGCGGGGCGGCTCGGGCCGAACCGTCAGGACAGGATGCCGAAGATCGCGACCACGAATCGGGATCCTGGCTTCCGTGGTGTTCGGGGTCCGAAGTGGTCACCTGACCTCCTTCTGTGCGGCTGCGCTCCCGCAAGAGCGGCCACAGACATGTGTCGCGGTGATTCGATTCTGTGGCGACATACCTCTCCTCCGGCACGCGCAAACATGTGCGGCGCGGCAGGGACCCGCTCGCGGGCAGCGTTTGCCCGCGCCGAGCGGGGGTAGGCATCGAGGGACACGTGCCGGGCACGGCCCGACATTCCTGCACCCGAGGAACCGAGGAGCGACATGAAGGCAGTGACATGGCAAGGGCGCCGCAACGTGAGCGTCGATACGGTGCCCGATCCGACGATCCAGGAGGCCGGTGACGCCGTCATCCGCGTCACCACCACCAACATCTGCGGCTCCGACCTGCACCTGTACGAGGTGTTGGGAGCCTTCATGACTCCCGGCGACATTCTCGGTCACGAACCGATGGGCATCGTCGAGGAGGTCGGCTCCGGCGTCACGAAGCTGAAGCCCGGCGACCGGGTGGTGATCCCCTTCCAGGTGTGTTGCGGCCAGTGCTTCATGTGTTCCCACGGCCTGCATTCGCAGTGCGAGACCACGCAGGTCCGTGAGGAGGGCACCGGCGCCGCACTGTTCGGCTACTCGAAGCTCTACGGCAGCGTGCCCGGCGGGCAGGCCGAATATCTGCGCGTCCCCCATGCCGACGCCACCCACATCAAGGTCCCGGAAGGGCCGGCCGACGACCGTTTCGTCTACCTTTCCGACGTGCTGCCCACCGCGTGGCAGGCCGTCGAGTACGCGGAGATCCCCGACGGCGGAAGTGTCACGGTGCTCGGCCTCGGCCCCATCGGAGAGATGGCCGCCCGCATCGCGGTGCACAAGGGTGCCCGCGTGATCGGCGTGGACATGGTCCCCGAGCGACTGGCCCGCGCGGCCTCCCGCGGCATCGAGGTCGTCGATCTGCGCGAGGTCGACAACAATCCCGGCGACATGATCCGTGACATGACGAACGGGCGCGGCACCGATTCGGTGATCGACGCCGTGGGTATGGAGGCGCACGGCTCGCCCGTCGCGAAGCTCGCCCAGAGTGCCGCCGGCTTCCTGCCGTCGGCGATCGCCGAGCCGTTCATGGAGAAGGCCGGAGTGGACCGTCTCCACGCGCTGTACACCGCGATCGACGTCGTGCGGCGTGGTGGCGCGATCTCGTTGAGCGGTGTGTACGGCGGGGCGGCGGATCCGATGCCGATGCTCACCCTGTTCGACAAGCAGATCCGTCTCCACATGGGTCAGGCCAACGTGTTGAACTGGGTCCCGGAGATCCTGCCGCTGCTGACCGACGAGGATCCGCTGGGGGTCGACGACTTCGCGACCCACCGCCTCCCGCTCGACGACGCACCGCACGCGTACGAGATCTTCCAGAAGAAGCAGGACGGCGCCATCAAGATCTGCCTGAAACCGTAGTGGACGCAGCCGAACCGGGCCCGGGAATCATCCCGGGTCCGGTTCGCCGTAGCGGTTCACTTCTCGATCGCGGCCTGGCCGTTCGTCTCCGCGTCGATCACCGAGATCTTGCGGGGCTTCGCCTTCTCTGCGACCGGAATCGTCACGCGTAGAACACCACCGCGGTACTGCGCTTCGATCCGATCGGTGTCGAGGGTGTCACCGAGGAACAGCCTACGAGTGAAGATGCCTCGCGGCCTCTCGGTCGAGACGAATTCCTTGTCCCGGTCGACTTCCGGACGTTCCGCGCGCACGGTGAGCACGTTGCGTTCGACATCGAGGTCGATCGAGTCGGCGTCGACGCCCGGGAGATCGAACTCGGCGACGAAACGGTCGCCTTCTCGCCATGCATCGAGCGGCATCACCGCGGGCCGTGCCATGGTGCCGAGCACCTGCTGCGTGAAGCGATCGATATCGCGGAAGGGGTCGGTGCGCATCAACATCGGTCTGTCACCTCCGACTGTCCGGCCGTTCGTGACGGCCACGCTTTGTTGATTATCTGCGTCCGTAGACACAGATTTATTATGGACCTGTGATAAGGTTCGGTCAAGTCGCGGGTGACCGCAGCGCGACCCGAGAAGACCGACTCCGGAGGAAACGATGACGCCAGATCCGTTACGCGCCCGGCGCGGGGTCTACGGCATCTCGGTGGCCGCCGAACTGTCGGGACTCGACCCGCAGACCTTGCGCCTGTACGAACGTCGAGGGCTGCTGAACCCCGCACGCACAGCGGGTGGGACGCGCCGCTACAGCGACAACGATCTCGAGATCGTCCAACGGATCGTCGAACTGGTGGGCTCCGGAATCAATATCGCCGGAATCGCCCGGATCCTCGAACTCGAGGCGAACAACGCGGCCCTCAAGGAGGACAACGACCGTCTGCGCTCCACCCTGGACAGCAGACCCCCTCCCCCGCCGCATACTTCCTAGACCTCCTCTACCTGTGCAAACAGCAGAAAGACCGGGCCGGTTCAGTAGAACCGGGCTAAGATTCAAGAACGCCTCAGAGGTGCGTAGGAGTGCGTCCGCCAATGACGCACCGATAGCAATAAGGGGTGACCTCAGTGCGCAACGCACAGCACGATTCACCGAATACCGGACAGGGACAGCAGGACATGGCATCCCGGCCCAATCACATCGCAGACGACACGATCCGCTGGCCCGATCCGAGCCCGCTGGACGGATGGTGGGCCCGCGTCATGGGCAAGTCGGTTCCCTGAGAGGAACCGGCACGATCCGACCATTCCACGACATCGATTCGCGGATACCGAGTTGTTGATATCGAGGTGGACATGACGCCGCACCGCGACCCGATCTCCGGTGGCCGGTGGGTCTTCCGTTGCGACCATTGCGATCACTGCTACCGCACTGCCGCACAGAGCAAGCTGCAGGCAGAGCTCTATGCCCAGATGAACGGCTGGGCCATCGATCCGACGTTGTGCCCCGGATGCGCAACACTGTTCACCGGCGAGTTCGCGCCGCTCGCGCACGCCGACGGTTGATCCGATAGTTGTCGCAGTCGCCGGTCGGGAGGCGGGTGAGCATCTAGGCTCGCTTCATGACCGGCGACGCAACACGTATCGATTCACCCGAGAAACTCTCGGCTGCTCTCGAGACCACGGGATATCTCGCCGACGACGGACTGGCGACCGTCGTCTTCCTTGCGATGCGTATGGGCCGGCCGCTCTTCTGCGAAGGCGAACCCGGAACCGGGAAGACTTCGCTCGCAGCGGCTCTCGCTCAGGCCCTGGATCTGCCGATGGTCCGGTTGCAGTGCCACGAGGGCATCGACGCCTCGCAGGCCCTCTACGACTGGGATTTTCCCCGGCAGTTGCTCCATCTGCGCTCGCTCGAAGCGGCGAGCGACGGTGTGCTCGATGCGGACACCGCCGAGCGTTCCCTCTACACGGAGCGCTATCTCCTCGTCCGCCCGTTGCTGCAGGCGCTCACCGACTCACCGTGCGTGCTGCTCGTCGACGAAATCGACCGCGCCGACGACGAGTTCGAGGCCTTCCTACTCCAGTTGCTCGACGAGAACGCGGTGACGATCCCCGAATTGGGCGAGATCCGCGCGGAGGTCCCACCGCTGGTGGTGCTCACCTCCAATCGGACCCGCGAGGTGCACGACGCACTCAAGCGCCGCTGTCTGTACCACTGGGTGGAGCATCCCGATCTCGAACGCGAGGTCGCGATCCTGCAGCGGCGGCTGCCCGGTCTGGGGCACCCGCTCGCCGAGCAGATCGCCCGCGCGGTGCGCTCGTTCCGCGAACAGGACCTCCTGAAGCCACCGGGGATCGCCGAATCCCTCGACTGGGCGCGCGCACTGGTCGCCCTCGACCGCGACGTCCTCGACGCAGCGACCGCTGCGGCGACACTCGGTGCCGTACTGAAGTACCGCGAGGACATCGACCGGGTCACCCGCGCCGGACTCGACCTCTCGAGGGCCGGATGACGACCGCCCCCGGCCCGGTCGCCGGGTTGGCCGGCTTCTGCCGCGCCCTCGCCGCCGCCGGTCTGCCCGTCGCCCTCGACGCCACCGCCACCTATCTCGACGCCCTCGCACACGTCGACGTCGGGGATCCCGTGCAGGTCTATTGGGCAGGCCGCGCCACGCTGTGCCGCACACCGGACGACACGGCCCGCTACGACGTGGTCTTCGTCCACTGGTTCGGCGACACCGTCCCCACCGGCTCGCGTACCCACGGGCAACGCACCCGCACCGCACGGATCGCCGCGCTGTCCCGCAGCGAGGGCGCCGAGGGTGATTCCGGTGACGACGCGCCACGCCTGCAGGTCGCGGCGGACGACACCGACGTCCTCCGGCACCGCGACGTGGCCGAATTGACGACCGCCGAACGCGCTCACCTCGCCGAACTGCTCGCGCGGTTGCAGCCCCGACCCCCGACGCGTCGGGGATTGCGGTCGAAGCCCTCCCGCCGCGGGCCGGTGGACCCGCGGCACACCCTGCGCGACATGCTGGCGGGCGGAGGCGAACCCGTCCGGCCGCGGCACCGGGCACGAGCGACGAGACCGCGCCGGGTGGTGTTGCTGATCGACGTATCCGGCTCGATGAGTCCCTACGCCGACGCGCTCCTGCGGTTCGCGCACGTCGTCACGCGTGCCGCGCCGTCGTCCACCGAGGTGTTCTCCCTCGGCACGCGGCTGACCCGCCTGTCGCGTGCGCTGCGTGCCCGCGACCCGCAGATCGCGCTCGCCGGGGCCTCGCGTGCGGTACCGGACTGGGCGGGCGGGACACGTCTCGGCGACACGCTCGGCGCGTTCCTGGACCGCTGGGGGCGCAGAGGTTTCGCGCGCGGCGCGGTGGTGGTGATCTTCTCCGACGGCTGGGAGCGCGGCGACACCTCGCAGCTCGGGGAACGCATGGCGCAGCTGCATCGCCTCGCGCACCGCGTGCTGTGGGTGAACCCGCACGCCGGCGGCGCCGGATACGAACCGATCCAGTCGGGTATCTCCGCGGCCCTGCCGCACATCGATCGTCTGCTCGCGGGACACAGCCTTGCGACACTGGAAGAACTTCTCGAGGAGGTTCGGCGTGCGTGAAATTCTGGACGAGCTCGACCGGCGGTACCGGGACGGGGAGGCCGTCGCGGTAGGCACCGTGGTCTCGACTTTCCGTTCGGCGCCCCGGGGGCCGGGTGCATCGATGCTGGTCGCGCAGGACGGCACCGTCACCGGCAGCGTCTCTGGCGGGTGCGTCGAAGGCGCCGTCTACGAACTCGGCCGGTCGGTCATCGACAGCGGGCAGCCGGTGCTGCAACGCTACGGGGTCTCCGACGACGACGCGTTCTCCGTCGGCCTGACCTGTGGCGGCATCATCGACGTCTTCGTCGAACGGATCGACGCCGCGTCCTTCCCCGCCTTCACCGACCTGCTCGACTCCGTCCGCGCGGGCGAACCCGTCGCGCTCGCGACCGTCACCGCCCATCCCGACCCGGCGTTACGGGGACGACGGATGGTCGTGTGGCGCGACCGCGCCGACGGACAGCTCGCCTCGTCCCGCATGTACGACGCCGTCGTCGACGACGCGCGCGGCCTGCTCGAGGTGGGACGCTCGGGCACCCTTCACTACGGCACCGACGGTGAGCGTCGCGGCGAGGGGATGTCGGTGTTCGTCAACGTCTTCCAGCCCCCGCCGCGGCTGATCGTGTTCGGGGCGATCGACTTCGCGTCGGCGATGGCCCGGCTCGGCTCGTTCCTGGGCTACACGGTGACGGTGTGCGACGCGCGCGGGGTGTTCGCCACCGAGGCCCGCTTCCCCGGCGCCCACGAGGTGATCGTCGACTGGCCGCACCGCTATCTCGCGGCCGAGGCCGAGGCCGGACGTGTGGACGCCCGCACCGTCATCACGGTACTCACCCACGACCCGAAGTTCGACGTGCCGCTCCTCGAAGTCGCCCTACGGCTCGACGTGGCCTACGTCGGGGCGATGGGGTCGCGCCGCACACACGACGACCGGATGGAGCGTCTGCGGGAGACGGGACTGACCGAGGAGGAACTGGCGCGCCTGTCGTCGCCGATCGGTCTGGATCTCGGGGCCCGCACCCCGGAGGAGACCGCGGTGTCGATCGCCGCGGAGATCATCGCGCTGCGCTGGGGCGGGGGCGGCGGCCGCCTCGCGGAGACACGCGGACCGATCCACGCCCACGAGGAGCACATCGGCGCTCAGAAGTACTGAGCACCACCGTCGATCGCGAAGCTCTGGGCGGTGACGAAGACGGACTCGTCGGACGCGAGGCGACCATGTTCGCGATCTCGTCCGCCTCGGCCATGTACTTGTTCAGGAAGGGCATGGTCATGCCGCCGAGCCGGGGGTTGCTCTCGGCGGTCTGGGCGATGCGGTCGCGCATCGAACCGGATCCCATCGGGGTGTTCACCGCGCCCGGGTGGATGCTGTCGACCCGGATGTCGTGCTGTCCGAGTTCGGCGGCGAAGGCCCGCGCCATCCCGACGAGGGCGTGCTTGCTGGTCGTGTAGTGCACCAGATGTTCCTTGGCGCCCTCCGCCTCGACCAGCCGGCGTGTCTCGTGACGATCCCGCCTCCGATCGACGCGAGCCCAAAGGCGATTTCGGCGATTCGGGTCCTTTCGACGCGCGATATGCAGCAGAGTGTCAGTGATCTGTATCACTGCGCTACGCGAGGCACTTGGAGGATCGATGCGCATCACTGTCACCGTAGACGGAACGCAGTACACGGACGACGTGGAACCGCGACTGCTTCTCGTCCACTACCTCAGAGATCGACTCGGGAAGGTGGGCACGGTGGTCGGCTGCGACACGAGCAACTGCGGCGCCTGCACCGTGTTGCTCGACGACCGCAGCGTCAAGTCGTGCTCGATGCTCGCGGTACAGGCCGACGGACACTCGGTCACCACCGTCGAAGGGCTCACCACGAACGGCAGCCTGCATCCGGTCCAGGAGGCGTTCCGCGAGAAGCACGCCCTGCAGTGCGGCTTCTGTACGCCCGGGATGATCATGGCGACCATCGATCTGCTCTCCGAGAACTCCGATCCGAGCGACGAGGACGTACGGCACGGTCTCGAAGGAAATCTGTGCCGCTGCACCGGGTACCAGAACATCGTGGCCGCTGCGCGTGACGCCGCTCAGCGACTGCGCGAGAACCCGGCCGCCACGCAGGAGGTATGACGATGACGAGCACCGTGGATCCCACCACCGACGAGGGCACCGGCGAATCCGAACTCGGCCGGGCACGCCGCCGCAAGGAGGACGAGCACCTCATCACCGGCCGCACGCGCTGGACCGACAACATCGTGCTCCCTGGGATGCTGCACGCCGCGATCCTGCGCAGCCCGATCGCGCACGCCCGCATCACCGGACTCGACGTCTCCGAGGCCCGGGGCAAGCCGGGGGTCGTCGCCGTCTACACGGGCGCCGACCTCGCCGAGGAGCAGGGCAGCCTGCCGTGCGCGTGGCCGATCACCGAGGACATGAAGACCCCGAACGCCCCGGCCCTGGCCGTCGACACCGTGCGGTTCGCGGGTGAGGCCGTCGCAGTCGTGGTGGCCCGCAGCGCATACGAGGCCCACGATGCCCTCGACGCGATCGACGTCGACTACGAGGACCTGCCGGTCGTGCTCGATCTCGGGAGCGCGACGCAGGACGGCGACCTCGTCCACCCCGATCTCGGCACCAACGTCAGCGCGACATGGGTGTTCGACTCCGCCGAGGCCGGCAGCGGCGGCAACGTCGAGGACGCGATCCGCGACGCGGAGGTGGTCGTCGAACGGACCTTCCGGCAGCAGCGGCTCATCCCGGCCTTCATGGAACCGCGATCGGTCGTCGTCGACCCCACCGCCTCGCAGATCACCATGTGGTCGGCGACCCAGGTCCCGCACGTGCTGAAGCTGATGCTCGCGATGACCCTCGGTCTCCCCGAGCACAAACTGCGCGTCATCGCCCCCGATGTGGGCGGTGGTTTCGGCGGCAAGCTGCAGGTCACGCCGGAGGAGGTGCTCACGCTCCTCATCGCGCGTCGCCTACACAAGCCCGTCAAGTACACCGAGACGCGCAGCGAGTCGATGCTCGCCGCGCACCACGGCCGCGACCAGGTCCAGAAGCTGACCCTCGCCGCGCGCCGCGACGGCACCGTCACGGGCCTGAAGGTGGAACTGCTCGCCGATATGGGCGCCTACCTGCGTCTCGTCACCCCGGGTGTGCCGATCCTCGGCGCGTTCATGTTCAACGGCATCTACAAGTTCGACTCGTACCGGTTCGCCTGCACCAACGTGTTCACCAACAAGGTGCCCACCGACGCCTACCGCGGCGCCGGACGCCCCGAGGCCACCTTCGCGATCGAACGCATCATGGACGAGCTCGCCGTCGAACTGTCCATGGATCCCCTCGAGCTCCGCGAGAAGAACTGGATCAAGCACGAGGAGTTCCCGTTCGACACCGTCGCGGGCCTGACCTACGACTCGGGCAACTACGAGGCCGCGACCGCCAAGGCCCGAGAGTTGTTCGACTACGACGCATTACGGCGCGAGCAGACCGAACGACGCGAGCGCAACGACCCGGTGCAGCTCGGTCTCGGTGTCTCCACGTTCACGGAGATGTGCGGCCTGGCCCCGTCGCGGGTGCTCGGTTCACTCTCCTACGGCGCCGGCGGCTGGGAGCACGCCGCGATCCGCATGCTCCCCACCGGCAAGGTGGAGGTCGTCACCGGTTCGTCCGCCCACGGTCAGGGCCACGAGACGGCGTGGAGCCAGATCGTCGCCGACCGGCTCGGAATCCCGTTCGAGGACATCGAGATCCTGCACGGCGATACGCAGAGTTCACCGCGCGGTCTCGACACCTACGGCTCCCGCTCGCTCGCCGTCGGCGGCATCGCGGTCGTGAAGGCCGCCGAGAAGGTGGTCGCCAAGGCCCGGCCGATCGCCGCACACCTGCTCGAATGTTCCGAGGACGATCTGGATTTCGAGGCAGGACAGTTCCGCGTCAAGGGCACCTCGAAGTCCGTCGGGCTCACCGACGTCGCGCTCGCGGTGTTCGCCGCGCACGACCTGCCCGACGGTGTCGAACCGAACCTCGACTCCGAGGCGACCTACGATCCCGACAACTTCTCGTTCCCGCACGGCACCCACCTGTGCGCCATCGAGGTCGACACCGAGACGGGGCACGCGCGGATCCGCAAGTACGTGTGCGTCGACGACGTCGGGCACGTCGTGAATCCGCTCATCGTCGAGGGTCAGGTGCACGGCGGACTCGCCCAGGGTATCGCCCAGGCCCTCTACGAGGAAGCGGTGCACGACGAGTCGGGCACGTTGCTGAGTTCGTCGTTCGCCGAGTATCTGCTACCCACCGCGGTGGATCTGCCGCCCTTCGTCACCGATCGCACCGACACTCCGGCACCCGGTAATCCGCTGGGTGTCAAGGGTGTCGGCGAGGCAGGAACCATCGCCTCCACCCCGGCCGTCGTCAACGCCGTACTCGACGCGGTCCGGCCGTTCGGCGTCACCGACGTCGAGATGCCCTGTACACCGATGCGGATCTGGCACGCGCTCCGCGACGCCCGAGGAGGCACGAAATGATACCGGCCCCGTTCGACTACGTCGCCCCGTCGAGCGTCGACGAAGCGGTCGCCGCGCTGACCGAGGCCGGTGAGGACGCGAAGGTCATCGCCGGTGGGCAGAGCCTCATGCCCGTCCTGCGCCTGCGGATGGCGGCACCGACCGTGCTCGTCGACCTCGGCAGGATCCCCGAACTGCGGGGCATCCGCGACGACGGCGACGCCCTGGTGATCGGCGCGACCACCACCCACCACGATGTGCTGCACGACCCGCTCGTCGCGGAGCACGCACGGTTGCTGGCCGAGGCGACGGCGACCGTCGCCGATCCCCAGATCCGGCACCGCGGCACGTTCGGCGGGTCGCTCGTGCACGCCGACCCGGCCGGGGATCTCGCGGCGCCTGCCGTGGCGCTCGAGACGACCTTCACCGTGGCCGGTCCGTCCGGGCGTCGCACCATCGCGACGGACGACTTCTTCCAGGACTTCTTCACGACCGCGGTCGAGCCCGGAGAGATCCTCGTCGAGGTCCGGATTCCCAAGCACACGGGCTGGTCTGCGCGCTACGAGAAGTTCCATCGCGCGGCCCAGCAGTGGTCCATCGTCGGGGTCGCTGCGACCCTACAGGCGTCCGGCGACACCATCGAACGGGCGAGGATCGCGCTTACTAACATGGCAGCCGTCCCGGTCCGGGCACGCGGCGTCGAGGAATCGCTGATCGGTAAGCCCGCGACGGCCGAGACGATCCGGGAGGCCGCCGAGCTCGCCACCGACGGCACGGCTCCCATGACCGACGGGAATGCCGACGCCGAGTATCGGAGCCACCTCGCCCGGGTACTCACCCAACGAGCGGTCACCACTGCCTCCGGGGTCTAGGCGTCTCCACGCCGAACACCGAGATCCCGGACCACTTGTTCGGAAAGGACCTCATGCAACTCGAACACACACTGTCCGTTCCCGCCCCGGTCGACGAGGTGTGGACCGCCCTGCTGAATCCGGAGAAGGTCGCGCCGTGCATGCCGGGCGCGACGCTCACCGGGGTCGACGGCGACACGTTCACCGGGACCGTCAAGGTGAAGCTCGGACCGGTGGCGCTCACGTTCAAGGGCACCGGCGTGTACGTCGAGAAGGACGAGAGCGCCCGCCGGGCGGTCATCGAGGCCAATGCGAAGGACACCCGAGGCAACGGCACGGTGGCCGCGACCATCACCGTCACCCTCACCGGCGACGGCGACCGCACCGACGGCATCGTGAGCACCGACATGAAGATCACCGGCAAGCCCGCCCAGTTCGGGCGGGGGATGATCTCGGATGTCGGTGGGAAGATCCTCGAGCAGTTCGCGGACTGCCTGTCGAAGAAGCTCGGACCCGAAGCGGCGGCCTCCTCCACGTCCTCCTCTGTGTCCTCCTCCTCCGCGGCGACCGCTGAGGCAGCCGAGTCGCAGCCCAACGAGTCCGTGCCGGCGAGCCCGCCGCTCACCGCCGCGGGTTCGGGCGACGAGCCGGCCGGTGGAGCATTCGTCGGGCCCGGCGCCGGGGACGACGACTCCGCGCAGCTGCGGCCGAACGAGTCGGTTCCGCCCAGCCCGGTGAGCGCCTCACCGGCGCCTACGATGACCTCGACGCCTCCCACGCCGTCGACGACTCCCTCCCCGGCCGCGCCCCCGCAGCCCGAGGCCGAACCGCTCGACCTCATGCAGTACGCGAAGGGATCGGTCGCGACGCGGGTCGCGCCGGTCGGAGTGGTCGCGATTCTCGTCGTGGTCATCGCGGTGATCCTCCAGCGTCGATCGGGACGCTGACCTCGTCGGATCCACTCGAACGCTGCGGATCGAACCCCGTCGAACGGGCCGGTCCGCAGCGTTCGTCGTCGTCAGCCTGCCTGTGCTGCGACGCGGCGACGTCCGATCGGGTCGAGCTGCGCACGGAGCCAGGCGTGCGCGGGATCCGCATCGCGCTCGGCGTGCCAGACCGCGAATTCGCGCAGGGGCGGCAACTGGAAGGTCGGTTCCAGGATGCGCAGGAACGCCATCTCGGCGAGGTGCCGGGCCAAGCGCTCGGGCAGGAACGTGACCATGCGGGTGTTCTCCAGGGCGTACGGAAGCACCGCGAGGTTGCCGCTGGTCGCGCCGACCTGGGCCACCGCCCCCGCACGCAGCAGAGCGCGGCCGAGGTTGGTGTCGTCGGAATACTGCGCGTAGGACAGCAGCGGGTAGCGGCCGAGCACTTCGCGGGTGAGCTTGGTGCCGGTGTACGGGTGGCCGGACCAGACCGCCCCGACGAGTCTGTCGGTCAGCACGACCTGCCTCCGGCAGCTCTCGAACTCCGGGGATTCGAGCACGTGTTCCGGTAGCACCGCGAGATCGATCTCGAACCGGCGGAAGGCATCGAGACCGGCACCGTTGAACGGCAGCAGATCGAAACGGATGCCGGCCGGGGTGCTCCCCCGGACCAGCAGACGCAGGAGGGTGATCGCGGCGTAGTCGCCGGTCATGATGGTGAAGGTGCGTGAATCCGTCGCGGGATCGAAGCCGGGCGCAGCCAGTACCGAGCGCTCGAGGGTCCGCAGCACCTCGCGGAGCGGTTCGACGATCGCCTGGGCGCGCACGGTGGGACGCAGTGTGCGGCCGCTCTTCACGAGAAGCGGATCGTCGAATTGCTTGCGCAACCGGGCGAGAGCCGTACTCGTCGCCGGTTGCGACATGTTCAGTCGCCGCGCCGCGCGCGTGACATTGCGTTCGGAGAGCAGGACTTCGAGGACGACGAGCAGGTTGAGATCGACCCGTCGCAGATCCATGCGCCCCCCTGACATCGAAACCCGGCGGAACGGGAAATTCCGGCGGCATCGTAGCGCACGACCGTGATGTATACACAAGATCGAATACCAGCTATCGGACTTGGACGGCGATCTTGTGAGCGCAGCGAAGTACTACCTACTCTGACCCACGTCCTGACGGCAGCGAACCGTGATTCGCCCTGGCCCGAATTTCCAAGGCGAAGTTCTTTACTTGCCGAAGTCCAGTTTCGGCCGGCCGCCGACTCAGGCAGGTAGAGAGGCTCGGGGGGCGAAACGTTGTGAGTGTCATGAGGAAATTCCGGCAGTACACGCCGGACAACTGGCGTCTGTGGCGCAGGATGACCGCGGTCGTCGCCGTCCCCATCGTCGCAGCGACCCTGTACGGCTCGCTCCGCGTCTACGACCTCTACCAGGAGAACGACGCCTACAGCGCCGCCGCCGAGAACGTCTCCATCCTGCCGACCCTCGCCGACTACGCCACCAGTGTCACCGGCGCCGCGGCAGCGACGATCCTGTCACTGCCCGTCGACAACGGCGCCCAGGTCGCCCGCGAATCCGCCGCGACGCTGCGCGACCACATCGACGCGAAGGATCTCGATCCGCAGATCGCGGCGATGATCAACCGCATGCTCGCCGAGGGCGAGAGCCTGCTCGACAGCGCGTCGTCGGGAACCCTGGCGCCGACCGTGGCCAGCGAGCGCGCCGAAGGATTCGTCAGCCGCGCCCAGGCTGCCTACCGCGCCATCACCACCACCACGGACGACCCCACCGTCCAGCGCGAGAGCGCGACACTTCTCGACCTGTGGGACACCCAGTGGTCCCTGCTCGACCAGGTCCTCGCATACTCCGCGCTGAGCGCCGGAACCGACGGTGCCCTGCTCATGTGGAACAACGCCCTCGGTGTCGAGTCCGCGCGACTGGCCGTCCTCCGTGACACCTTCGTCGAGAACGAGACCGCCGACTCCTCCCGGGTCGACGGTCTGATGACCCAGCTCGAGAATCGCCGCAGCCTCACGGCCAACCTCGACAACGAAGCGGGCAACGTCGCCGCTCTGCGCGGGTCGCTCTTCGAGAGCCTCATGATCTACCAGGAGGAGGTCGCCGGTTCCGCGACCCGAGCCGTGGCCACCCTCGACGACCTCGCGGCCGAAGCACGCGCCGAAGCCCTCAAGAACGCCATCGGTATCGCGATCGTCCTCGCGCTCGCCCTCGGACTGGCGATCGTGATCGCGATGTCGCTCGTCCGACCGCTCCGCCGACTGCGCGACGACACCCTGCGCACCGCCGAACAGGATCTGCCCGCCGCGCTCGCCGCGATCAAGGACGGCGCCGAGATCGAATCCGTCACACTCGATCCGGTCCGCGTCCACACCCGCGAGGAGATCGGCGAGGTGGCGCGCGCCGTCGACAGCATGAACGAGGGCGCCCTGCGTCTGGCCGGCGAACAGGCCCAGCTGCGCCGACAGGTCAACGAGATGCTCGAGACCCTCGCCCGCCGCAACAAGACGCTCGTGGAACAGCAACTGGCACTGATCGATTCGCTCGAACACGAAGAGCGCGACCCGACACGTCTGCAGAACCTGTTCGCACTCGACCACCTCGCCGCCCGCATGCGGCGCACGGGCGACTCGCTGCTCGTCCTCGCCGGCACCCGCCAGCGTCTCGGCCGGGTCCCCGACACACCGCTCGTCGACGTCCTGCGCGCGTCCGTCTCCCAGGTCGAGAACTACCAGCGCGTGAACATCGGCAATGCGCCCGACGGCAATCTGGTCGGCAGCGCCGTCACCGACGTCGTCCACATGATCGCCGAGCTCCTCGACAACGCGCTGCGCGCCTCACCGCCCGAGAGCACCGTGGCGTTCGCGTTCTCCCGCGCCGTCGACGGCGGACTCCTCCTCGAGATCGCCGACCGCGGAATCGGTATCCCCGCAGATGAACTCGCCGACATCAACATGCGGCTGGGTGCGGAAGGCGAAACCGGATCCGGTGCCGCACGGCGAATGGGTCTGTTCGTGGTCGCACGTCTCGCCGACCGTCACGGCATCACGGTGCGTCTGCGTCCGACCTTCGACTCGTCCACCAATGCCGGCATCACTGCGAGCATCTACCTGCCGACCAGCCTGCTCAAGGGAACCGGCAGGAACCACGACGATCCGTACCGGATCGATCGGCCGCGCCGCCTGCCCGATCCCCCGTCGGAGTACGGCGAGCAGTTCCACGCCGACCCGGCATCCGGATCGCAGCCGGTGGTCGGAAGCCGTCACTCGGCACCCACCCCCGCTCTCGCGACGCCCGGGACGAGTCCGGGTATCCGGCGCGGACAGCTGCACGAACGATGGGTTCCCCGCGGCGCGGGACAGTAGGCGACGCGGACAACGGACAGCGGGCGGGCGGTCTGCCATCCTGACGGCATGACCGTTCCCCGCGTCGACGTCCACCAGCACGTCTGGCCGGCACCACTCGTCGCTGCGTTACGGGCACGCACCCGTGCGCCGCGGCTCGTCGGATGGACGCTGTACCTCGGCGGTGAACCCCCGTACGAGGTGCGACCGGAGAATCACTCGATCGCCCGGCGGGCCGAGCTCGCGGCGCAGGACGGCATCGACTTGGCGCTGGTGTCGTTGTCGAGCCCGCTGGGGATCGAAACGCTTCCCGCAGCCGACGGGGCCGGCCTGCTCGACGCCTACCACGAGGGAGTGCTCGCGCTGCCGCACCCGTTCGGGGCGTGGGCGGCAGCGTCGGTCGACGATCCCGATCCCGCGGCGCTGCGCAAGGTGCTCGGGGCGGGCTGCGTCGGTCTCCAGCTTCCCGCCACCGCGTTGGCGGATGCCGACGGCTACGCGCGGTGCGCCCCGCTCCTCGACGAACTCGACCGCGTCGGTGCTCCCCTGTTCGTGCATCCCGGGCCCGCCGCGGCCGATCCGTCGGCTCCGCCGTGGTGGCCGGCGATGGTGTCGTACGTGGCGCAGATGCACACCGCGTGGTTCGCCTGGCACGAGTACGGGGCCCCTCGCCTCCCCGGACTGCGCGTGGGGTTCGCGATGCTCGCCGGGCTCGCGCCGCTGCACGCCGACCGGATGGCCGCGCGCGGCGGACCGGCGACGGTCCCGTCGGCCGGAGTGTTCGTCGACACCTCGTCGTACGGTCCCGAGATCGTCGAGGCCGTGGCGTCCGGACTCGGCCCCGACCGCGTCGTGCTCGGTTCGGACCGCCCGTACGCAGCACCGTTGCTGTTCGGCGACGCGCGCGACGAGCCCGTACGGCGACGCAATCCGGCCCGGTTGTTCCGAACGTCACACGAGTGAAAATCTTGACAGTGCCGCATCCGGCCGCTGAAGTGAGCGACATGCGTCTTCCGGCGACCCTGCGGCATCGCAGGCTTCATGTGGACTACGTCCGCATCGCCGGTGGTTTCTGTGGTTGTCGCGCCTGTCGTTGATCCCGGCCCGACCCACTTCCCCTGCCCGGACGACCCTACGATCCCGTCCGGCTCCCGTTTCGAGGAACCACGATGGCTGCTGCTCTTCTGTCCCCCTCCGTGCGCGTCGATCTCGCCGAGATCGTCCGTGACATCGCCGCGGACGTCTCCCGCTGGCGTCCGCTCGTCCGCTTCGACGAGACCGAACGCTGGTACACCCGGCTCGCCGTCGCCGACGACTACGAGGTGTGGTTGCTGAGCTGGCTTCCCGGGCAGCGCACCGGGATCCACGATCACGGTGGGAGTGCCGGTGCATTCGCCGTCGCGCAGGGACAGGTCCGGGAGGACACCGTCGACCAGCCGTGGTCGGAAGATCTTCCCGGGCAACGCGTGACGCTCTCCCGCACCCATCTGTCGACGGGTGTCACGCGTCGATTCGACGATCGGCACGTGCACGAGGTCGTCAACGACGGTCCCGTCCCGGCGGTGACCGTGCACGCCTATACCCCCGCGCTGGACTCGATGAGCCGATACCGTCTCGAGAGCGGCATCCTCGCCCTCACGACCTCGGAGCGTGCCGGCGACGACTGGTGATCCACTCGTGACAAATCCGGCACAGTGGGTATCCGCCGGGATAGAGTCGAAAACCGACCGTGCCGCATCCGAGGGAGCAACCCGTGAAACGCTTCGCACGCACCACCGCGCTTCTCGCCGTGTCCGTATTCGCCCTGGCCGCCTGTTCCGGCGGCGGAGACGAGGATCCCCTCGCCGGAGACACAGCGGACGGAGGCGCGATCGTCGTCGGTTCGGCGAACTTCCCGGAGAACGTCCTGCTCGCGGAGATCTACTCGCAGGCGCTCGAGAGCACGGGGGCGGAGGTCACCCGCCAGTTCAACATCGGCAGCCGCGAGATCTACTACGACCAGGTCGCCTCGGGTGCCATCACGCTCGTCCCGGAGTACAACGGCGCACTGCTCGCGCGGGTCGACCCCGACAGCACCGCCTCGACGACGGAGGACGTCAATGCGGCCCTGTCCGAAGCCCTTCCGGACGGGCTCGAGATCCTGGCCTCCGCCCCCGGTGAGAACAAGGACGCCCTCGTCGTCACCGAGGAGACCGCGCAGCGCTACAACCTTGTGAGCATCGCCGATCTCGCGCCGGTCGCCGGCGAACTCGTCCTCGGCGGACCGCCCGAGTTCGAGACGCGTCAGCAAGGTGTCGTGGGTCTGCGTGAGGTGTACGGGGTCGAGTTCCGCGAATTCGTCCCCACCGACACCGGTGGCCCCATCACCATCCGCGCGCTCTCGGACGGCACCGTGCAGGCCGCGAACATCTTCACCACCGATCCGTCGCTGAGCACCGAACCGTTTGTTGCGCTGGAGGACCCGGAATCGGTCTTCGGAGCCCAGAACGTCACCCCGCTGGTGCATCGCGCCGATCTCGACGACGACCACGTCGCGAAGATCGACGCCGTGTCCGACAAGCTCACCACCGACACCCTCGTCGTCCTGGTCGGACAGGTGGTCACCGACGGTCGCGACATCGACGTCGTCGCCGAGGAGTGGCTGCAGCAGAACGATCTGAACTGACGGAAGTCGGTGCCACGTGATCACATTCGACAACGTCGGGAAGCGTTATCCCGACGGGACCGTCGCCGTCGACGGACTCTCGCTGGAAGTCCCGACGGGCACCCTGACGGTGTTCGTCGGGCCGTCGGGGTGTGGGAAGACCACCTCGTTGCGCATGATCAACCGGATGGTCGAGCCCTCGAGCGGGCGTGTGCTCGTCGGGGGCCGCGACGTCCGGGACGAGGATCCCCGGATCCTGCGCCGCGGCATCGGATACGTCATCCAGCACGCCGGGCTGTTCCCCCATCGCACAGTGATCGACAACGTCGCCACCGTGCCCCGGTTGCTCGGCGCGAGCCGTAAGGAGGCCCGCGCGACCGCGATGGACGTGCTCACCCGAGTCGGCCTCGGAAAAGAACTGGCGCAACGCTATCCTGCTCAGCTGTCCGGCGGGCAGCAGCAGCGTGTCGGTGTGGCACGCGCGCTGGCGGCCGATCCTCCGATCCTGTTGATGGACGAGCCGTTCTCCGCGGTCGATCCTGTGGTCCGCAAGGATCTGCAGGACGAACTCCTGCGCCTGCAATCGGTGCTGGCCAAGACGATCGTGCTCGTCACCCACGACATCGACGAGGCGATCAAGCTCGGCGACCGCGTGGCCGTCCTGCGGCCGGGCGGGGTGCTCGCCCAGTACGCGACTCCGGAGGAGCTTCTCACCTCCCCCGCCGACGATTTCGTCGCCGGATTCCTCGGCGTCGACCGCGGTGTGCGACTCATGTCGTTCTTCTCGTCCGCCGACCTGCCGCTGCGCACCGATCCGATCGTCACCCGCGATGCCGCCGAACTCGCCGTCGGCGACGGCTGGCTTCTCGTCGTCGACGACGACGGACGCCCGACGGGGTGGCGAGACGGCAGTGCCGATGCGGAATTCCTGCCGGCCGGAAAGCCGTTCGTTCCCGGGCGGGATCCGCTGCGCGTCGTGCTCGACGCGGCCGTGCTCTCACCGTCGGGCCATGCCGTGGCGGTGGACGACGACGGACGTGCGCTCGGGGTGATCAGTGGCGAAGAGGTGACCGCGGCGGTCCGCGCGGCGCACAACCACAGGGAGGCCGGCACCCCGTCTCCGCTCGCGATGCGGAAGTTGCGGTGAGCTTGCGGATTCCCGGTTATCTCGGGACGTTCTGGGAACTGCTCGGCGATCATCTCGTCATGGCCCTCGGCTCGTCGCTGCTCGGCCTCGTCCTCGCTCTGCCGCTGGGCCTCGCGTGCGTGCGGTGGCCGCGGGTGTACGCCCCGGTGCTCGCGGTCTGCAGTGTCCTGTATTCGATTCCGTCGCTTGCCTTCTTCGTCATGCTCATCGCGTTCACCGGGATCAGCCGGACCACCGTGATCCTTCCGCTGGCCGTCTACGCGCTGGCGGGCCTCGTCCCGAACGTCGTCGACGGATTGCGTGCTGTGCCCGACAGTGTCCGCCAGTCGGCGGTGGCGATGGGATTCTCGACGCCGCGCCGGTTGCTCACCGTCGACCTGCCGCTGGCGATCCCCGCGGTCATCGCGGGGCTGCGGGTCGCGACGGTCGCGAACATCAGCATGGTGAGCGTCGGAGCGCTGATCGGCATGGGTGCCTTCGGCGCGTTGTTCACCGCCTCGGTGCAGCTCGACCGACTCGATCTGGCGATCATCGGCATCATCGCGACCGTCGTGATGGCACTGGTCGTCGACGCGGTGCTCGTGCTCGTCCAGCGTCTCGCCACGCCGTGGATGCACCGCACCTCGAAGGTGCGCCGATGACGACGCTGCTGAACTATCTGGCCGAATACTTCGGCGACTCCGCGAACTGGTCGGGCGCGTCCGGGATCCCGACGCGACTGGCCCAGCACTTCGGCTATACCCTGCTCGCGTTCGTGATCTCCGTGCTCCTCGCGTTGCCGCTCGGCCTGTGGACCGGGCACACGGGCCGCGGCGGTGTGCTCGTGTCGCTCACAGCGAACGCCGCACGCGCCCTCCCCACCTACGGCCTGCTCGTGTTGCTGGTCGTGCTGTACGGGATCGGGCTCGTTCCGGTGATGGTGCCGCTGGTGGCACTCGCGATCCCACCCATCCTGTTGAACTCCTACGAAGGGATCCGCGGGATCGACCCGGCGCTGACCGACGCCGCCCGCGGGATGGGGATGACCTCGTCCCAGATCCTGCTGCGGGCCCAGCTGCCGGTGGCCTTGCCGCTGATCCTCGTCGGCCTGCGCACCGCCGCCGTGCAGATCGTCGCGACCGCCACGATCGCCGCGGCAGTGAGCTTCGGCGGGGTGGGAAGGCCCATCGTGGACGGTCTCGCGCGCAGCGACTACGCCCTGGTCGTGGGCGGTGCCGCCCTCGCCGGGATCTGCTCGCTGGTGATCCTCGCGCTCTTCGCGGTCCTCGGCCGACTGCTCGTCTCACCCGGCGTCCGGGCCTCGCGCGACTAGCTCCTACGACCCCTCCTTCGGAACCGACAAACGTGTCGGTGGCCCGGAGCACACTGGAGGTAGAGACGAAGTCCTATCGAGGAGGCGCAGGTGCGATGTATGCGCAACGCGAAACCTACTTCGGCTGGACGTCTCGGCGCGTACCCCTGTACGCAGCCGCGCAGCCCACGGCATCCCCGGCCACACCGGCCGCAGCCGGCCCGAGCATCCGTCCCGAGGACGAGCGCGTTCCCTCGGGCGTAACGCTCGACCGCATCCTGCCCGAGTCCGTGCTGCATGGCCGCCTGGTCGCGTATCACGACGCGGACGAGGACAGGGACTACGTGGCCGTGGCGGTCGGCGCGGTGGCGGGCGAGAACGATGTACCGGTCCGCGTGGCCGAGGAAGAGACGCTCGTCGTGTCCGCGGCCCGCAGCATGATCGATGGGATCCTCGTCGGCACGGAGAGCGACGACCTCGACGAACTGGAGGTCGCCCGTCAGCTCCGCTTCGGCGGACCGGTCCGCGACCTGCTGGAATACATCGGAGCACGGTCGGTGGTGGTCGACTGGAGCCCGGCTGTGGCGTGATCCGACAGAGCCGTGGCGTGATGTGATCGCGTCCCCGTAATCGCGGATGTGTGACGCGCCGGTACACACATCTGCAACGACACAGCATTCAGGTGGTACGGTCGTAGGCGTCCCCGTGACCAAAACGTAATAATTCGGGGATTATCGCAGCCCTGGTGTGGGTACTCGAGCCTTCGGGTTCCACTGGGAGGGTGACCGGAAGTGGCGATGCCGGACTGACAGCTACGCCCGTCGGGGGCAGCCCGGCACCGCCACTTTCGACCTACACTCTCCGGGACCGGATTCTTCCGAGTCCCGGTTCTCAGTTCTCCGTTACCGCTGCGGCTGCGGCCGTCGCCGCCAGAGCGGCCGGCGCCTCGACCGCGAGGAGATGACCCACCTCGGGAAGCGCCACGAAATGAGCACCCATGTCGTCGGCCAGCTTGTTCAGCGCGTCCACCTGTACGAGGGGGTCCTTGCTTCCCACGACGACCTCGACCGGACGCCCGCGCCAGCGGCGCAGCACGGCCCGATCGATGCGGGGCATGTTCGTCAGCGACGTGCAATACGCACCGACGCGGCAGGACCACCGCAGGGTCTGTTCGTCGGGCCGGTAGTCGCATCCCGCGAGTGCTCGAAGGTACCGCTCGGTGTTCTCGAAGTTGGGCTCGTTGCGCCACTGCAGGCCGGGGATGAGGGCGCGGTTCCACCGGACGCGCGGGACGAGACCCAGCGGCGCCGCGATCACCAGCTTCTCGATCCGGTCAAGATCCTCCACCGCAGCGGCCACGGAGGCCGACCAGCCGAGACCGATCACGGGAATCCGCTCGACGCCGAGTGCATCGAGCACCTCGACGAGCCAGTGGCCGTAGACGCTGTGGATCCGGCTGTCGGGCCGGCTGCCCGCGCTCGCACCGGGAAGGCCCGGGACATCCACGAGCACCACCCGGTGGCGCTCGCCGAACTGCTCGGCGAGCAGACGCAGCCCCGCCGCCGGGAGATCGCCACCCGCGAGCACCACGATCGGCGGTGCGGTCGCAGGACCCGTGGTGAGCACGTAGGTGTCACCCAGCGAGGTGCGGGCGACGTGCTCCTCGACGGGACGCTCCCAGTAGGTCAGCAGTCCTGCGCACGCGTGGTGGATCACGCTGCCGTCTCCGGGGCAGCGGTAGGGCGAACGTGTCAGCAACGCCATCATCCTCCTACCCGGACGATTCCGGGGACGACGAGGGATTCACGGAACGGCATGAATGGATCTTCTTTCGTGGGGTACGAGCGTCTTTCGCCGACCAACCTCGGGCACACCGCACGACACCGTAGCCCAGTGCTCGGTGTGGACGCCACCCGTGGTTCCGGAAAACTTCACAGCCGTCCCTCACGTCACTTTCGTGCCGAATGCCCTATCACCCCTGCGCCTCCAGGTCCTCCCACGAGGTGTGAACCTGCGGTCGGAAGCCGTAGCCGGTGTCGGGTTCGGGCAGATGCCCTTCGGGGTCGATCACGACGACCTCCACGCCGTCCCGGTGGAGCCGACCGATCATCTCCAGCAACATCCTTCGGCCGACCGGCAGGATGGTACGGACGAGGGACAGGTCGAAGACCAGGCGTTTCGTCTCCACAGGCTCGTCGACCACGGCCGTCACGAGACCCTCGGAACTGGTGAACTGGAGGTCGCCCTGCAACTCGAGGAGGGTGAGAGACTCGTCACCCTCGCCGATGACATGTCTTCTGCGTAACACCGAGTGTGCGACCATCGGCGCGTCCATCAGATGCAAGTTCATGTCGCGGGAGAGACGACCGAAGGCGGCGACCCCCTGGACGCTGGTGCCGTGGTCGTCGAGGCGCGGCGAGTATGCGGCAATACCCAACTGTCCCGGTAGGATTCCTATGATTCCTCCGGACACGCCGCTCTTGGCGGGGATACCGACGGTGGAGAGCCAGTCCCCCGCCGCGTCGTACATCCCACAGGTCGCCATCACCGACAGCACCTGACGCACCACGTCCCGCGAGAAGATCTCCTCGCACGTCACGGGTTGCACACCGCCCGCCGCGAGCGTCGCGGCCATCATCGCGAGATCCTTGGTCGTCACTGTCACCGAACACTGCCGGATGTACCCCTCGACGATCTCGTCCGGATCGTCCTCGAAAACCTCGTACCCCCGAAGGAGATTGGCGATGGCGACATTGCGGTAGGAGTTCTCGAGCTCCGACGACGCGACCTTCTCGTCGATCGTCAGCTCGCGACCGGCCAGGGACGACAGCAGAGAACGGATGTCCTCCACCGAGGCCTCGGGTTGCCGTCCGTCGAGCACCAGGGCGTGTGCGGCGAGCGCACCGGCATTGATCATCGGGTTGAGCGGACGGCCCGTGTTGCGTTCGAGCGAGACCTCGTTGAACGCCTCCCCGGAGGGTTCGACATCGATCACGTCGAGCACGGCGTCGAAGCCTCTCTGTTGCAGCGCAAGACCGTAGACGAAGGGCTTCGAGATCGACTGGATCGTGAACTCGGTGTGGTCGTCGCCCACGGAGTACACCGCACCTTCGGCGGTCACGAGGGTGAGGGCGAACCGGTCCGGGTCGGCCCTCGCCAGTTCCGGGATGTAGTCGGCGAGGGCGCCCGAACTGTCGGCGCATCCTCGGAGCACTTCGGTCAGATAATCCGGCAACGGTGAACGCATGTATTCATCGTGACCGAATCGGACGCTGCCGGGGTGAGGAGTGACGAAGGCGATTGAACCGGCGGATCGCGGGTATGCCATCCCCATGACTGCTCTGTCGTCGGCGCTGTCCGTGCCGTTCCGAGTGGGATCCGCGCTGCGCGGAGCGCGCGTGTTCCACCCGCGCGGTGCGACCTTCGAAGGGGTTGCCGAACTCGAGTCGTCCTGGTGGCCGCGGCAGATTCCCCGCCCTACTCCTGTCGTCGCCCGGGTGTCGCGGGCCATCGGCACACCGGACGGCATGCCGGACGTGCTCGGTCTCGCGGTGCGCTTCGCCACGAAGACCGGCCCGTGGGACGTCCTGCTCGCATCGGCTCATCTGCCGGCCCGGGTGGCGCTGCTGCCGGCCCGTTCGTGGTCGAGTGCCCGCTACAGCACGCTCATGGCCTATCGGACCGACAGCGACCCCGCGCCGCGGTGGATCACCGCCGTTCCGCGCGGACGACAACCGTCCTCGACGACCTCCGTGCAGGCACTCGAGATACCGCTCGAGTTCTCTCTCCTGGTGGGTTCCGCCCGCGGGCCTCTGGAAGCGGCGGGACGTCTGACGCTGACTCGCCACCTTCCCGAGAAGGATTCGGAGCAGCCGTCATTCGATCCGACCGTCCACTGCCCCGGATTCGTCGATCCGTGGCCGGGATGGCTCGTCGAGACGCGGCGCGACGCCTACCGGGCGAGCCGGGCCGGACGAGGCGCCTTCCTCGCCCGGCCGCAGCACACCGTCAGCTGATCACCGCGTCGATCGTCTTCTTCAGCGCGGACGGCTGCGCCGGTGACCGCGGGGCGCCCTCCTTCATCTCGAGCATGCGGGCACCGATGTCCTGCAACTGCTTACGGCCGAGCGCCTCGCGCACCTTGGGAAACCACTCGTCCTCCTCCTCGTCGATGTGATGCTCGACGTTCTCGATGAGGACCGTCGTCTTCGCGTCGAAACGCTCTGCGTCGGGCTTCATCCCGGCCAGTTCGATGACGAGCACGTCGGCGACGTGGTGCTCCTCGTACGATTCGAGAATGTCGTCCTCGAGATCGGGGAGCAGGGAACGCACCTCGGGGTACATGCACTCGTTCTCGAGATAGGTGTGCACGGTGAGGGCTTCGATGATCTTGTCGACGATCTTGCCCTTCTCCTTCTCCCCCTCGGCCTTCCGGAAGTCGCGGAAGAGTTTCTTGATCTCCTTGTGGTCTTCCTTCAGCAACACGATCGCGTCTGTGGACACGGTTCCTCCTGCGGCGTGAACATTGCCGCCCCCAGCGGGCGTGGCACAGGAATACCCGTCCGCGACACCGTCACACGCGCACACGATCCGCATTCGCGAGGATGGCCGCCCGCAGTGCCGCCTCCGGGCCGCTGAGTACGGAACGACGCGCCATGAGCACGAACTCGATCTCACCCGCACCGGGAAGCAATCGTTGGGGATCGCGCACCGGGACGAGACCGGGTGGTGGAAGCCGCTCGGCGTGCAGCACCACGCCCAGTCCCGCGAGCGCTGCAGCACGCAGACCGTTGAGACTGTCGGTCGTGCACGCAACGCGGACACCGCGCCCACTGCGCTGGAGGACCTCGAGCGCGATGTCGCGGGTCAGGGCCGGCGACGGATAGGACACCAGCGGTGTCGGCTCGTCCGGATCGAGGACGTAATCGGGGGCGGACAGGAAGACGAGACGCTCGCTGAAGATCATTTCACCGTGGCGGCTGCCCGGTCGACGCTTGCCGAAGACCAGATCGAGCTCGTTGTCGTCGAGACGGCGCTGCAGATCCTCGCTCAGATCCACCGTGAGTTCGAGATCGATGCGGGGATGACTACGCCGGAACTCGGCGAGGATCGACGGCAGCTCGTAGAGCACCAGGTCCTCGGAGACCCCGAAACGCAGCCGGCCGCTGAGCGGCGACTCCGAGAAGTGCCTGCGGGCGGCATCGTGGCGATCGAGGATCTCGCGGGCGAAGGCGACCATGTCGGCGCCGTCCGCCGTGAGCTCGACGTTGTGCGTGTCGCGTACGAACAGGCGGCGCCCGATCTCCTTCTCGAGTCGCGCGACGTGCTGACTGACCGTCGACTGCCGCAGGCCGAGCCGCTGGGCGGCCGCGGTGAAGCCGCGCTCCCGCTCGACGGCCAGGAAGCTCCGTAGGTGCACCGGATCGAACACCACCCCATTTCATCACGAATCGCGATTACAGAAAACGTGGCGACCGTCTTCTGTAATGACATCCGGCTGCCGTACCGTCGATTCGTGCTCTCCAAGATCCCCGTGCTCGGACGGCTCGACCCGTTCCTGCTCGCCATCCTCGCCACCGTCGCCGTCGCTGCTCTGCTGCCCGCCGACGGGGTCGTACTCGACGGCGTGAACTGGGCCGCCAAGATCGCCATCGGGCTGCTGTTCTTCCTGTACGGCGCGCGCTTGTCCACGCAGGAGACCATCGAGGGTCTCGAGCACTGGCGTCTGCACCTGACGATCCTCGCCACGACCTTCGCCGTCTTCCCGCTGCTCGGCCTGGCCGCCAAGGCGCTCGTGCCGTCGATCCTGAGCGACCCGCTCTATCTCGGCGTCCTGTACCTGTGCCTGCTGCCGTCCACGGTGCAGTCCGCCATCGCGCTCGTCTCGGTGGCGCGCGGCAACATCCCCGGCTCGATCGTCTCGGCCAGCGCCTCGAGTCTCATCGGAA
This sequence comes from Rhodococcus sp. Chr-9, assembly GCF_000801125.1. Taxonomy (NCBI): domain Bacteria; kingdom Bacillati; phylum Actinomycetota; class Actinomycetes; order Mycobacteriales; family Nocardiaceae; genus Rhodococcus; species Rhodococcus sp. Chr-9. The sequence continues at coordinate 108,608 of NZ_JTIZ01000043.1, forward strand.
TCTTCGCGACTCCACTGCTGGTCGCGCTGACGATGTCCACCCAGGGCGTCACCTTCAGCGGGTCGGCCGTGCTCGACATCGTGCTGATGTTGCTCGTGCCGTTCGTCGCAGGTCAGCTCCTGCGGCGCTGGATCGGCGGCTGGGTGAAGGCCCACGGCAAGCCGCTCAAACTCGTCGACCGCGGATCGATCATGCTGGTCGTGTACGTGGCGTTCAGCCGCGGCATGAACGAGGGTATCTGGTCGATGATCTCGGTCGGCCGCCTGCTCGCCCTCGTCGGTGTGTGCGCGGTGCTGCTCGCGATCGTGCTCGCGCTCACCTGGTACTCGTCGCGCGGACTCGGTTTCGAATATCAGGACCGTGTCGCGATCCTCTTCTGCGGCTCCACGAAGTCCCTCGCCACCGGTCTACCCATGGCGATCGTGCTGTTCCCCGGCCAGCCCATCGGCCTGATCGTGCTGCCGCTCATGCTGTTCCACCAGATGCAGCTCCTGGTGTGCGCGGCCCTCGCCGGACGCCTGGCGAAGAAGGCACCGGATGGGCTCGTAGCCGTATAGGAGAGCGAAGCCGAAGCTCCTGTTAGACGAAACCGAGGGTGAAATCCGCTGATTCCGGTAGCGGTGACGTCATCGTGCCGTCACCGTGCAGGGAGAACCCCGATTCGTGAACCTCGGCTCGAAGGAGCACCGACATGGGTCTGCTGTTCCACGATCATCTGCACGACGAGTTCGGAACCTGGCCGCTGGCCTACATCCCCTACGGCGGCGCCGACTTCGGCGAGATCGCCGCAGTGGCCCGGCAGGTGGGCGACGGTGACGACGGGGACTTCTATCGGGCGTGGGTCGAGACCGGGGACCGTCTCGTCGCCGAAGCGGAGTCCTGCGCGACCGCCGGGCACGACGACTCGGCACGCGAGCTGTTCCTGCGGGCGAGCGCCTACTACGCGACCGCGTACCACCCGCTGTACGGATCTCCCGTCGACCCACGTCTGATCGCCGCCTTCGACAAGCAGGTCGCGGCCTTCGAGGCCGGGCTGGCGATCGGGGACACACCCGTCAAGGTTGCCAGGATTCCGTTCGAGGACACCACGCTTCCGGGCTACCTGATGCCCGCACCCGGCCACGAGAACAGCGTGCGGCCGCTCATCGTCTTGACCAACGGATACGACGCCACGATCACCGACATGTACTTCGCATCGGCCGTGGCAGCTCTGCGACGCGGCTACCACTGTCTCCTGTTCGACGGACCCGGCCAGGGCGAGATGCTCTACAAGCAGAAGATGCCGATGCGTCCGGACTGGGAAGTGGTCGTGCGCGCGGTGATCGATCATGCGACGGCCTCCCCCATCGTCGACCCCGAACGCATCGTCCTGAGCGGATGGAGTCTCGGTGGGTATCTCGCGCCGCGCGCAGCATCCGGTGAGCATCGTCTGGCCGCGGTGGTCGCCGATCCCGGTCAGTGGAGCGTCGCGGCCGGCACCCGGGCCCTCGGGGCAGCGTTCGGCCTCTCCCCCGAGGTCCTCGACGATCCTCTCTCGATGAGCGCACAGGACGCCGACACGATCATGGCTGCGGTGCAGTCGGATCCGTCGCTGCGCTGGAAGATCGTCGCCCGTGGATTCTGGGTCAACGGAGTCTCGGACATCCGGGAACTGTTCGCGGAGATGAACGCGTACACGCTCGACGAGGTCGGGGAGCGTATCTCGTGCCCGGTCGTGGTGACCGCCGCCGAGAGCGATGCCCTCGCGCGCGGTGCAGGAACGTTCGTCGATCGATTGGGCGACAAGGTGACCCTCATCCCGTTCATCGACGCCGAGGGTGCGGGTGGGCATTGCGAGATGGGCAACCGCACCCTCCTCAACAGGCGGGTTCTCGATCGGCTCGACGAACTCCTGGCCCGCACGCCCTGACTATCAGCGGTCGGGCCGGCCCGTGTACGCCTCCGCGAGATACTGCTGTCCGTACCGGGAGCCGACGACCGCGGCGAGTTCGCCCAGCGCCCGTTTGTTCTCGAACGGCGTTGCGTCCTCACGGGTGTGAAGCATCGAGGTCATCCAGTACGAGAAGTTCTGCGCCTTCCACACGCGCTGCAGCGCCGTGTCGCTGTAGGCGTCGAGCAGGTCGGACGAGCCGGTGGAGAAGAACGAGTCGAGCGCGCGGAAGAGCACCCGGACGTCGGCCAGGGCGAGGTTGAGTCCCTTGGCACCGGTCGGCGGAACGGTATGGCCGGCATCGCCTGCCAGGAAGAGGTTTCCGTGCCGCATCGGTTCGCACACGTACGAGCGGAACGGCAGGACCATCTGTTCGAAGATGGGGCCGCGCTTCAGTTCGAAACCGTCGGGGCCGTCGACACGCCTCTGAAGCTCGTCCCAGATCCGGTCCTCGCTCCACGTCGACGCGTCCTCGGACGGATCGCACTGGAAGTACATCCGCTGCACCGACTCGTTGCGTTGACTGATGAGGGCGAATCCGTGATCAGAACGCGCATAGATCAATTCGGGTGCACTCGGTGGAGCCTCGGTAAGGATCCCGAACCATGCGAAGGGGTACTCGATGAAGTGGTCGGTGCGGACGTCGCCGGGAATCGCCTTGCGGCAGATGCTCTGTGATCCGTCGGCTCCGACGAGGATGCGGCACCGGATCTCGACCGGCCTGCCGTCGGATTCGGCGAACCGGATCTTCGGTGTGTCGGTGGTGATGTCGAGAACCTCTGTGTCGCAGACGCTGTAGCGCACATCGCCACCGTCGCGTTCGCGCGAGGCGGCCAGATCGACGAAGACCTCGTTCTGCGGATACAACCACACCGACTCACCCACGAGGTCCCGGAAATCGATGCGGTGGCTCTCACCTCCGAAGCGCAGATCGATGCCGTCGTGGCGGTGCCCTTCGTTCAGGACACGGGTGTCGACTCCGCTCTCGGTGAGCAGCGACACCGAGCCGTGCTCGAGGATCCCCGCACGGTGGGTGGTCCGGATGGTCTCGTGATCACGCTTCTCGACGACGATGTTGTCGATCCCCGCCTTCGCGAGGAGATGGGAGAGCATGAGACCTGCCGGGCCGCCGCCGACGATGCCGACTTCGGTGGTGACGACCGTGCGGGTTGCGTTCATGTGTTCGTCCTTCGCTGCGCATATCCGATTCGCGTCCCGTCGAGTGTCGTGCGCCTCTCCCACCGCACACGTCGACTTCTCGTTCAATGAGAAAACGACCTGGTCAGTCCGGGGGACGCTCGCCGACTCCGCGCGCGATGCCGCGGGCAGCGGCCATGAGGACGGGCACGACGGCCTGTTGCCGGGACGCACCGGTGGGCACCACCACGCCGAGCGCCGCCAGGGCATGACCCGACCGCGCGAGGACGGGCACCGCGATGCCCGTGGTGCCCTCGTCGAGCACACCGTCGAAGCGCGCATAACCCCGCTGGCGGACCTCCGCGAGCGCGCGACGGAAATCTCTCGTCGTCGCAGCGAAACGCTTCTCCACCTCGGGATGTCGTCGCCGATAGGTTTCCTGCACCTCCGCAGGTGAGAACGCGAGCATCGACATGCCCAGCGACGTGTCGTGGACGGGGAGCCGACGCGCGACCGAGGCCTGGTTGACCACCGAATCGGACGCCGACAGCCGTTCGAGGACGAGGACCTCGTCGTCCTGCAGGACCGCGAGCTGGGTGTGCTGGTGCACCACCGACTGCACGTCCTGCAGAAAGGGCAGCGCCGACTCCCGCAGATCGCGCGCGGGTGCACTGCGCGCGACGAGTTCCCACAGGCGCAGACCGAGCCGTACCCGGCCGTCGTCGTCCCGGGTGAGCAGACCGTGTTGCACCAGCTCGCCGACGAGCCGGTAGGTCGTGGCCTGCGGGATGCCGGACCTGCGGGCGAGACTCCCGACCGTCAGGCGGGGTTGGGTGTCGTCGAACGACTCGAGGATGCGGACGACGCGGTCGAGCATCGAGTCACCGGACGGCGAGTTGGCCATGCCGCCATTGTTCCGTGTCCGATCCGGGCAGCTTCACCATCCGGATCCGTCCGTAGATTCGACATCTGTCAATATAGACGTGTGTCGAATCAAGATCTCGCGGGTGACGACGCCTGCTGCTCTCCGCTCGTGCGCCAACCCCTGACGGGCGATCGCGCCGCCGACCTCGCCCGGATGTTCAAGGCCCTCGGCGATCCGGTGCGTCTGCGGATGCTGTCGCTCGTCGCGAGCCATGCCGGCGTTGAGGCGTGCGTGTGCGACATCTCGGGATCGTTCGATCTGTCCCAACCGACGATCTCGCACCACCTCAGAGTTCTGCGCGAGGCAGCCCTGCTCGAGTGCGAGCGTCGCGGCACCTGGGTGTACTACCGGGTGGTTCCGGCTGCACTACGGCAACTCTCCGATGTACTCGGGATCGAGCCGACCGAGGTACCCGCATGAGTGAGCGAACTGCGGTGGACACTCCCGTGATGGGCAGGATGTCGACACTCGACCGCTTCCTTCCCGTGTGGATCGGCACCGCCATCGTCGTCGGCCTGCTGCTCGGCCGCATGATTCCCGGACTCGGAGAAGCCCTGGGTTTCATCGAGATCGACGGGATCTCGCTGCCGATCGCCCTCGGCTTGCTGATCATGATGTACCCGGTACTGGCGAAGGTGCGCTACGACCGTCTCGACACGGTCACCGGCGACCGCACCCTGTTGATCTCGTCGCTGATCCTCAACTGGATCGTCGGTCCTGCACTGATGTTCGCGCTCGCGTGGCTGATGTTGCCGGATCTGCCCGAATACCGCACCGGTCTGATCATCGTCGGCCTCGCGCGCTGCATCGCGATGGTGATCATCTGGAACGACCTCGCGTGCGGCGACCGGGAAGCCGCAGCCGTGCTGGTCGCGATCAACTCGGTCTTCCAGGTGATCATGTTCGCCGCTCTCGGCTGGTTCTACCTGTCGGTGCTGCCCGGATGGCTCGGCCTCGAGCAGACCGGGCTCGACGTCTCCCCGTGGGAGATCGCGAAATCCGTGCTGATCTTCCTCGGGATCCCGCTCGTCGCCGGTTCTCTCACTCGTCGATTCGGAGAGAAGGCGAAGGGCCGCAGCTGGTACGAGCAGACCTTCCTGCCGCGCATCGGACCGTGGGCGCTGTACGGACTGCTGTTCACCATCGTGGTCCTGTTCGCGCTGCAGGGTGAACAGATCACCTCGCGACCACTCGACGTCGTACGTATCGCCCTGCCCCTGCTGGCGTACTTCGCGATCATGTGGGGGAGCGGGTATCTCTTCGGCGCTGCAGTAGGACTCGGCTACGAACGCACCACCACACTCGCCTTCACCGCCGCGGGCAACAACTTCGAACTCGCCATCGCCGTCGCGATCGGCACGTTCGGGGTCGCGTCCGGACAGGCACTGGCGGGAGTCGTCGGCCCCCTCATCGAAGTGCCGGTCCTCGTCGCACTCGTGTACGTCGCTCTGGCCCTGCGCACACGTTTCGTCGCCCGTGCCGGAGGTGCGTCGTGACCGCCGTTCCGTCCGTGCTGTTCGTGTGCGTGCACAATGCCGGACGGTCCCAGATGGCCGCCGGGTTCCTGAGTCGCCTCGCAGGGGATCGCATCACAGTCCGTTCCGCCGGGTCCGCACCCGCCGAGGAGGTGAACCCTGCTGCGGTCGCGGCGATGGCCGAGGTCGGAATCGACATCTCCGGCGAGAACCCGAAGATCCTCACCGCCGACGCCGTGCAGACCTCCGACGTCGTGATCACGATGGGGTGCGGCGACACCTGCCCGGTATTCCCCGGTACGTCCTACCGGGACTGGGTGCTCGACGACCCGGCCGGACGAGGGCTCGACGCCGTGCGTCCGATCCGTGACGAGATCCGGGCGAAGGTCGAGGCGTTGATCGCCGAACTGACGCCACCGGCATGATCGAGTTCGGTAACCGCATCCACCGGGTACCCACAGGTCTGTCACGCTGGGCGCCCATGTAGGGCACTCGGTGTGGACGCACGTCGTCCCCGACCTGCTCCGGACACCGCGTTGCACGTCATCGCAGGTCCGGTAGCGTTCTGAGACGACTCGTAATCGCGTGTCGGTCGATCGGCTCGGTGCAGCCGAACTGTGGGAGGTTCCCGTGGCTGGTGGTCTCGTCGCCCTTCTGGACGACGTCGCGGTACTTGCGAAGGCAGCCGCGGCATCCATAGACGACATCGGCGCCGCAGCCGGCAGGGCGAGCGTCAAGGCAGCGGGCGTGGTCGTCGACGACACGGCCGTCACCCCCCGCTACGTGCACGGGTTCACCCCCGATCGCGAACTGCCGATCATCCGCAAGATCGCGATCGGGTCGATCCGCAACAAGCTTCTGATCATCCTGCCGGTCGCGATGATCCTGAGTCAGTTCCTCCCGCAGGCCCTGCCGTATCTGCTCATCGCCGGCGGTCTGTTCCTCTGCTACGAGGGCGCCGAGAAGGTCTACGAAGCGCTCACCGGCGGACACCACGAAAAAGAGGCCACCGCAGCGGAGAAGGGCCCCGAGTTCGAGAAGGCCATGATCGGCGGGGCGATCCGCACCGACCTGATCCTGTCCGCCGAGATCATGGTGATCTCGCTGGCCTCGGTCGAGGACGAACCCTTCCTGACTCGCCTGCTCGTCCTCATCGTCGTCGCCGTCCTCATCACCGTCCTGGTGTACGGCGTGGTCGCCCTGATCGTGAAGATGGACGACGTCGGCCTGGCGCTCGCGAAACGGAAGTCCACTTTCGCTCAGCGCGTCGGTCGCGGTCTCGTGAAGGCGATGCCGAAGCTGATGACCGTTCTCACCGTGGTCGGGATCGCCGCCATGCTGTGGGTCGGTGGGCACATCCTGCTCGTCAATGTCGGCGAGGCCGGATTCCATTGGCCTGCCGATCGTCTGCACGACCTCGAGCACTGGTTCGGCGAGCTCGTGCACGGCGGATTCGGCGGCGTGCTGTCGTGGACCGCGGGGACCGTGACATCCGCTCTGGTGGGCCTGATCGTGGGTGCGATCGTCGTGCTGATCATGCACCTGATCCCGCGGCGGAAGAGGGCCGACGCCGCGCACTGACGCCGCCGGATCCCCCGGACGGGTCACTCGGGGGCGTTTCTCCGGACCGCCTGCGCGAACGCCCGCATGAGACCCGGATCCTTGACGCCGCGTTCGGCCTCGATGCCGCTGGAGACGTCGACACCCCACGCCCCGGACGTGGAAAGTGCCCTCTCCACGTTGTCGGGGTTCAGCCCGCCCGCAAGGACCCACCGGCCGGACGGCAAGGCACTGCGGTCCTGCCAGTCCCATGTCTTCCCTGCACCGGCGGCTGCGCCGTCGACGAGCAACAGGTCGGCGCCGAAGTCCTCCGACAGCGCCTCGGCTCCTCCGGTGTTGATCGCGCGGATCACCGTGAATCCCGCGTCGTGCAGCACGCGCACGTCGTCGGCCGACCGCAGGTCGTGCACCTGGACGTGATCGAGATTCGCGGCTCGGGCCGTCGTGACGATCTCGTCGAGGGACGCATTCACATAGACGCCGACGGCGAGTGTTCCCGCCGGCACGCGGGTGCGGAGCGTCGCGGCCCGATCCGGGGAGATGCGACGAGGGCTCTTCACGAGAACGAAACCGACCGCGTCGACGCCCAGTTCGACGGCGAGATCGACCGTCGCCTCGTCCTGCAGTCCGCACATCTTGATGAACGTCATCACTACCTTCCTCGCCGCTTCTCCACCTCGAGGATATGTGTGCGACCGTCAGCGGCAGCAGTTCGGATCCAGGACGACCCTGAGCGCCTCGAGGGACTCGACGCGGGCACGGTGATAGACGTTCATCCCGCGTCGCTCGGATTCGACCATGCCCGCCTTGCGTAGTTGTCCGAGGTGATGACTCACCGTGGATTCCGCCAGATCCACACCGGCGGCAAGATCGCACGTGCACACCGCACCTTCGTCGGCGGTGAGCAGGATCGACACGAGTTTGATGCGCACCGGATCGGCCAGGGCCTTCAACCGCAACGCGACCTCGAGGGCGGCGTCGTCGCGCATCGGCGCAGCCGATACCGGCGCGCAGCAGATCGGGGCGCGGACATCGATCACGGGCAGCGCTTTCGGCATGATTCGAGCCTAACCACCTTCTTGACATATGTCGAAGTACAGGAGCATCCTGTGGGCAGTAATTCGATATATGCCACACAGGTGGAGGCAGTCATGTCACGCATCCAGTTCGCCCTCGACGTCGACGACCTGCCCGAAGCGGTCGCCTTCTACTCGACACTGTTCGGCACCGAACCGGCCAAGCTCGAACCGGGCTACGCCAACTTCGCGATCGCCGATCCGCCGTTGAAGCTGGTGCTGTTCGAGAACCCGGGCAAGGGCGGCACGATCAACCATCTCGGGGTCGAGGTCGACTCGTCCGAGAAGGTGCACACCGAGATCGCCCGATTGACCGAGGCGGGCCTGTTCGCCGACGAGGAGATGGGCACGACCTGTTGCTACGCCACGCAAGACAAGGCGTGGGTGACGGGTCCGGCAGGGGAGAAGTGGGAGGTGTACACCGTCCTGGCGGATTCGGCCACCTTCGGGTCGAGCCCGCAGCATCTCGACGGCACGCAGGAAGCCAGCGGCGGAACATGCTGCACGACCGGTGCCCCGGACGAGCAGCAGGACGACAACTCCACGTCGAAAACCGGCGTAACCTCCTGCTGCTGACCGCCTTTCGCTACGAATATCACGGAACCGGGACGAGATCTGTCGCCTCGCCGCCGGGCGGGGCGACGACTCGTATCAGCCTCGCGCCATGTCCACGAACCGCGACAGGTGCAGCTGGTGGGCAACGGTGATGGTCGCGGTCGGGCCGTTACGGTGCTTGCCGACGATGAGGTCGGCCTCGCCACCACGAGGGTCGTCGCGCTCGAAGGCGTCGGGGCGGTGCAGCAGGATGACCATGTCGGCGTCCTGCTCGAGGCTGTTGTGCACCGCGATGCCGTCGGCGACGAAATTGTGTGTGCCGGGCACCGTTCCGTCGTAGACGTCCTGCTCGCCGAGACTCGTGACGGAGACGATCTCGTCCCAGAACACGTTGTTGGTGGCGACCATGTCGATGTCGGCCGTGTCGAGGACATCGGCGACCCGGGCGAGCCGCGAGCGTGCACCCTCGGTGGTGCGCGGGGTGGCGGACGCGACCGGTCCGATCGGAGCGAGCTGTTCGACGGCGAGCAATTCGCCGAGCTCGGCTTCGATCTCGGGGGTGACGGTGTCGGGGCTGTGCTTGACGAGCTTCGGTCCGAGCTGCGCCAGGACCCACTGCGCCGCGGTTCCGTGCTTGCCCACGTCGTGGAGGAAGACCGCCTGGTTCTCCGCCCCGGTGACAGTGAGGTCCCAGCCCTCGACGGCATCGGTGATCCGCGCGAACACGCCGATGCGCAGGAGCAGGCGCGCGAGGTCGTCGGCCAGACGACGCTCCGCCGACCGGTAGCGGACGACGGCGCGGGCAGCGCCTGCGTCCCATGCGACCTCACCGCTGTCTTCCCAGATGTGGCAGACGAGCTCGGCGACCTGCTCCTTGGGGAGCGAGAACGCGCGGGTGGGGATCAGTCGGCCGGCCACGGCAGTGTCCGCGAGAACGGCCACCTCGTCGTCGGATGCGGGTATCACGTCGAGGGGTGCGGGCACCGCACGCGGCACTGCGACACGCTCACCGGCGACCAACTCGCCCAACGGCATCCAGCCGTCGATGGTGAGGAAGGGATGGTTCGCGGTGGCTTCGACACGACGCCCCGAGGCCAGCTCCAACCGGAAGACTTCCTTACGGCCGCTGGGGAAGACCTTCACCATCGGCCGGACGACCATCCGCATGCGTTCGTCGAGCGACCACACGAGGGGCTGTTCACCCGACTCGAGCAGCTCGCCGAGCGTGACTTCGGCGCCGGTGTCGGCGCGCATGATGCGCGTGGACGCCGGCAGGCAGCCCGACTCACGGAGGTCGGAGACCTGCGGCCGCTTGTCGGTGCGCTGCTCGGGACCACGGTTGAGCTGACACACCGCGACGACCGGGACCTCGAGTTCCTTCGCGAGAAGCTTGAGGCTACGCGAGAATTCGGAGACCTCCTGCTGACGCGACTCGACCTTCTTGCCGGACGACATGAGCTGCAGGTAGTCGATGACGATGAGACGGATGTCGTGTTTCTGCTTGAGCCGCCGCGCTTTTGCGCGGATCTCCATCATCGTGAGGTTCGGTGAGTCGTCGATGAACAACGGCGCTTCGCTGATCTCGCTCATGCGGCGGGCGAGACGCGTCCAGTCGTCGTCGGTCATGCGTCCGGATCGCATGTCGCCGAGCTTGATCTTCGCCTCCGCGGACAGCAGACGCATGACGATCTCGGTCTTGCCCATCTCGAGCGAGAAGATGACCGACGCCATGCCGTGCTTGATGGAGCACGACCGCATGAAGTCCATGCTCAGCGTGGAGTTGTGTGTGGGCACCATCGCGCGACCCGCGAGGTACATGTGGTCGCCGTCGACCTCGACGCACCGCACCGGGACCGAGGGAACCGGGCGGACGGCGACGATGCGGCGCTCGCGCGGCACGGTAGCGCGGCATTCCTTGTGCCGCACGGCCTTGCTGGGCAGGACGAAGACGTCGTCGGCGGTGGCGAAGGAGATATCGGTGCCGTCGAGCACCGGCGCGTAACCGAGGCCCGACAGGAGTTCGGCGACGCCCTGCACCAGACGCTCGGACGAGCCGACGAACCGGATGGTGCCGTCGTCGTCGATCTCTCCACCGGCGTCGAGCAGACCCGCGAGGAGTTCGCGACGCTGCGGTTCGGATGCCCGCTGGTATTCGGCGGGGATGTGGGCGCCGAGCGCGACGAGGGCGCTCGTGAAACCACCTTCGCCGTCGATACGCATGTGCAGTTCGGGATCGGACGACGGGCCGCCGAGCCACGCACCGAGCGTGAAGGGGGAGACGGGCAGCTCGGTTGCCGGGAACGACAGTGCCTCGGTGTTCGCGACGGTGTGCCCGGCGTCGGCGGTGGCGGCGAGTTCGCCCGTGGTGCGGATCGCGCCGTCGCCGGTGCGCCACTGGTGCTGCTCGTCGGCGACGATCACGGTGCCGTCGGAGAACACGACGTCGAAGCACGGCCGGCCGTGCATGACCTCGGTGGCGGCGAGGACGCGGACGGGGCGGCCGTCGGCGCCGAGGAGTTCGTCGCCCACACCGACCTCGCCCATCGTGGTCCAGCCGGTGGGGGTGGGCAGGGGAGTGTCGAGCGCGAGGGCCTTACCCACACCGGGACGCGCGGCGACGATGATCATCTGGCCGGCGTGCAGCCCGTTGGTGAGCTCGTCGAGTTCGGCGAAGCCGGTGGGCACGCCGAGGGAGATACCGCCACGGCTGGCGATGGAGTCGATCTCGTCCATCGTGGGCTGCAGGAGTTCTTCGAGCGGCACGAAGTCTTCGGTGGTGCGTCGTTCGGCGACCTCGAAGACCTCCGCCTGCGCGCGGTCGACGATCTCGGCGACGTCCTGGCCGTCGGCGCCGGCGTAGCCGTACTGGACGATGCGCGTGCCCGCCTCGACGAGACGACGCAGGACGGCCTTCTCGGCGACGATCTCGGCGTAGTAGCCGGCATTGGCCGCGGTGGGGACGGTCTGGGTGAGCGTGACGAGATAGGCGGCTCCGCCGAGACGCTTGAGTTCGCCGCGCCGGTCGAGCTCGGCCGACACGGTGACCGGGTCGGCGGGTTCGCCACGGCTGTAGAGATCGAGGATCGCGTCGTACACGGCTTGGTGGGCCGGACGGTAGAAGTCGCCGGGCCTCAGCACTTCGAGGACGTCGGCGATGGCGTCCTTGCTCAGCAGCATGCCACCGAGCACGGACTGCTCGGCCACGAGATCCTGAGGGGGCTGTCGACCGAAGTCTCCACTCGGTTCCTCGGGAGGTCCCGAATATTCGGGATTTCCACGATCGTCAACGACGGCCACTGCAGTGCCTGCCTTCCTCCACATGTCCCCGTCCGGCGCGCTGTGCTCCGGCGGATACCTGCACGCACTCCCGGTGTCGGTACCCGGGGTTTCGTGTCCGGTTCTACTCGCCCCTACCGACATCCTGTGTGTGGAGTCGTGCGCCCGACGTTAGGGATCCGGATGACCCTCCACAACTCGGGTTGTGCACACAGTTGGGGATGAATTGTGGAAAGAGGAGGACAGCCTTGTGTACCGGATGTGCACAACCTGGGGACAACACATCTCACATCTCTCATAACTGCAGGTAGGAGCAGAAAAATGTCTGTTCACACGTGTGGAGAAGAAGAATTTCGGCGTGTCGGAGGGCCGGGCGTGTTCACCCATTCGTTCCCCGAACGACATTCCGAGGAGTCACAACGGTGTGGTTTACCCCCCGGTTTATCCACAGGCTGTGCACAGACGACGAGGAGCCCCACGCCGACCAGGCGCGGGGCTCCTCGAGGGGCCGGAATCAGGCAGCCACGACGTTCAGCGTGAACTTCGCGGTGACATCCGGGTGCAGCTTCACGACGATCTGGTGCTTGCCGGTCGCCTTGATGTGGGCCTTGGGCAGCTCGATGATGCGCTTGTCGACAACCGGGCCACCGGCAGCCTTGAGAGCACCGGCGACATCGGCAGCGGTGACCGAGCCGAACAGCTTGCCCGAGTCGCTCGAGGTCTTGACGCTCAGCGAAACGTCCTCGAGGCCCTCGATGGCGGCCTTGAGCTCCTGAGCGTGCTCGAGGCCACGCACGGCGCGAGCCTCCTGGGCACGGCGGATGCCCTCGACCTGCTTCTGGGCACCACGGGTGGCGACGATCGCCAGGCCGCGGGGCAGCAGGTAGTTGCGGCCGTAGCCGTCCTTGACCTCAACGGTGTCGCCAGGCGCACCGAGGTTGTCCACGTCAGCAGTAAGGATGAGCTTCATCGTGTCCCTCCCTTTCCTCAGCGAGTCGTCGAGACGTAAGGGAGCAGAGCCACCTCACGAGAGTTCTTGACAGCAACAGCGACGTCGCGCTGGTGCTGCACGCAGTTGCCGGTGACGCGGCGAGCGCGGATCTTGCCGCGATCGCTGACGTACTTGCGCAGCAGCGTCGTGTCCTTGTAATCGATCTGCACGTTCTTTTCCTTGCAGAAGGTGCAGACCTTCTTCTTCAAAACCTTCTCGCGCGCGGGCGACTTAGGCATGGTCGTTCTCCGTAATTTTGGATGTTCCGATCGAGGTCGGATCAGAACGGAGGCTCGTCGTCCCCGGAACCACCGAAGGAACCCGACTGCGGGGCGTCGCCCCACGGGTCGTCTCCGCCGACGTTCGTGTTCTGAGCGGGACGGCCACCGCCCGATCCACCGGAGGAACCACCGAAGCCTCCGCCACCGCCACCGCGACCGGCCTTGGTGACCTTGGCCGTGGCGTAACGGAGCGAGGGGCCGATCTCGTCGACCTCGAGCTCCACGACAGTGCGCTTCTCGCCTTCACGCGTCTCGTAGCTGCGCTGCTTGAGCCGGCCCTGCACGATCACACGCGAGCCGCGAGTCAAGCTCTCGGCCACGTTCTCCGCTGCCTCACGCCAGATGTTGCAGCGCAGGAACAGAGCCTCGCCGTCCTTCCATTCGTTGGACTGACGGTCGAACACGCGGGGCGTGGATGCAACGGTGAAGTTCGCAACCGCAGCACCCGCGGGGGTGAAACGCAGTTCGGGGTCGGCGGTCAGATTGCCGACCACGGTGATGACGGTGTCGCCTGCCATGTGGTTCCTCCTGCAGTGTGGGGAGTCCTGATGCGCCAGAGCCTACGGCCCGGCGCCGACAGGCTCACTTGCCGTGGCGCAGAACCTTGGTGCGGAGCACCGACTCGTTCAGGCCGAGCTGGCGATCCAGCTCTGCAACGGCAGCAGGCGTCGCGCTGATGTCGATCACCGCGTAGATGCCTTCGCTGTTCTTGGCGATCTCGTAGGCGAGACGGCGCTTACCCCACACGTCGACCTTGTCGACCTTGCCGCCTTCCTGGCGAATGACGTTGAGGAACGTCTCCAGCGAGGGAGCGACAGTGCGCTCGTCCAGGCTGGGGTCCAGGATGATCATCAATTCGTAATGACGCATAAGACCTCATCACCTCCTATGGACTGTGAACGGTCACGGACGTTCCGTGACAGGAGGGTCGTTGCGTCAGCAACCCATGAAGGGTACACGACGGCCCGGCGACCAGCGAAATCGCCGACCGTCGCGGGCAGGGGATTTGTCCTAGGGTGAGAACATGCGCACGAGCTCCGGGACCGTCTCGCTCGTCGCCGTCCTGACGTGCGCGGTGATGATGTGGTTCGGCTACCTGAACAAGGCCCGGTGCGCCGGCCCCACCTTCGACGCGGAGGGCCGCACGCTGCGGTTCGAGGACATCAAGGACGCCGACGTCTGCTATTCCGACATCCAGCAGTTGTGGATCGGCCGCGGCATCAACCTCCACGTCTTCCCCTTCGTCGACGGGGGCATCACCTCGTCGGGAGCGTTGACCGGGGGCACCGTCGAGTACCCCGTGCTCAGCGGGGTGCTCATGTGGATCGGGGCCATCGGTGCCCACACCGATGCGGAGTTCCTCCTGCAGTCGGCGTTGTTGCTCGCCCCCTTCGGGCTGGTCACCGCGTGGTTGCTCGCCCGGATGGCCGGATGGGCCGCGCTGTTGTGGTCGCTCACGCCGCCGCTCGTGCTCTACGCCTTCCTCAACTGGGACCTGCCGGTCGTGGCGGTCACCGTCACCGCCGCCGCGGTGCTGACGATCGAACGCTGGTCGCTGCGGACTCGCGGAGTGGTCGCGGCAGTGCTGCTGGGCGTGGGCTTCTGTCTCAAGCTCTATCCGGGCATCTTCGTTCTGCCGCTCATAGCCTATGTCCTCACCGGCGGGAGCTCACCCGATCGGAAGCGGGACGTCCCCGGCGCCCTCGCCGTCGCGGGCACGGCGGCAGCGACGGTCGCCGCGATCAACCTGCCCTTCGCGATCCTCGGCTACGAGGGCTGGCGGGCGTCGTTCGCCTTCCAGCAGAACCGGGAAGCGGACGGGACCAGCAACTCCATCTGGTACTGGGGTCTGCGGCCGCTGATGGGCGGCTACCAGGAATACGAGAACACCCCCCAGTACAACGAGTTGGTGGCCCAGTTGTCGCCGACGCTGATCGCGCTGTCGTTCGCGCTCGCCCTGTGGCTCGGATGGCGCCGATACCTCCGCGACGGCGTCTATCCGTGGCTCGGTACCGGGGCCGCGATGCTGTGCGGGTTCATGCTCTTCCACAAAGTGCACTCACCGCAGTACACGCTGTGGCTGCTGCCGATGTTGATTCTGCTGCGCGTGCCATGGGGTCTCGTCGCCGCCTATCTGCTCGCCGATCTCGCCATCGGCATCGGCATCTTCCGATGGTTCGCCGCGACCGCCGGCGAAACGGACATGGCCCTGCCGCTCACGCTCGTCCACATCGGAGTGTGGGGACGCGCGGTCCTGCTGGTCGTGCTGTTCTTCGTCTTCCTGCGCGTCCCGCCCAGAACTCCGTGGCAGCAGACGGAACGGACGGGCTACGCTCGCCGTCCGACGACGACCGGGAGAGCGCAATGAACGACCACTGGATGGAACATCCCGTCCTCGAGGGCCCTCGTATCCGACTCGAGCCCCTCGCCGACGCGCACGTCGAAGATCTGCTGAAGGCCGCCGACGATCCCGACACGATCTTCGCCTGGGCACACCTTGTGATCCGCGACCTCGACGACGCGCGCACATTCGTGCGCGAGGCCGTGGCCGATCCGTCCCGGCTGCCGTACGCGATCGTCGACAGGGCGACCGGCGAGGTGCTGGGGTCGACGTCCTACTACCTCCTCGAACCGGCCCACCGCACACTGGTGATCGGCGCCACCTGGCTGTCGACCCGGGTGCAGCGGACCCACGTGAACAGCGAGTCGAAACTGCTTCTGCTGCAGCGCGCCTTCGACGACCTCGGGGCCGTGCGCGTGACCTGGCACGCCGACGAACGCAACACCCGTTCGCGCGACGCCCTGCGCCGGCTCGGCGCCACCGAGGAGGGCCTGCTCCGCAAGCACCGCAGGCGCCGCGACGGCAGCTGGCGGACCACCGCGCTGTTCTCCCTCACCGACGACGAGTGGCCCGGGGTATGCGCCCGGCTCGAGGAGCGCACGGTGCGATGAGGACGAGGCGCGCGCTCGCAGCCCCCATGGCGATCGCCGTGGGTGCGGTCGCGGTGTGCGCCGCGGTGGCGTGGGCCGACCCGACCACGCCGGGCGGGGTCATTCCGCCGTGCCCCACCTACTCACTGTTCGGAATCCTGTGTCCCGGTTGCGGTTCGTCGCGGATGCTGTACTCGCTCGTCCATCTCGACATGCCGGCAGCATTGCACTACAACGCCCTCGGTCTCGTCGCGCTGGCTGTGCTCACCGTGGCCTTCGGTCTATGGACGTGGAGCAGGGCGCAGGGCACACCGATGCCGCGGTGGACGCGATACCGGTGGACCCCGCACCTCGTGCTGATCCTGACGGCGATGTGGTTCGTCGTGCGCAACATCCCGGTCGCGCCGTTCACCGCCCTACGGATCTGACCGTCAGAGGATCGGGCAGTTGACCAGGTAGTCCCAGTCCGTCCCGGGATCCCCGGTCACTCGGACGAGAATCGAGGATGCGCTACCTGCCGGCACATTCACCACTGCGACCCAACTCGTGGTAGGTGCCGGTGACACCTTCCCCTCCCGACTGCCGCGACTGGTTGCACTGCTGGGTCGTCGGCAGCGATGATCCGTTGCCCAGGATCGCACTGCCCAGATCGATCGCCTGTCCACCCAGATCCACCACGCTGCCGGGCAGTTCGGACACGCTGCCGGGCAGATCGTTGCTGCCGGCGCTGCCGGTGGGAGCGGCCGAAGCGGTAACGGGCGCACCGAATGCGACCGCCGCCACCGTGACCGCCGTCAGAACCGCGCGCAGACCCGACCTGCGAATACGAGACATGCTTCCTCCGATGATCGATGCGTTGAATCCCCCACCAGGACGTTCCCACACCGCGAGGCCTGTGCGTATCCTGCAATCGGATGAATCTGTCTCGGTCGGAACATCTTCCGGCCATTCCGATTCACGCCGTGTCGCCGCACGGCGGCCGGAAGGGAACACCCGGCAGGCGCCGTTCCCATTCGTCCTCGGTCACCGGAGTGCCGACGGTGGAACACAGTGTCGCCGCGACGGGCTCGGGGTCGAGTTGCCACAGTCGCACGGAACGGTCGGGACCACCTCCGACGAGCACCGCTCCGTCGTGCGCGAAGGTGGCGTCGCAGACCCGGCTTTCGCAGGCGGTGAGCACCGCGTGGGTGGTGTGGGAGTCCGGTCGGGTGACGTCCCAGATCCACGCCGCCCCGTCGCCGACGCCGGCCGTGAGACGATCCCCGCCGGGGGAGAAGTGCAGCGAGTACACCGCGTCCGCCCGCCCGGTGATCCACGCCAGTTCGCGTGGGACGGCAGGGTCCGCGACATCCCACAGGCGCACACTGCGGTCGGTGCTCGCCGCGGCCAGGATCGTTCCGTCGCCACCGAACGCGACCGTCTGCGCCTGACTCTCGAATCCGGACGACTCGGAGATCCGAGTCGGGTCGGTGGGATCGGAAAGATCCCAAAGTCCGACGAGACCGCCGGCACTCGCTACAGCCACGATGTCGGCAGTGGGATGCCACGACAGCATGTACGGATAGTTGTCGGCTTCGAAGGTGCCGACGACACGCGGAGCAGCGAGATCGGAGGCGCCGACGATCGCGACTTTCGCGTCCCCCGTCGCCGTTACCGCCACGACGGGTCGGTCGGGAGCGAACTCGACCACTCCGACGACACCGTGACGACGCCCTCGGTTGTCCCGGCGAACTGCGGCGCTGCAGGGTCCGCCAGATCCACAGGTGCACGGACCCGCCGGATGTTCCCGCTGCAGCGAGTGATCCGGTCTTCGACAGTGCCGCGGCACCGCTGAACCGATCCTCGACGGATGGGCTCAGAGACGGCAGTTCCACCGCCGCACCGGTATCGGCGATGTCCCACAGCGGCAAACCATTCAACCGTCCTCCGCCGCCCGAGTTGGCTCCTTTCGTTAGTGCGTGAGTGAGGACCCCGAAATCCGGTCGAGCAGTCCTTGTAGGTCGGCGTCGACCTGCGGTGGGAAGATGTGTCGGGTGCCGTTGATCGCGATGGTCGCCGACCGCAGCGGACGCAGCAGTTTGACGACCTTGACGATCGCGAGACCGCTGCGTTCCTGCACCACCCGGGAGACCGCCAATGCCGCGAACACCACCGTCAGGTGCGCCTCGATCGCATCGCGGGTGCGGTGGAAGATCGGCCGGGCCCGCAGATCCGTCTTCGACATCCGGAACGACTGTTCGACATGCCACAACTCGTGATACTTGCCGATGATCTCGCTCGGATCCATCAGGGAGACAGGAAGGTTGGTGACGTAACCTTTCAGGACGACGAGCATCCTGGCGCGTTCGAGCGAGGCAGTGTCCAGCCGCCGGCCCTTCGCGGTGACTGTCACAAACCGTGTGGACTTCGGCGCGGCGTCCCCGTCGACTACGGCCCGGGTGCGGGCTTCCTGGGCCGCCCGCCGACAACGGGCGTGGCCCGGATGTGCATGTTCATGTTCGCCTACGAACCCGATGGTCGGTGCTCGGGCTGAGAACTCCGCTCGGCCGATGCCGGGGTGGGTCGTGCCGGTGGGTCGAGGCAGTTGTCGCTGTGCCGGGATTCCTGGGTGCGTTCCTGAATCAGGGGGCGACGTCGATGACCACACGGACCGGGTCATCGAGGGCGTACACCGCGAAGGGCAGGGCCGCATCGGTGTGAGAATGGTTGAGAATTCCTGTCGTGCAGAGACGTCGAGATATCACGGGCTCGCCGGCTGGGGCGGGAGCGGCCGCTCGGTGGGCAGCGGTTCGTTCGGGGTCCAGGCGTCGAAGGGCACCTCGAAGGTGACCGTGCCGGCTCGTTCGAAGGTGAAGGTCACCGGGTGGGTCAGGCCGGGGCGGATCGCTTCGGCGGGGAATCGGCCGCGCACCGTCAGGGGACGATCCGGTGCCGTGGTCGGTCGGAGTTGTTCGATGGGTTCTCCGGCGGCCAGGGAACTGCCGGGCAGAAGTTCGCGTGCCTGATCGGAGGCATCGAGTGTCAACTCTCCGGCGGGGGAGTCGATCGAGACGAGCCGGTCGGGGGNAGAGTGTGACCTGTCCGTATCGGGGGACGGCTGGATCGGTGGGTTCGGCCTCGAAGTACACATTGCGCAGCAGCAGGTCGCCGAGTTCGGCGTTGGTGCCGTTGATGGCGGCCTGCTGGGTATCGGTTTGGGTGATCTGCCCTGCCCCACATGCGACGAGCAGGGGCGCCGTCAACGCGAGAACGAGGAGCGACCAGGCGCGGCGACGCGCGGCCGAGATGCGGTGGGTGTGTAGGCGATGTCGTGCAGGGGGTTCCACAGGGTCTCCTTTTCGTTGTGATCGACCGGGCGTCGGTTCGGACGGTCTGCCGGATCACTGCGCTTTGCGGTAGGCGTGGCGCAGCTGCCAGATCCGGGCGCCGCCGATCACCGCGGCGATCAGCAGTCCCGCCAGAGCTGCGAACAGTAGCGCCACGCCCAGCGGGAGGGTGAAATTCCAGCCGAAGAAGGCAATGGCGGTGCGTTCGGTGTTCTGCAGGATGAACACCAGCAGCGCGATGGTGACCACAGCTCCTACTGTCAGTGCCACCAGCATCCGGCCGGTGCGGGTCGGTTCGACCGCTCCAGCTGCGGGTGCGGTGTGGTCTGCGGACCCGGTGGGGGTTGGGTCGGCGTCACCGGAACGCCGTGCGGGGTGTGAGTTGTGGGTACGCATGATCGGTTTCTCTCTTCATCGGTCCGAAGCAGGCACCAGGGCGATCCCGTGGGTGGTCAGAATGTGCCGAGGGTGCCCTGCCACACGGCCACGAGGAGGTAGATGGCGACAGCGAGGGGATAGTAGGGATTCATCGATGTTCCTCAGCATGCTTTACATGGGCCGCACGGGGCGATGTGACATCACTGCTGCGAGGCAGTGTGAGGGGTCGAGATCTCGAGGGGTGCTCGACATGGGCGCCACGCGCTGTCCGAGGCCAGTTCAGTGCGGTTCGGTGGAGGTGTTCGGCCGTGTGTCGCCGACCGTGGTGTCGCGCTCGGGCCGGTCTGCTGAGGTCGGCGCGTACATGCGGTCCAGGTGCAGCTTGATCCATTCGGTGGCCACGGTCCGGGGGAGAAAGAAGTGCGAGTTCATGATCCTGCTCAGCTGGTGGGTTGCGGATACTCGCAGTCCACGGTCGGGTTGATTCCCATGTAGTTCAGGGGTCCGGCCACGATGGTTACGGCGATGGTGCCGACGCTGGCGCAGTTGGTCGAGGCGTCACCGTAGTATCCGCGTTGTCCTGCGGCGACGGCGCCGATGATCAACCAGATCAGTATCAGGAGGCTGAGCAGGCCGGATAGACGGCTTCTGGTTCGCATCGTGTGCTCCTGTCCACGAAAGCGGCGGCATCGCGCACGGTGCTCGGTCCGCCGTCCCAACCCGATGTGTGCTGTGTGCGGGACTGGGTGCTCGATCCGATCGGCGTTACCCGGCGGGTGCGCCCTCCGATACGCTGTTCGTTGCGGCGAAGCAACTGTTGCGATCTATGGTGCATCGTGAAATCGGCGGTGGATCTTGCGCTTTCGTTTCTACGGTCCACCCTAGTAACGCGGTGGAGGCGTGCCAAGGCAGGAGGGAGGATGTGGGTTGATGGTTATGCGATTGCAATCACTCGGTGCGGTCCGGGTCAATTCGTGCCCGGAATGATCCGTCCCTCTCACGACAGGGCTACCGGTCACGCTCCTCGAGGCCGCGGGCAGAAAGGGTGTGCGCGTAGCGGCGATCGCGGTGACCTCAGCCCAGGCAGCGGCCTGGTTCGCCTCGTCCCGTCCGCCGCCACGTTCGACGAGCCGGAAGGCGAGCGTTGCGGTGATCTCAACTCTGCGCCGGCCGCTCGGACTCAGAGCGTGCTGGGTGTGGGAGGGTGGCCGGGTAGCCGCACCACATGCAAGAAAGAGTTGTCGATCTTGCGGATCACGTCGGCGAACTGATCGAAGTCGACGGGTTTGGTGATGCAGACATTGGCGTGCAGCCGGTAACTGCGTAGCAAGTCTTCTTCGGCTGCGGAGGAGGTCAGCCAGCACCTCACGGCCATCGCGGCTGGGGAGATTCAAATCGAGCAGGACCAGATCCGGGCGGAGCGCATCTCTGTACAGGCCCCGTGGCGGTGCAGGAACTGCAAGGCTTGCTATGCCACAACGTTGCATAGATGTCCGCAACGCCCCTGCGATGAGTGCCGGGGGGTTCCCCCTGCGCCGAGCGCACTGAGTAACCACGTCATTGCCGTCTACCTCCGGTCCCTATCAGGGGCCGGTTGCACGCGATCGCCTCGTCCTGCTCCGGCCCGGATGTAGAGTTTGCGTCCCGCCGCGCCGGTGAGACCGAACGCGACCGTGCTCGCGGTCAGCACGAGCGTGCCGGCGCCGAGCACGGCGTCGTCGACGCCGAGACGTTCGGCTTCCATCGTCAGATAGAACAATGCGGATACCCCCACCGGCCCGAACCAGCCGAGATACATCGCGTCGGGCAGCGGTAGATGCAGTGGCCGTCGCAACAACAGTACGACCGGGATCCGCCGCAGAAGCAGGACAGCGACCACCAGGGCGGGCGCCTTCCAGCCCAGCTCGGCCCACTGCTGCCACGGTAGGGCGGCGCCGAGCAGGAAGAACAACGGCAGGACTGCGAACCTGTTGACGGCCTCGTCGATCTCGACTTCGGAAGTCCGTTCGGCGCCGGTGCCGACGGCGTTGAAGGCCAGGCCGCCGACGAATACGGCGAGCACCCCGTCGACCTGCAGCAGACCGGCCACGCCGAGGATTCCCAGTGCCAGCACAACGGTGAACAACAGGGCCGGGCCGTGTGCGGTGGCGCCGTGCTTGTCACCCAGTCGCAGTGCTGCACCGCCTACGGCGCCGAGGAGTGCGCCGGCGATCAGGGCGCCGAGGACCTGCCACAGTGATTCGGTGATCGCCGCACCGGCGCTGAGTGGACCGGCGACCGCGATCGCGGCGACCACCAGTGGCAGCGCCAGGCCGTCGTTCGCGCCGGATTCGAGCGAGAGCAGCTGTCGGTCCCGGGCGGGTAGGTCCCGTTCGGCGAGATCTCCGGTGACCACACTCGAGGCCAGCACCGGATCGGTGGGACAGATCGCGGTGCCGAACAACAGTGCCGCGGCCAGCGGTAATCCGGCCACCGCCCATCCGAGTCCGGTCGAGATCGCCGCCATCGCGGGCATGACGATCAACAGCAACACGGCCAGTGCGCGGCGGTGGCGACGCACCGCGGCGATGGGGTAACGCAAGGCAACCGCCATCACGGACACGGCCAAGAGAACCCTGGCGAGCTCGTGGAACAGACCGTGTTCGACCGTCACCGGTGCGATCGGCAACGCATCGAGCAGTTGGGGACCGAGCAGTACCCCGGCAAGCAGACCGAGTAGGGGTTCGGACAACGGCAGTCGGCGCATCGTCGAGGAAATCGCTGCCACGACCACGCCGAGCGCGCCGACCACGGCGAGAACGACATCGATGTGCATGACCGTCGCATTCCCGGATCGACCCCTGGCAATCCTGCACGGCCCGACGAGGGGGCTCGTGCCGGATCGCGGGCCCAGATTCGGACGGTCAGTAGTCGTAGTCACCGCCGGTGGCGCCGGAGTGATGTCCCAACCGTCGCAGATGAGTGCGCCGGCTCAGGCGGATCACAGGCCGGGCGAGAAAATCGAGCGAGCCGAGCAAGAACAGCCAGGTGCCGGCGGTCTGGGTGGAGTCGAAGAAGAACAACACGCTGCCGACGGTGAAGAACACCGCGATCAGGACGTCGTTGACGATCGAGGCTGTCTCGTACCGGTTGTCGATCACGACCTGCTCCCGGCCGACGGACAGTCGCAGCGACGGATCTGCGTGGGTGCGATCGGTGGCCATGGCCGGGCGAGTACCCGCGTGCAGGTGCGGGTACGCCCGACGAATGTGGTTCGGCAGCTGGTCCGATCCGATGCCTGTGGTGCGCGTCGGTGCGGCCGCCTATCTCTGGCTGGTAGTTCGTACTGCGAATCTCGGCAAAACGAACCCTGGCCAAACTCAACGCCTGCGTGGTGCGGGTGGCGGTGCGCTCATACCGGCCGGCACCGAGTTTGTCGGTGGCCTCGGCTTCGATCAGCGCCTGCATGCCTGCAGGCCGGTGCGGATCAGTTCGGCGAACACGCTGGCGCTGTCGGCGCCGGTGAGTGCGTCGAGCTGAGCGAGCAGGGCAGGGCAGGGCAGGATGATCGTGGGTCATCGCGTAGCTGCTTTCTGTGAGTCACTGTGGTAGGTAACTCGTTGATCACTACGCAATGGCCCACCCCCCGGTGAGGGTCGACACGCCGTGGACCTGTCCGGATGTCCTCACCAGATTCCCACCACTCCCCGGGACTTACCCCGCCCGCGAGAAGGAAGTTCTGCTCACCTGACTGGCAGCGGACTCGAAGACCGAAGCGGCGAGGCGGCTGTTCATCTCGCACCCGTGGATGTGGACTCTGTCCACCCGGTTCAGGCCGCGCGCAGGGAACTCAGCGCCGCGTGCTGCTCGACACCGACCCGTCCCGGCGCCACGGCGAGCGCCACCGCGGTCTGCCACGAGTCGAGACCCACGATGGTGCGCAGGATGAGGATCTCCTGCTGGAGTCGGGTCAGAGGGAAGGCCCGCGGGCTCGCGAACTCGGCATCGGCCGCGTCGGCGACCAGCGTGTAGGCCAACCGCAGGAAAGGCCGGTCGGCTCCGGACGGCGCGGTGAGCTCGGCGAGAATCGCACGGCAGGCAGCCAGGGCGAGACGATCGGCGTCGGCGATGGTACCTCCGGCGGCTTTCGCACGGGCCCGGAAGTAGGCGATCACGAGCGGATGCAGGTCGCGCAGAAGTCGTGGGATCGCGGTGGCGTCGCCGCTCGCGACCGTCCACGCCAACTCACACGTCGTGAACTGTGAGGCGGTGACATCCGTCCCCGCTCCGAATCCCCGTCCGCCGCTCGCCATTGTCCCCCCTCGTGCTCGTTCCCGAGCCTAGGGGACCGACGAAGTCTCCGACATCCCTCGTTCGGATGATTCTTCTCTTGTGACCCGATGGTGAGCAGGTCGCAACCTGGCGGGCAGCCATCGTGGCGGACGGTCGGGAGCCTGGTCGAGCACACCACCGACGGGATCGTCGACGAAGCCGTACCGCACGGGATCCCGCACCGGACGCCGGATCTGCCACAGCACAACCGCGCACAGTGCCACGACGGCGACGTCGCGCAGGAAGACCGTGGCGGTGAACCACTGCTCCGGCAGCCCCTTCCGATCGGGACCGAGGTAGTAGTACATGCGCGGAACCCACACCAGCGCATCGATCGTCATCCAGGCGACCAGTGCGCGCCGGTGGGGTACGGCCAGCACGGCGAGCGGCACGAGCCACAGCGAATACTGCGGACTCCACACCTTGTTCGTGAGCAGGAAGGCCGCGACGAGAAGGAAACACAGCTGCGCGAGGCGGGGACGGCGCGGCGCGGTGAGCCCGATCCACCCGATCGCGGCGCAGGCCGCGGCGAACAACACGAGCGAGACCCCATTGAAGGTCGAGGCCGACCAGGCCGGCCAGCCCACGAACGAGTGCAGCACGTTGTAGATCGAATCCGGATCCGCTCCGCGATCGGAGTTGAGTCGGAAGAACTCCGCCCACCCGCTCGGGTACAGCACCATGATCGGCAGGTTCACCACTAGCCACGCCGCGGCGGCCGCTCCCGCGGTGCGGGCAAACGACCGCAGGTGGCCGGTCCGCAGGCACAGCACCAGCAGCGGACCGAGCAACAGCAAGGGATACAACTTCGTCGCCGCACCGAGGCCGAGCAGGGCGCCGGCGAGAACCGGTCGACGGCGGGCCCACGCCAGCAGACCACCCGCGGCGAAGGCCGTGGCCAGGGCATCGAAGTTCGTGAAGGCGTGCACCACGACCAGTGGTGACGCCGCGACGAGCGCGGCGTCCCAGATCCTGCGGCCCGCCGACATCGCGGTGGCCCACACCGTGACGAGCCAGGCGAGCGCGAGACCGACCGCGACGACGGCGAAGTAGATCGCGACCTGCAGTGCATCGGGGAGCCACGGTGTGGCGTCCCACGCCTTCGCGATGCGCATCGAGCCGTACTGGTAGAGCCCCGCGAGCACCGGATACTCCATGTACCGGGTCTGCATCTGCCCGTCCGGGCCGGGTTCCTCCCACGACGTCCGGTACGGGAAGGCGCCCTCGGCGAGCCGTTCGGCACCGTAGAGCGGAACGATGTCGGAATAACACATCGCCACGTACTGCCGGTTGCCGCTCCAGTCCAGGCCGAGCGCGCCGTCGGGACCGACGGGTCCCTGCTGGACGCAGGCCGCCTTCGTGAACCAGCCGAAGGCGAGGAAGACGACCGCGAGCAGCAACATCGCCCGCAGGGGAGTGAAGAAGCGGGTGCGCCCGAGCACGGCGTGCCGGCCCACCGGACCGCCGATGACGGCGGTCAGGCGCGACACCGTCGGGTCGGTACGCCCGGGGGTGTCGCGCCAGTCCAGGGAACGACGATCCTCGGCCGGTGGTGCAGCGGACACCACCGGCCGGGCGTCGGATCCCCGGTCGTCGCTCACGCGGCGAGGCTACCCGGCCGGAGCGTATTCGAACGCGCCCTGGGGACTACCGCCCTGCGCGCCCTGGAATCCGCCTCCCTGCGCGCCCGGGATCGCGGGGCTCTCGAGTCCCGGGATGCGGTTCTGCGGAGGCGATCCACCCTCGTCGGAGTCGTCGCCGGTACCACCGCCGGTTCCGCCGCCGGTATCCTCGCTCTCCTCCTCCTGACCGCCGTTACCGGGACGGGAGGGCGCGTTCTGGGTGGTCGTCTGCGGGGCGACACCCGGAACGGGGATGGTGACGCCGGGGAAGATCTCCACGTTCTGCGTGGTGATCTCCGGAACCTCGGGAAGACTCGGCACGACACGCGAGGTGGTGGTCTGCTCACGGGTGGCCGGAGCTGTCGTCGACGCGGTCCACGCCGGCACGCCGGAGACACCGGCGATCGGTTCCGGCTTCGGGAACGACTCGACCTCGGTGCCCTCGAGAGCGCCGTCCATCGTGTCCTTCCAGATGTCCGACGGGATACCCGAGCCGTAGATCATGCCGCCCCAGCTGTTCTCGAGGGGCAGGCCCTCCTCGGTGCCGACCCACACCGCGGTCGACAGCGACGGGGTGTAACCGACCATCCACGCGTCCTTGTTGGAGCCGGTGTCGCCGAGCTGAGCGGTACCGGTCTTCGACGCGGACGGACGGCCGCCGGCCAGGGCGTGGCCGTTCGAGTACGCGGCGATCGGGGTCATCGCGGAAGTGGTGTTGTCGGCCACCGCCGCGTCGACGACCTGCTCACCGGCAGGGGTGCCACGGTCGAGGAGCACCTCGCCGTCGGACGTCACGACCTTCTGCACGAAGTACGGCTCGTGATGACGGCCGGACGCCGCGAGCGTGGCGTACGCCGAGGCCATGTCGAGCACGCGCGACTGGTACTGGCCCAGCACGATGCCGTAGTTGGGGCCGACGCCCTCCGGCTCGGTGAGCGTCTCACCGATGCCCGGCAGTTCCTTCGCGACACCCAACTTGTGCGCCATGTCGGCGATGGCCTGCGGGCCGTTGTCCATCTCGAGCATCATCCGGTAGAAGCTCGTGTTCAGCGACCGCTTGAGCGCTTCGGCGATAGTGCACTGCCCGCACGACTCGCCCTCGACGTTGCCGATCTTGATGCCGTTGACCGTCAGCGGACCGCTGTCGTAGGTCTGCGACAACGGCACGCCCTGGTCGAGGTTGGCGGCCAGGCCGAACACCTTGAACGACGACCCCGTCTGCAGACCGGACTGGGCGAAGTCGTAACCGACACCGCTCTCCCCGCCGTAGTAGGCGCGGATCGCCCCGGACCGGGGATCGACCGACACCACCGCGGTACGCAACTCCTCGGGTTCGCCCTCGAGATTGCTCTGCGCCGCCTCGACCGCCGACTGCTGGGCCTGGGGGTCGATCGTCGTGGTGATCTGGAGACCGGCCGTATTGAGGAGGTTCTCGTCGATGCCCTCGCGGGACAACTCGGCGAGCACCTGGTTCTTGATCAGACCTTCGGGGCCGGACGACTGGTCGCCGTTGTCGAGCTCAGCGATCGGCACGTAGGCCGGGTACTTCATACCCGACCGTTCGGCGGCATCGAGCGTGCCGGCGGCGACCATGCCGTCGAGCACGTAGTTCCAGCGCGCCTCCGCACCCTCGGGGTTCTGCTCGGGATCGAGCAGCGACGGCAACTGGATCGACGACGCGAGCACGGCGCCCTCCTCGACGGTGAGCTCACCGACGGGCTTGCCGAAGTACGCGTTCGACGCCGCTGCGATGCCGTAGGCACCGCGACCGAAGTAGATGGTGTTGAGGTAGGCCGCGAGGATGTCGTCCTTGGCCCACTGGTTCGCCATCTTCGTCGACAGCACCAGCTCCTTGAGCTTTCGCGTCAACGTCCGCTCGGAACCGACGACGGCGACCTTCACGTACTGCTGGGTGATGGTCGAACCACCACCGGCGCTGTCGCGGCCGAGCACGTTGTCGCGGGCGGCACGCGCGAAGCCGGTGACCGAGAAGCCGGGATTGCTGTAGAAATCGCGGTCCTCGGCGGCGAGCACGGCGTTGCGGACGTGCACGGGGATCGCGTCGAGTTCGACCTCGGTGCGGTTGCCCTCCGGTGGGATCACCTTCGTGATGACACCCTGACCGTCGGAGTTGAAGATGGTCGCGGCCTGGTTCGTCTGCAGCTCACCGGGGCGCGGCACGTCCTGGACGATGTACGCCAGCATGAACATGAGGATCGGGACGAGGATGCCGGCGGCGACCACGCCGTAACCGATCCGGCGAATCGTGCGCCAGCGGTTGCTCTTGCCGTCGCCCTTTCCACCCCCGGCGCCGCCACCCGAACCGCCACCGGGCGGAACCGTGGGAGGTCCGCCTGCGGGCGGGCCACCGGCAACGCGCGTCGTGGGTGCATCGTCCGCAGCACTCGCACTCTTTGCAGCACTCGCACCGACTGCAGCGCTCGCCGCGGAGACCCGCTGCGTCGGGGCATCCGCTCCGGGACGCTGTACACCTGCCGCGTCCGCTCCGGGACGCTGCGCACCTGCCGCGTCCGCTCCGGGACGCATGGCGACGGTCGGATCGGCCTGCGGCGTGCGCTGGACGGGAGGCACCGCGCCGGGCGGCAACGTGCCGGGCCGCGGCGGCATCGACTGGTTGGGGTTACGCGGCTGGTTGGCGCCCGGGGCGGGCACCGGTCCGCGCGGTGGGTACGGCTGTCCCGGTCGGCCCTGCTGGGGGCCCGGTCCCTGCCCCTGACCGGGAGCCGGAGGGCGCTGTCCCTGGCCGGGGGACTGAGGACGCTGTCCCTGACCGGGAGCCTGGGGCGGGTACGGCGGCCGGCCGCCGGGGCGCGGCGGTTGCTGACCTGCGGGACCACCGGGCTGTCCGCCCGGTCGACCCGGCTGGCCCTGTGCTCCCGGCTGGCCCTGCGGGCGCGGTTGCGGCGGCAACGGACGACCCTGCACCGGGCCCTGGGCAGGGCGCTGCTGTCCCGGAGCGGGCTGTCCCGGACCCGGCTGTCCCTGACCGGCACCGGCAGGAGGACCGGGACGTTGCTGCCCGGGTTGCGGTCCGGCGGGACCGCTGCGCTGGGGCGGGACGGCCTTGTTGTCCTCGGGTTCGTTGTCGGGGGAACTCACGTACTCATCTCCAACTGTTCTCGCGACGCATCACGCCGCGGCCTCGACACTGCTCCACGAAGAGCCGATCGGCGATGCCGACGGACGGCAGTCGATCGACGATGTGCGCAGCGGACGACGCGACGATCAGGTCGTGCGGGTCGGACCCAGGAGCGAACTCCACGAGAAAGCGTACGGGCACGTTGCCGGTACCCCTTCACTCGCTGGCGGTACGACGGCTCGATCCCGTCGACCGGCGACGCGGGCTCTTGGGTGCTGGTTGCGATCCCAGGACGTACGACTGCACCAGGTGATTCCAGCTGCAGGTGCGGCACACCTCGACCACGTGAACCGAGAATTCCTCCTGGCTGGCGGCCAGACGCACCAACTCTTCGGGGGTGCGCGCCGACCCGGACACCGGACCGAGTTTGTCGCCGAAGACCCACGAGACAAGAGTCAACTGCTCCTTACGGCAGATGGGGCACATCACATCGCTGCCCCGGCCGTGAAATTTCGCCGCCCGCAGCAGATAGGGGCTCGCGTCGCAGACCTCGCTGACTCCGCGTCGCCCCGAGTAGACCTCTGCGAGCAGCGAGCGCCGCTGCAACGCGTAGTCCACCACCTGCCGCTGAATTCGCACGGCTTCCAGAGTACGTGCGGGCGATGCGGCGAGGGGCGGGGAGTGGCCCACCGGACATCGAAGACGGGTGGTCGAGGTGGCACCGACGCATGTCCGATCGGGTCCGGAGAAGGGTGCCCGCCCGCAACCGGACGTGACACGAACCGTATGGGGCGTATCGTCGTATATATCGGCGCGATATAGTTCCGTGTCGTATCAATCGGTTGGTTCGAACGGAAACAGGAGGTGACCCGTGCTGGAACTGGCGATACTCGGGCTCCTCCTCGAATCGCCCATGCACGGCTACGAGCTGCGCAAGCGTCTGACCGGGCTCCTCGGAGCCTTCCGCGCCTTCTCCTACGGGTCGCTCTATCCGACTCTGCGGAGAATGCAGGCGGACGGCCTCATCGAAGAGGATCCGGGAATTCCCGGTCCCGTGAAACGACGTGCCCGCCGCGTCTATCAGCTCACCCCGAAGGGTCGAGAACGCTTCACCGAGCTGGTCGCCGACACGGGACCGCAGAACTACACCGATGACGGATTCGGCGTGCACCTCGCCTTCTTCGGTCGCACTCCCGCCGAAGCGCGGATGCGAATTCTCGAAGGCAGGCGCCGCCAGGTCGAGGAGCGCAGAGAAGCGCTCCGCGATGCGATCGGACGGGCCAGCGGCACACTCGATCGTTACACCCGTCAGCTCCATCAGCTCGGCCTCGAGTCCAGCGAGCGCGAGGTGCGCTGGCTCAACGAACTCATCGCCGCCGAGCAGTCGTCAGCAGCACGCAACAAAGAAGGAGAACCCGACCATGGGTGAGAACAGCACCGCGGTGCGCGTGGCCATTGTGGGCGTGGGGAACTGTGCCTCTTCCCTGGTCCAGGGCGTCGAGTACTACAAGGATGCGGACGCCGAGACCACCGTCCCCGGCCTGATGCACGTCGAATTCGGTCCCTACCACGTGCGCGACGTCCAGTTCGTCGCCGCGTTCGACGTGGATGCCAAGAAGGTCGGCTTCGACCTGTCCGAGGCGATCCTCGCGAGCGAGAACAACACCATCAAGATCGCCGATGTGCCGCCGCTCGGCGTGCCCGTGCAGCGCGGCCACACGCTCGACGGCATCGGCAAGTACTACGCCGAGACCATCGAGCTGTCCGACACCGAGCCCGTCGACGTGGTTCAGGCGCTCAAGGACGCCCAGGTCGACGTTCTCGTCTCCTACCTCCCCGTGGGTTCCGAAGAGGCCGACAAGTTCTACGCGCAGTGCGCCATCGACGCGGGCGTCGCCTTCGTCAACGCTCTCCCCGTGTTCATCGCCTCCGACCCCGAGTGGGCGCAGAAGTTCACCGACGCCGGTGTCCCGATCGTCGGCGACGACATCAAATCGCAGGTCGGCGCCACCATCACCCACCGCGTGATGGCAAAGCTGTTCGAGGACCGCGGTGTCGTGCTCGACCGCACGTACCAGCTCAACGTCGGCGGCAACATGGACTTCAAGAACATGCTCGAGCGCGAGCGTCTGGAGTCGAAGAAGGTCTCCAAGACCCAGGCCGTCACGTCGAACCTCAACGGCCCCCTCGCCGGCAAGGTCCACGACCGCGACGTGCACATCGGCCCCTCCGACTACGTGCAGTGGCTCGACGACCGCAAGTGGGCATACGTCCGCCTGGAGGGTCGCGCCTTCGGTGACGCCCCGCTGAACCTCGAGTACAAGCTCGAGGTCTGGGACTCCCCGAACTCGGCCGGCATCATCATCGACGCCATCCGCGCGGCGAAGATCGCCAAGGACCGCGGCATCGGCGGCCCGATCCTCCCGGCTTCGGCATACCTGATGAAGTCCCCGCCGGTCCAGATGGCCGACGATTCCGCTCGTGCCCAGCTCGAGGCGTTCATCATCGGAGCCGACGCGTAAGTCGTTCTCCGGCAGTATTTCCGGCGAAGGCCGCATCCCTCACGTGGGATGCGGCCTTCGCCGTTGCCGCTGTGGGTTCCGGACCCGCCTACGCCATCTTCCGGATCACCGACAGCGGCAGCACCTTCATCGCGTAGCCGAGCGGAATCCACGGCCAGCCCGGCACGTACGCCTTGGCCGGTTCCTTCTCGATCGCAGCCGCCAGTGCGCGACAACCTGTTTCGGTGTCGACGATGAACGGGACCTTCTTCACCTTCTCGTTGATCTCCGACCGGATGTATCCCGGGAAGATCGTGCTCACCGAGATGTCGGTGTCGGCGAGGTCGGCCCGCATCCCCTCACCGAGCGAGGCGACGGCGGCCTTCGACGCGGCGTAGGTCGTCAGGTTGCGCGGCATGCCCCGCACCGCGCTCATGGACGAGATGAGGACGACGTGCCCGCGCCCACGGGGCCGCATGAGCTCGAGGGCCGCTTCGCTCTGCGCCAGTGCACCGAGGAAGTTGGTGTTCGCCGTCTGGGCGTTCGCGCGGAAGTAGCCGGTACCGAGCGGTTGTCCCTTGCCGAGGCCGGCGTTGACGATCACCCGGTCGAGACCACCGAGCTCCTCGTCGAACTCGCGGAAGACGGTGAACACGTCGTCGTGCTTGTTCACATCGAGAGCGCGCACGCTCACGGTGATGCCCGGGTACGCGGCGAGCAGTTCGTCCCGCAGCTCCTCGAGCCGTTCGACGCGCCGAGCGGCGAGCGCGAGATTCCTTCCTCGCGCGGCGAATTCACGCGCCATTCCGGCACCGAGGCCGGAACTCGCACCGGTGATGAGGATGTTCCGTCGCTGCGGGCGGCTCATCGGCTCTCCTTCTCGTATCGATCGATCAATGCACTGCAACGGGATTCGAGATAGCCGACTACGATCCAGAAGTCCTTGAAGGCAGGATTGGAGGTGTGGCCGTGGTGATAGCGGTAGTAGATCTGCTGGGCGATCACGGCGAGGCGGAACAGTCCGAACACCTCGTAGAATCCCCAACCGTCCACCGGCAGTCCGGTTCGCTCGGAATAGTATTCGACGATCTCCTGACGAGTGAGCATGCCGGGGAGATCGGACGGCTGTCGCTTCGTCAGCAGCAGCATGTCGTCGTCGTCCGCCTGGACCCAGTAGGCGAGCGACGAGCCGAGGTCCATCAGGGGGTCGCCGATGGTGGCCAGCTCCCAGTCGAGGACCGCGACCGGATTCAGCGGATCGTTCTCGTCGAGGACGATGTTGTCGAGCCGGAAGTCGCCGTGGATCACGGTCTGCGCGACGTCCTGCGGCTGCCGAGCCGCCAACCACTCGGTGACACGGGCGAAATCGGGGACGTTGTCGGTGCGGGCCTTGGCGTAGCGCGACGTCCAGCCCGCGACCTGCCGTGCGACGTAACCGGATCCGCGACCCAGTTCGGACAGTCCTGCGGACTCCGGATCGATGCCGTGCAGTTCGACGAGCAGATCGACGATGCGCAGGCACAGAGTGCGGGTATCCGCTTCGGAGAGGTCGAGTTGCGTGGGCGGATTCGTCCGCAGGATGGTGCCGGGAACGCGGTCCATGACGTAGAAGTCGCTGCCGAGCACGCTGTGATCGGTGCACAGGCCGATCATGGTGGGCACGTAGGGGTAGACCGGTGCGAGCATCGACTGGATGCGGTACTCGCGTGCCATGTCGTGACCGGACGACGGCTTCGCCCCGGCCGGCGGCCGGCGCAGCACGAGATCGCGATCCGGATAGCGCAGCAGGTAGGTCAGGTTGGATGCGCCGCCGGAGAACTGGCGGACCTCCGGCACTCCGGTGATGCCGGCGTGCTCGGCGAGCCAGGCCGCGACCGCGTCGACGTCGAAGGCGTCCTCCTCGCGAACGGTGCGGGCGTTGTCGGGAAGTGTGGTCATCGTCGAAATCTCCCTCTCACGCGTACTTGCCGAGTTCGAACCGGGCGACGAGCCCCTGGTGCACCTCGTCGGGTCCGTCGGCGAGACGCAGTGCTCGCGCCGACGTCCATGCACCGGCGAGGGGGAAGTCGTCGGAAAGGCCGCCACCACCGTGGATCTGGATGGCGAAGTCGACGATCTGCTGGGTGACGCGCGGTGCGACGACCTTGATCTCCGAGACCGCCGAGCGCGCTCCGGCGAGTCCCTGCGTGTCGAGCAGCCAGGCCGCGTGCAGGACGAGCAGCCGCAGTTGGTTGATCGCGATACGGGCGTCGGCGATGCGTTCGCGGTTGCCACCGAGGTTGATGATCGGCTTGCCGAAGGCGGTGCGCTCGAGGCCGCGGCGACACGCGAGTTCGAGGGTGTGCTCGGCCAGCCCGACGAGGCGCATGCAGTGGTGGATGCGGCCGGGACCGAGCCGGCCCTGGGCGATCTCGAATCCTCGTCCGGGACCGGCGATGACGGCATCGAGCGGCAGTCGCACGTCGGTGAACGACACCTCGCCGTGGCCGCCGGGCTCGTCGAAGAAGCCCATCGTCGGGAGCATGCGTTCGACCTTCACGCCGGGGGTGTCGAAGGGCACGAGGACCATCGAATGTCGCTGGTACTTGTGGGCTTCCGGATCGGTCAGGCCCATGAAGATGAGCACCTTGCAGTCGGGATGGCCGACGCCGGTGCTCCACCACTTACGGCCGTTGAGCACGATCTCGTCGCCCTCGACCACGGCGGTCGCGGCCATGTTCGTCGCGTCCGACGACGCGACCTCGGGTTCGGTCATGCAGAAGGCCGAACGGATCTCACCGTCGAGGAGCGGGCGCAGCCACTGTTCCTTCTGCGCCTCGCTGCCGTAGTGGTAGAGGACCTCCATGTTGCCGGTGTCGGGGGCGTCGCAGTTGAACACCGCGGAGGCGAACTGCGAGCGGCCCATCTCCTCGGCGAGCGGGGCGTATTCGATGTTCGACAGTCCGGCACCGAGTTCGGCGTCGGGCAGGAAGAGGTTCCACAGGCCCTCGGCGCGGGCCTTGCGCTGCAGCTCGCGGAATTCGGGGGAGACGGCCCACCTCTCGGCGGCGTCGATGTCGCGTCGTCCCTCGCCCGGGGTGCGTCGCTCGGCCCGCAGTCGCTGTTCGACGGGCGTGACCTCGGCGACGATGAACGCTCGGAGGCGTTCGAGATAGTCGCGACTGCGCTCGGACTGTGCGAAATCCATCGGGTGCCTTCCGTCGAGTTCGACCGGGAATCTGCCCGGTCGGGCGGTCGTAACTGAGCGATGCTCAGTTAGGCTATCGGTATGAGCACCCCGCGACAAGAGGCGTCCAAAGGACGGCGTCGCCTGCCACCCGAGGAACGTCGCCGGCAACTCGTGGCGATCGGGCTGCAGGAGCTGTCGACGCGCCCGATCCACGCCCTGTCGATCGACCGCGTCGCCGAGATCGCCGGCATCTCCCGCGGCCTGCTGTTCCGCTACTTCCCCACGAAGCAGGACTTCTACGTCGCCGTCGTCGGCGCCGCATCACGCCGGTTGCTCCGCGCGGCGGATCCCGATCCGGACGAGCAGGATCCCCTCCGGGCGGTGCTGCACCCGTTCGTGTCGTTCATCGACCGCCACGGCGACAACTACCAGACGTTCTTCCACAGCGGCGTCGGCTCCGACCCTCAGATCCGCGATATCCACGACTCGATGCGCGACACCATGGTCGAGCGGGTCGTCGCGGCGCTGGGCTGCGATGACACCCCCGTCACCCGCATGCGGCTGCGGGCGTGGTGGGCGTTCGTGGAGTCGCTGGCCATCGACCGGTTCCGCGAAGGCACACCGAGCGTCGACGAGGTCGTCGACTGTTCGGCCGCGCTGCTGCCGGCGGTGCTGGCCGGGCCGTAGACCCGAACCACCTCCCCTCGATGGGCGGAGTGCGGATCTACAAGCCGGGGATCTGGATCGTCACGCCGGGGAACACCTCGATCTGCGAAGGCACCGGGACGGGCAGATCGACCGGCGGCGCGGGAATCGTGATCGGCGGCAGGTTCGACAGGTCGGGCAGCTGGAAGGTCGGCGCCGGGGGAGCGGTGGTGGTCTCGATGCCGGCGTCCTTCGGGACACCCGCCTGACCACCGATCGGCGCCGGCCACGGGAAGCTCTCGACTGGCGTGCCTTCGAGGGCGCCGTCCATCGTTCCCTTCCAGATGTCCGACGGCAGTCCGGAACCGTAGATCGACCCGCCCCAGCTGTTGGTGATCGCCCCGGCGTCGGGGGTGCCCATCCACACGGCCGTCGACAGCGACGGCGTGTACCCGACCATCCAGGCGTCCTTGTTCAACCCGGTGTCGCCGAGCTGCGTGGTGCCGGTCTTCGACGCCGACGGCCGGCCACCGGCGAGCGCGTGCCCGCGCGAGTATGCGGCGATCGGCATCATGGCCTGGGTTGCGTTGTCGGCGACCGCGGCGTCGAAGCGCTGCTCGCCGGGTGACGGCGGACGATCGAGGAGCACGACACCGTCGGCCGTGACGACCTTCTGCACGAAGTACGGCTCGTGGAAGACACCGGACGCGGCGATCGTCGCGTAGGCGGAAGCCATGTCGATGACCCGTGCCTGGTACTGGCCGAGGACGATGCCGCCCTCCGGCGGACCGCCGTTCTCGCTCAGCGTCTGCCCCTCGACCCCGGGGATCGTCAGCGGGATCCCCGCCGCATGCGCGGCGTCGGCGATCTTCTGCGGGCCGTTCGACATGGACATCATGAGCCGGTAGAAGCTCGTGTTCAGCGACCGCTTGAGTGCCTCGGCGATCGTGCAACGTCCGCACGACTCACCCTCGACGTTGCCGATGCGGATATTGCCCACCGTGAGCGGGGAGCTGTCGAAACGCGCGTTGAGGCCGATCCCGTCGTCGAGCGCGGCGAGCAGGCCGAACACCTTGAACGCCGAACCCGTCTGGACGGGGGCCTGTGCGAAGTCGAAACCGGCACCGTCCTCACCGCCGTAGTAGGCGCGCACGGCACCGGAGCGGGGATCGATCGAGACCACGGCGGTGCGCAGTTCCCCGGGTTCGCCGGACAGCGTGGACCGAGCGGCGTCGATCGCCGCCTGCTGGGCCTTCAGGTCGATGGTGGTAGTGATGCGCAGACCTTCGGTGTTGAGGGCCTGTTCGCTGATCCCCGCCGCGGACAGCTCACGCAGCACCTGGGTACGGATGTGACCTTCCGGTCCGGTCGCCTCGGTGGCCAGCACGAGGGTGTCCGACGGCACCGTCGGGGGGAACACCTGGTCCGGCCGCTCGGCCGGGTCGAGGACCTTCATCTCGACCATGCCGTCGAGCACGTAGTTCCAGCGCTCCTCGATGGCAGGCAGGTTGTACTCGGGGTCGAGCGACGACGGTGTCTGGATCACCCCGGCCAGGACGGCGCCCTCGGAGACCGACAGTTCCTCGACGGGCTTGCCGAAGTACGCCTGGGACGCCGCGCCGATGCCGTAGGCGCCACGACCGAAGTAGATGGTGTTGAGGTACGCCTCGAGGATCTCGTCCTTCGACCACTGCCGCGCCATCTTGGTGGAGATGACGAGTTCGCGCATCTTGCGTTCGAGCGTGCGATCGGAGCCGACGAGCACGTTCTTGACGTACTGCTGCGTGATCGTGGAACCGCCGCCGGCGGTGTCCTTGCCCATGACGTTGTCGCGGGCTGCGCGTGCGAAACCGGTGATCGAGAAGCCCGGGTTGCTGTAGAAGTTGCGGTCCTCCGCCGACAGCACGGCGTTGCGGACGTGCTCGGGGATCTGCGCGATCCCGACCTCGACACGGTTGCCCTCCGGCGGAACCACCCGGGTGATCTCGGTGGCGTCGTCGGATGCGTAGACCCGCGCGAGCTGGTTCGTCTTCATGTCCGCCGGGGTCGGCACCTCCGCCGAGTAGTAGGCGGTGGCGAAGATCCCGAGCGGGACGAGCACGGCGAGAACGAACGCGACGAGTACGGCGCAGCGAACGATGCGTCCCCTGCGCTTCTTCGCTGCGGCCGCGGCGGCGCGCGAGGATGTCGACCTTGTCGGGCTCGTCACTCGTTCCACTTTCTCGGTACCGAAAATCCGGACGGGAGGGTCTCCCGCCCACCGTATGGTACGGAAACGACCACGAGACGCCTCCGGAACACCGGTACGGTGCTCCTTCTCACGTCACGGCGGGGCCATCGTCACGACAGGGTCAGCCCGATCGGCGCCACGCGCGGAACGCGAACCCCCACATCACGACGAATGCGAGCAGCACGAGGGACGGCACGATGCCGGGTTGCGGCGACGTCAGCTCGGCGACCGCGGAGATCACGGCCATCACCGTGAACACCGTGAGCAGGCCGAGCAGCATCTCGAGTCGGTTCCGGCGCGGAACCTTCCTCACGACTTGACGCCACCCGCGGTCAGACCCGAGATGATGCGTCGCTGGAAGAGCAGCACCATCACCACGAGCGGCACCATGACGAGCGTGCCGCCGGCCATGATCGACGCGTACGGGGTGACGTACGGGTCGGTGCCGG
Source organism: Rhodococcus sp. Chr-9 (assembly GCF_000801125.1). NCBI lineage: Bacteria > Bacillati > Actinomycetota > Actinomycetes > Mycobacteriales > Nocardiaceae > Rhodococcus > Rhodococcus sp. Chr-9. The sequence continues at coordinate 146,476 of NZ_JTIZ01000043.1, forward strand.
TGAACCGTGCCATCGCCACCGTCACCGGGGCCGTGCTCTCGCTCGACAGCTGCGACATCAGCAGGTACTCGTTGACGGTCGCGATGAAGGCGAGGATCGCCGTGGTGAACAGCGCAGGTGCCGCGAGCGGCAGCATGACCAGGCGGAACGCCTGCCCGCGCGTCGCGCCGTCCATGCGGGCGGCCTCCTCGAGCTCCCACGGCAGTTCGGAGAAGAACGAGGTGAGCGTGTAGACGGTCAGCGGCAGCACGAACGAGATGTTCGGGATGATCAGCGCCTGGTACTTGCCGATCCAGCCGATGTCGGTGAACAGCTGGAACAGCGGCGTCACGAGCGCGACGACCGGAAACATCGACGCGCCGAGGATGATGCCGGTGACGAAGTACTTACCGCGGAACTCGAACCGCGACAGGGCGTAGGCGGTGAACACGCCGAGCAGCAGCGCGACCGCCGTGGTGGCGCCGGCGATGATGACGCTGTTGAGCAGCGCCCGCGAGAAGTTGACCTTGGCGTCGGGGTCGAGCGCGTCGGCGAAGTTCTGCAGTGTCGGGTTCGACGGCCACAGGGTCGTGCTGAACGTCTCCGACGGGTCGCGCAGGGCCGTGACGATCATCCAGTAGCAGGGGGCCAGACCCCACACGACGATCAGCGCGACACCCAGATAGGTGCCGACGGTGCTCATCCTGCGCTTGAACGGCACCTTGCGGGTCTGCACCGGCGTGGGCTCCGGCTCCGGCCGGCTCCGAGGAATCTCGGTGGTGACGGTCATACGACCTCCCCCTTACGCTGCTTCTCCTGCGTACTCACCGCGTTGGCGCCGAGGAACCGCACCAGCACGAAGGCGACGGCGAAGATGAGCAGGAAGGTGATCGTCGACAGGGCGGACGCGGAGTTCGAACCCTGACGCATCTGGTCGACGACGAGCACCGAGATCGTGGACGTCGCCGGATTGGACCCCATCATGATCGCGGGCAGGTCGTACATGCGCAGCGCGTCCATGGTGCGGAACAGGATCGCCACCATGAGGGCGGGCTTGACCAGCGGCAGCGTGATCATCTTGAACCGCTGCCAGGCGTTCGCGCCGTCGACCTTCGCGGCCTCGTAGACGTCCTGCGGGATCATCTGCAGGCCGGCGAGGATGAGCAGCGCCATGAACGGTGCCGTCTTCCACACGTCGGCGACGATGATCGCGAAGCGCGCGGGCCACGGATCGGCGGTCCACAGGTAGTCGGTGCCGAGCAGTTTGTTGGCGGCACCGTCGTTGGCGAAGATGAAGAACCACAGCTTGGCGGTGACGGCGGTGGGGATCGCCCACGGCACCAGCACCGAGGCGCGCAGCAGGCCGCGACCCCGGAACGACTTGGCCATCACGATCGCCATCGCGAAACCGATCACCGTCTCGAGCGAGACCGTGACGACGGTGAAGAAGAAGGTGTTGAAGATCGACTGCCAGAACTGGGAGCCGAGGGTGCCCGGAGGGCACGGGATCGAACCGGTGGCGGTGTTGCAGGTCTGGGTGATCCAGCGCGTGTAGTTCTCGATCCCCACGAAACCGCCGGTGACGAATCGGCCCGTCTCGGGGTCGAGTCGCTTCGAGTCACCGTGCAGCGACATCCACACCGCTCGTCCGAGCGGGTACAGGATGATCACGGCCAGGACGAGCATCGACGGGGCGACGAACATCCACACCGGGATCTTGCGCCGCTTCTTCACCGCCGTGACGGGAGGTGCGGGCACGCGGTGACGTCCGCCGACACGTCCGCGGTCGGGACCGGGGACGGTCCCGACCGCGGGGGCGTGTGGCGGATCCGCGGGAGTGTCGACCTGCGGGTCAGCCATGTACTGCTCCTAGAGCATCAGTTGCCGGCGGTCTCGATGCCGGCCCGGGTGTCGTCCAGCGCCTGCTGGACGGTCTTCTCGCCACGGATCGCAGCGTAGGCGTTGTCGGCGATCGCCTTCGACACGGCCGAGTAGTACGGCGACGCCGGACGCGGCTTGGCGGCCTCGAGGGCCTCCTTCAGCGTCGAGAAGTAGGGGTACTGCTCGAGGATCGAGGCGTCGTCGTAGACCTCGGCGAGAACCGGGGCGCCGCCCGCTTCCGCGTAGTACATCTGCGCCTGGCGGGTCTGCATGAACTCGAGGAAGTCGCGCGCGGTGGCGGGAGCATCCGAGAACGCGCTGATGCCGACGTTGTAACCGCCGAGCGTCGAGACGCCGGGGCCGTCGACGCCGGGCAGGACGGCGATGCCGTAGTTGCCGGCGACCGATGAGGTCTCACCGTCGGTGTAGAAGCCGGGCCACGTGCGCAGGAACAGTGCCTCGCCGTTGCCGAAGGCGGTCTGCGACTCGCCCTCGGTGTAGGTCTGCGCGGCGGCCGGGATGATGCCGTCCTCGAAGTTGTCGACGATGAACTGCAGGCCCTCGGCCGTCTTGTCGTCGACGGCCGGGGTCAGGCCGTCCTCGGCGACGAAGGAGCCACCGAAGGCGTTGACGATCTCGGTGACGTTGACCGTCAGGCCCTCGTAGTTCTTGAACTGACCGATGTAGCAGGCGATACCCGCCTCCTCGGCCTTCGGGCACTCGGCCTTCAGGTCGTCCCAGGTCGCGGGGGCCTCGTCGACGAGGTCGGTGCGGTAGTAGAGGAACGCGCCGTTGGTGTTCTTCGGGGCGGCGTACAGGGTGCCGTTGTAGGTACCCGACTCGACGGTCGCGGGCAGCAGGCCCTCGGTGTCGATCGCCAGGTCGTCCTCGAGGGGGAGCAGCCAGCCGTTCGCGGCGAACTCCGCCGTGTTGGTGACGTCCACGGCGATGAGGTCGTATTCGTCGCTGCGGGCCTGCATCCGCTGGGCGATGTCGTCGTACTGGTCGTTGGCCTCCTTGGCCAGCGGCTTGAACGTCACCTGCTCGTCGGGATGCTCGGCGTTCCAGTCGGCGATGATGCTCTCGAGCGCCGCGTTCAGGGGATCCTGCCCCTCGACGATCGTGATCGGGCCGCGGCCCTCACCGGAAGCAGCGGTATCCTCGCCGCCGGTCGAGGTGTCGTCGCCACCGTTGTCCGACGAGCAGCCCGCGAGAACGAGCGCGGTCGCGGCCGTAGCGGCGATCGCAGCCCTCCGCATCGCCTTCGTATTCAGAACCATCAACAACTCCCCATTTCGAGGTCGTAGAACACACGTCGGTGACCCAGCTGCACCGACACCGGCCACTACTGTGGCACGCAGCACCGGTAAAAGTCGGCATTCCGCCCATCCTGAATCGGTCGAGTGTCGACTCCGCAGACCGATCCCGGAGCGGTGATCAGCCGATCCGCTTCCCGTCGGACGTTCCGAAGACGTGCACGTGCTCGGGGTCGAAGCGCAGGTACAGCCGGTCGCCCTTCTGCGGAGGGTTGCGCCAGTCGCTGCGGGCGACGATCTGCTGGCCGATCCCGCCGACGTCGGCCCGGCCGTAGACGTAGGCCTCCGAGCCGAGCTCCTCGACCACGTCGACATCCATGGCCAGACCCTCGTTCGAGATCTCGAGGTGTTCGGGCCGAATCCCGAGCACGACCTCCTTCTCGGTGACCTGGCCGACCACGTCGCGCGGCACCGGTACGTGGGTGTCGCCGATCATCGCGCCGCGGTCGAAGACCGGGAGGCGGAACAGGTTCATCGCGGGCGAGCCCATGAAACCGGCGACGAAGACGTTCGCGGGCTTGTTGTAGAGCACGCGCGGCGACGCGCACTGCTGCAGGATGCCCTTCTCGAGCACAGCGACGCGGTCGCCCATCGTCATGGCCTCGACCTGGTCGTGGGTAACGTAGACGGTGGTGGTGCCGAGGCGGCGCTGCAGCTGTGCGATCTGCGTGCGGGTCTGCACGCGGAGTTTGGCGTCAAGGTTCGACAGCGGCTCGTCCATGAGGAAGACCTGCGGCTGGCGGACGATGGCGCGCCCCATCGCGACGCGCTGACGCTGACCGCCGGACAGCGCCTTGGGTTTGCGGTCGAGGAACTGCTCGAGGTCGAGCATCTTCGCGACCTCGACGACCCGTTCGCGGATCTCGTTCTTGGGTGTCTTGGCCAGTTTCAGCGCGAAGCCCATGTTCTCCGCGACCGACATGTGCGGGTAGAGGGCGTAGTTCTGGAACACCATCGCGATGTCGCGTTCCTTCGGATCCTGCCCGGTGACGTCCTGGTCGCCGATGAGGATGCGTCCGCTGTGCACCTCCTCGAGACCTGCGAGCATGCGCAGCGAGGTCGACTTGCCGCAGCCCGACGGTCCGACCAGGACGAGGAACTCGCCGTCCTCGATCTCGAGGTCGAGCGCGTCGACCGCAGGCGTACTCGAGCCGGGGAACAGGCACGTGGCCTTGTCGAAGGTCACCGACGCCATCTCGAAGATCCTTTCCGAAGCGGTACACGCTCGTGCGGTAGGGGAATCTACCGTGCGTCGCTCGATCGGCTCTCGACCGGCGTGACGTCGTCGTCGTTCCACACCTGGATTCCGCGGAGGCCCGGGACGTCACCGGCGCGGAAGACGGGGTCGCGACCCTGCTTGCGTTGCGCGCTGTAGTGATGGAACAACGCGTAGGCGATACCCGACAGCGGGATCAGGGCGATGAGGTTGACGGTGGCCATGATTCCCATGGCGAGGTCGGCCAGCGCCCACACCAGCGGCAGCGAGCCGATGGCCCCGAGGAAGACGCACAGCACGACCGCCGAGCGCAGGTAGGGCAGAATGCGGCGCGATCCGGTGAGGAACTCCATGTTGGATTCGCTGTAGTAGTAGTTGCCGATCACCGAGGTGAACGCGAGGAAGAAGATCAGCACGGCGAGGAAGTGCACCGTCCAGTCACCGAGTTGCAGCGCGAGCGCGTTCTGCGTCAGAGCGGCGCCCTCGAGACCGCTGCCGAATTCGGGTTCCGACAGCAGGATGATGAAAGCCGTGATCGAGCAGACCAGCAGGGTGTCGAAGTAGACGCCGAGGCTCTGGACCAGGCCCTGCTTGACCGGGTGGGAAACCGCGGCGGCGGCGCCGGCGTTGGGCGCCGAGCCCATGCCGGCCTCGTTCGAGAAGAGACCTCGGCGGATGCCGTTCATGAAGGCAGCGCCGAAGCCACCACCGATGACCTCCTCGAGACCGAAGGCGTTCTCGACGATGAGGCGGAACATGGTCGGAACCTCGCCGATGTTGAGGACCACGACGATGATGCCGATGACCAGGTAGACGAACGCCAGGACCGGCACGACGATCTGGGAGACGCCGGAGATGCGGCGGATTCCGCCGAAGATCACCGCGCCGACGATGAGGGCGACGGCCAGCCCCACGATCACCTGGAGTGCCATGGTCTTCTCGCCGACGGAACTCGAGACGGCGTCGACGATCGAGTTGGTCTGCACCGCGTTGAACACGAATCCGTAGGTGATCGTGATGATGACCGCGAAGATCATGCCCATCCAGCGTTTCCGCAGCCCGTACTGCATGTAGTAGGCGGGGCCACCGCGGAAGCTGCCGTCCTCGTCGCGCACCTTGTACAGCTGGGCGAGCGTGGACTCGAGGAAAGCGGTCGCTGCACCGACCAGGGCCATCGCCCACATCCAGAACACCGCGCCGGGACCACCGAGGCTGATCGCGATCGCGACACCGGCGACGTTGCCCGTTCCCACGCGGGAGGCCGCCGAGACGGAGAAGGCCCGGAAGGCGGACAGGCCGGGTTCTCCGTTGGGTTGTCTCTCGGGTTTCTCCACGATGGAACGCAGCATGTCGGGCAGGAGCCGGATCTGGATGAACCGGGACCGGATCGTGTAGTACAGGCCCGAACCGATGAGCAGTGCGATCACCGCATACCAGAACGTGTCGTTGATATCGGTGACGAAATCGACCGCAGTGTCCATCTGCACGATCTTGGTGGGTCGCGGGTGGTTTCGCAGGAACTTCGTGCGTGTTCCCGGTCTCGTGGGCGGAGTCGGTGCCAAGCTCTACGCTCGCTGGGTGAGTTCGGACAAGATGTTGAGTCGTATCGGCGGGTTGCTCCGCCAGGCGGAGTCCACCGACAACCCTCACGAGGCCGACGCCTTCCTCGCCGCGGCGCAGCGGCTCGCGACGTCCTCCTCGATCGATCTGGCGGTCGCGCGCAGTCACACGGCGGCGAAGGAACGCCGCGCGACTCCCGTGCAGCGACTGATCACCATCGGCGAGACGGGCAAGAAGGGACTGCGCACCTACGCCCAGTTGTTCATCGCGATCGCCGGGGCCAACGACGTGCAGTGCGACATCACCGCGAACTCCACCGTCATCTACGCCTACGGCTTCGCCGACGACATCGACGTGTGCGAGGCGCTGTACTCCTCCCTGCTCGTGCAGATGGTGCGGGCGTCCGACGCATATCTGCGCGAGGGCACCTACCGGAACGAGACCACGGTGCGCACCGTCGTCGAGGAACGCGGTGGCCGCCGTGTGCGCACACGCGTGCGCAAGCCCGTTGCCGCGGTGACGGCCCGGCTGAGCTTCCAGTCGGCGTTTGCCGCCCGCATCGGCGCCCGGCTGGCCGAGGCGAAGCAAGAGATCGAACGCGAGGTGGAAACATCCGCGCCCGGTACGGCGTTGGTGTTGCGTGGGAAGAGTCTGGAACTGCAGGACTTCTACCGCAGTACGTCGCAGGCACGGGGCAGTTGGCGGGGAAACCGGGCCCCGTCGGCGCGCTCGGCCGATGCCCGGCGCGCGGGCGACCGCGCCGGACGCGCGGCCCGGCTGGGAACGGCACCCGAACTGCCGTCGGCTCCGAGGAGGCTGGAACGGTGACCAAGGTGCGCGACACCCGCAGAACCGCTGTGTACGAAGCGGAGTCCATCGTACGGAAGATGCTCGACCGCGCCGACGAGCGCGGTCTGCGGACCGTCGAGGTCGCCGGTTCCCACGTCACGCTCCCGGTGGAGAGACGGTTCGCCTCCATCGCCTCGGTCCAGGACTACATCGACGCCGTGCTCGCCCTCGACTGGGTACGCACCCGGTGGGAGCGCGCCGCCGTGCCGGTGCGCGTGCGGGCCCGTGCGGGCAACGCGGCCGCACACTACGAACGCGACTGCGCGACGATCGCTCTTCCCGAGCACCGGGTGAACACCGCGTGGGCGTTCCGCGAGATGGTGGTGTTGCACGAACTCGCGCACCATCTCGATCCGCAGGATCCCGACGACGCCACCGAGGGGGCCCACGGGCCGGCCTTCGTCGACCGCTTCCTCGCACTCGTCGGCGAAATCATCGGTCCGGAAACAGCATTCGCTTTGCAGGCGACAGGGATCGCCACCCCGGTGCATCCGCGGCGATAGCCTCCGGTTTCCGGAATCCTTACCGGCTCGAGAACCTTTCTTCGGCATGCCTGCGGACGGCCGGTCGAGATCTGTAGCAAGCATCGTATCCTGCTGCACGACATACTGATTGGTACTTTTCGAGCCCGTCGTTCACTCCGGAATCCGCATGCCTACGAAGCACGCGAATCAAGGCCTCGAGTGACGTACTGCGGTTTGCATCACACAAAGACGCGCATCGGCTGCGTACCGTACCGAGACCTCCCCGACCCCTTCCGAGCACGCCACACGACGCGCGGCATACGAAGGAGAACGGTGATGAAACCCGCAGCATGAGTCGCCCTCGGTGTGGGCATCGGATATTTCCTCGGCCGTACCAAGAAGATGCGGGTGACCATGATGCTCGCCGGTGCCGGAATGACCGGCAAACTGCCCAGCAATCCGCAGGAACTCCTGCAGCGCAGCGCCTCGATGCTCGGCTCGTCTCCCGAGATCAACAAGATCACCGAATCCGTTCGCGGAGAACTCATGCATGCGGCTCGTGCCGCTGCCGTGACCGCGGCCAGCAACCGGATCGACGCCCTCAACGAACGTCTGCAGTCCCGTGCGAGCGGTGGCGGGCGATCGGAGGAACCCGAGGATGCCGAATACGAGGACGAATACGACGAATCACGCGACGAGGAGGAAAGTCGCGGCAGCAGGCGTCGCGGCAGCCGGAATCGGGACGAGGAGCCGGATTACGACGAGACGGACGAAGAGGGTTCCGACGAAGAGGATTCGGGCGAGGAGGATTCGGGCGACGAAGAGGAGCCGGAACCCGAGCGTCCCGCACCGCGGCGCCGTGAAGCCCGCGCCACATCCCGTCCGCGGACGTCCCGCAGCAAGAAGACGGCCGACAGCGAAGATCCGGACGACTCGGAGGAGGCACCTCCGAAGCCGCGCAAGCGCGCAGCGCGTAGCACTGCGTCGTCCTCCTCCTCCGGTCGTGCGCCCGTACGTCGAACGAAGGGGTGAGAGCGATGGCCAGGTTGAGCGATGTATCGGGCGGAGTCGCCGACGCGGTGGGCAAGGCCGGGAAGACCGCGACCGATACCGCCGGTAAGGCGGGCCGCACCGCCTCGGACACGGCGGGGAAGGCCACGGGCGGACTGACCGGCGGTCTGCAGCAGTCGTTGCAGGGCCTCGCAGGAACCGTCGCGCAGAATGCGTTGTCGAGCCTGTCGGACAGGGTCACCGGCACGGCGGGACGATTACAGGATTACTCCGAGGGCAAAGGCGGAAATCTGGCCAGTGCGCTCACCGGCGTCGACAAGCTCGCTCAGGGCGAGTCGCCGCTGAAGGCGGCGGCGAGCTCGGGGTTCGAGAATCTGAAGAACACCGCGAAGGACAAGTTCGAGGACGTCAAGGAGGCCGTCACCGGCGGGGGCAAGGGGGGCGGCGGCGGCAACAAGAAGATCAAGCTCACCAACATCGTCGAGAGCATCGACGTGGGGGTGCCGGTCGATCTGGCCTACGACCTGTGGACGCAATTCGCCGACTGGCCGAAGTTCATGAAGAAGGTCGAACAGGTCGAGCAGGTCCAGGACGAGAAACTCCATTGGACGGGCAAGGTTTTCTGGTCGCGTCGGAACTGGGAGTCCACGATCCTCGAACAGGTGCCGTTCGAACGGATCGTGTGGCGTTCCAAGGGAGGAAAAGGTTACATCGACGGCGCGGTGACCTTCCATGAACTCACACCGGATCTCACCCGGATACTCCTGGTGCTCGAGTACCACCCCCGGGGCCTGCTCGAGCGCACCGCGAATCTGTGGCGGGCGGTGGGTCGCCGGTCACGCCTGGAACTGAAGCACTTCCGGCGCCACGTCATGACCGAAGCCGTGTTGCATCCCGACGACGTCGTCGGCTGGCACGGCGAGATCCGCGACAGCGAGGTCGTCAAGGACGACGAGACCGCGCGCCGGGAGGAAGAGGAGCAGGAGGACACCGGCGAGAACGACGAGGAGTGGGAGACCGACGCCTCCGGTGACGAGGACGAGATCCGCGACGAGGACGAGGATTTCGAGGAGAGTGAGCCGTCCGAGGACGAAGGCGACGAGGAGTCGGCCGAGGACGAGGAGGATCTCGAGGACGAGTATCCCGAGGAGGACGAGTCCTCCGACGAAGAACCCGACGACGAAGAGGAAGAGCCCGAACCGCCTCGGAAACGTGCGCCCGCCAAGCGGACCCGGGCGACGAAGAGCACCGGTACGCGCTCGTCCCGCTCGAGAGGATCCCGGTCATGACCATCCAACCTGCAGGGGGCGGCGGTGGAGGCGGCGGGGGCGGTATGGCCCGTCCCAACTCGTCCGGCCTCGCCGACGTCATCGACACCATCCTCGACAAAGGCCTCGTCATCGACGCGTTCGTGCGTGTCTCGCTCGTCGGTATCGAACTGCTCACCATCGACGCCCGCGTCGTCGTGGCCAGTGTCGACACCTATCTGCGTTTCGCGGAAGCGGTGAACCGGCTCGAGATCTCCGACAACGAGCCGAAGGGCCTTCCGGATCTCGTCGGCGACATCACCTCCGGCGGTTCCAAGCACAAGACGAAGGGCGCGCTCGAGGCTGCGGGGGAGAAAGTCAGCGAGTTCCTCGGGGACGTCCAGGAGCAGCGGCAGCCCGCTCGACGATCACGCAGGGGTGAGGACTGATGTCCACCGAACAGACCGAACGACCCGAGCAGGGCGACAGCGACGAAACCGCCACGACCACTGCGGTCTACGTCTACGGCATCGTCCCGTCGGATGTGGAACCGGAGGAGCATGCGGAAGGGGTGGGCAATCCGCCGGCCGAGGTGTCGGTCGTCAAGTCCGGTCGCATCGCTGCACTGGTGAGCGAGATCCCGACCGATCGCGCTCTCGGCACACCGGACGATCTCGAGGCGCACGCCGCGTTGCTCGACGGGACCGTGACGGTCGCCCCCGTGCTCCCGCTGAGATTCGGTGCCGTCCTCACCGACCGGGACGCGGTGGCCGCGGAACTGCTCGAGGGGAACGAGGACGAACTCGCCTCGGCCCTCGACCAACTCGACGGTCTCGCACAGTTCGTCGTGAAGGGACGGTACGACGAGAAGGCGATCCTGCAGGAGATCCTCGAGGAGAACTCCGAGGCGGCGCAGTTGCGGGAGCAGATCCGTGGGCAGTCCGAGGACGCGACCCGCGAGGCGCGAATGGCGCTCGGGGAAATCATCAACGCGGCGATCGAGGCCAAACGGAACGAGGACACGCGCCGCACGGTCGAGGCCCTGTCGTCGCTCGACCCGATGGTCAACGAGCGGCAACCCACGCACGAGCAGGATGCCGTGCACATCGCCGTCCTCGTCGAACTCGAGCGGCAGGACGAACTCGAACAGGCCCTGCAGGAACTGGGTCGGGAATGGGAGGACCGGGTCGAGATCTCGTTGCTCGGCCCGATGGCGGCCTACGACTTCGTGGCGAAATCCGACCCCGGCGAAGGAGGTTGACGATGGGTCTGCTGACCTCCCTGCTCACGCTGCCCCTCGCTCCCGTCAGGGGAGTGATGTGGCTCGGAGAGATCATCCAGGAGCAGGTCGAACAGCAACTGCACGATCCCGCCAACGTGCGGCGCGAACTCGAGCAGATCGAGGAAGCGGCGGAGGCGGGTGAGCTGACCCCCGAGGAGAAGGACGAGGCGCAGCAGGCCGTGCTGAACCGCATGATCTCCCGGGGCGGCTCCGGCCCCGCCGGGGGAAAGGAGTGATCCCGTGGCGCAGGACACCGGCCCGCCCGCGATCTCGGCGGCCGAGGCCGCATCGGCGGCCCTCACACATCTGAAGGAACTGACCTCGAAGGAAGCTCAGGGGGTCACCTCCGTCGAACCCACCGAGGACGGATGGGTCGTCGAGGTGGAGGTCGTGGAAGACCGGCGGATTCCGTCGTCGGCCGACATGCTCGCGCTCTACGAGGTGGAGGTCGATCTGGACGGTGATCTGCTCGCGTACCGGCGGACCCGGCGTTACGGACGCGGCAGCAGCGACATCGGCGCAAGGACCGGGTCATGACGGTGGTCGGTGGGGGAGGCGGCATGTCGTCGCCGCAGCCCTACGGGGGTGGAGGACGGTCGACCAATCTCGGCGACATCCTCGAACGTGTCCTGGACAAGGGGTTGGTCATCGCCGGCGACATCCAGGTGAATCTGCTCGACATCGAACTGCTCACGATCAAGCTCCGCCTCGTCATCGCATCGCTCGAGACGGCCAAGGCCGTCGGGATCGACTGGTGGGAGAGCGATCCGTGGTTGACGAGCAAGGCTCGCTCACCCGAGGTCGATTCGAGCCGGGTGGAACTCGAATTGGAGAACCGGCAGCTTCGCGAACGGTTGGCCGCACTCGAGGCCCGAGCGGAGGAACTGGAGCCGGAACCGGCGGAGATCGTGGACGAGGAGAACCGTGACTGACACGACCGGGACCTGGATGTACGCCGTGACCGACGAGACGCTCGTCGGCCACGAGACCGAGGGCGCCTCCGGCGTCGCCGGCGAGCAGGTCCGCACGGTGCAGGAGGGCGGACTGACCGCCGTGGTCGGAACGGTGCCCCTGGACGATTTCGGCGAGGCCGCACTGGCTCGCAATCTCGAGGACCTGGACTGGCTGGAAAGAGTGGCCCGCGCCCATGATTCGGTCGTCGCCGGATTGGCACGGCACTTCTCCGTGGTACCCCTTCGACTCGCGACCGTCTGCCTCGACGACGAACGGGTCCGGGCCCTGCTCACCGAGCACCGGGAGCAGTTCGCGTCTGCGCTCGCCCTCGTGACCGGTCGTACCGAATGGGGGGTCAAGGCGTTCGCCGATCGCAAGGCGCTCACCGCGGCCGCCGCGGAAGCGCATGCGGAGGGTGCGGGTTCCGGCAGGGGCACGGCCTATCTGCTGCGTCGCCGCGCGCAACTGGCGGCGCAGGAGAGCATCGAACGCGATGCGGCCGAACGCGCCGCCGATATCCACGATCGGTTGCTGCGTGTGTCGGCCGCGGGTCGCCGGAGCGCGCCGACCGATCCGGCACTGAGCGGCAGCCAGGAGTGGATGCTGCTCAACGGGACATATCTCGTCGACGACGACAGGGCGGACGAATTCTATTCCGAGGTGGAGGAACTCGGGTCCCTGAATCCGGGGATCAGGCTCGAGACGAGCGGCCCGTGGCCGCCCTACTCGTTCGCTGGAGCAGAACGGATCTCGCCGTGAGATACGCCGACGGATCGGTGGACGAGGAACGGCGGATCGCTCTGATCGATCTGCTGGATCGGGTGCTGTCGGGCGGCGTGGTCATCACCGGCGACATCACACTGTCGATCGCGGATATCGATCTGGTGCGGATCTCGTTACGCGCGTTGATCTCGTCGATCAGTACCCTGTCGCTGCCCGGGGTCGACGTCCCCGTTCCCCATGGGGCCCGGGAGGGTTCGTGAGCGAGCCGGTGAACTTCCCGTCGCGTATCGACGCCGATCCCGAATCCGTGGAGCGGGGTCTGGTGACGCTGGTGCTCACGCTCGTCGAACTGCTCCGGCAGCTGATGGAGCGTCAGGCCCTGCACCGCATGGATGCAGGGGATCTCAGCGACGAGCAGATCGAACGGCTCGGCACGACACTGATGCTGCTCGAGCAGCGCATGGGCGAACTGCGCGACCATTTCGGGCTCACCCCCGAGGATCTCAACATCGATCTCGGTCCGCTGGGGACACTGCTGCCCCGGGAGTGAGCCCGATCGGTCACATTCCGGCGATCTCCACGAGCTCGTAGTCCTTCACACCGCCGGCGAGCACCCGCAGGTGATCGTCCATGGTGCCGAGGGTGTGCTCGATCGCGGTCAGGCGGCTCAGGTAGTGGCCGATGGAGTGCTCGGCCGTGACACCGATGCCGCCGTGCATCTGCACGGACTCCTGGCCGATCTTCCGAGCGGACCGGCCGACCTGCAGCTTGGCGCGCGAGGCGATGGTCGGGTCGACGATGCCGTCGGCGAGGGCCATGGTCGCGTACAGGCTCATGCTCGACGCCAGCTCGTACAGCACGTACATGTCGGCCGCACGGTGGGTGAGCGCCTGGAACATCGACAGCGGCACACCGAACTGCTTGCGCTGCTTGAGGTAGCTCGTGGTCAGCTGCACCGAGGAGTCGAGGGCACCGACCGCCTCGGCGCACAGTGCCGCCTGCGCGTGCACCTGCGCCGCGGTGATGGCGGCGGACGCGTCGGCCGCCTCACCGAGCGGGGTCGCCGCAACATCGTCGAGCACGAGTTGCGCACCGCGACGCTCGTCGTGGGTGCGGTACGGCGTGCGGACCAGACCGTCCGCCGATGCGTCGACGACGAACAGTCCGACGCCACCCTCCGGGAGCTTCGCGGAGACGATGAAGGTGTCGGCGCAATCACCGTGCAGCACAGGATTCTTGCGACCGGAGACGGTCCAGGAGTCGCCGTCGCGTGCCGCGGTGGTGGCCACCTCGGTGTGCGGCCAGCGGCTGCCCGGCTCGTCGTGCGCGAACGCGAGGAGCACGGTGCCCTCGGACAGTTGCGGCAGGATGTCGGAGCGCTGCGCGTCGGTGCCGACCTCGGCGACGAGCCGGCCGGGCAGGTAGACGCAGTCGAGCACGGGCTCGGGTGCGAGCGCGCGGCCGATCTCGGTCATGACGGCCATGACCTCCACCGGTCCGGCTCCCATGCCGCCGTGCTCCTCCGCGAAGGGCAGGCCGAGCACGCCGAGTTCGCCGAGTTGCTTCCATACGTCGCGGTTCCAGCCCAGGTCACCTTCGGCCACCCGGTTGCGCGACTCGACGTCGTACGCGCCGGAGAGCAGGTCGCGGACGGTCGCGCGGAGCATGTCCTGTTCGGTGTCGAGTTCGAAATTCATGTCCGGGGCCTCACAGTCCGAGAATCGAGGAAGCGATGATCGAACGCTGAACCTCGTTCGACCCGCCGTAGATGGTGACCTTGCGGTTGTTGAGGTAGGTCGGCATCGTCAGCTGCGCCCAGTCGGGCGAGTCGATACCGGCCTCGCCGGCGGGCAGCGAATCGGGACCGGCGATGTCGACGAGCAGTTCGGTCGCGGCCTGCTGCAACTCGGAGCCGCGCATCTTGAGCAGCGACGATGCCGGGTTGGGCTTGCCGTCGGCCGAGCCGGCGACGACGCGTAGCTGGGTGAGCTCGAGAGCGAGCAGCTCGTTCTCGAGTTCGGCCAGGCGTGCCGCGAAGATCGGGTCGTCGAGCAGCGAGCCGCTGCCGTAGCGGGTCTCGGCCGCGAGGGACTTCGCCCGCGCGAGCTTGACCTTGGTGGCGCCGACCCGGGCGATGCCGGTGCGCTCGTTGCCGAGCAGGAACTTCGCCTGCGTCCAGCCGGTGTTCTCCTCGCCGACGAGGTTCTCGGCGGGAACGCGCACGTCTTCGAAGAAGACCTCGTTGACCTCGTAGCCGCCGTCGATCAGTTTGATCGGACGGAGGGTGACGCCCGGGGTGTCCATCGGGAAGAGCAGCATCGAGATGCCGGCCTGCTTCTTCGCGTTCGGATCGGTGCGGACGAGGCAGAAGATCCAGTCGGCGTGCTGCGCGAGCGTCGTCCACGTCTTCTGACCGTTGACGATGTAGTCGTCACCGTCGCGGACGGCGCGGGTCTTGAGGGACGCGAGGTCGGAGCCGGCCTCGGGCTCGGAGAAGCCCTGGCACCACCAGATGTCGAGGTTGGCGGTGGCGGGGAGGAAGCGTTCCTTCATCTCCTGCGAGCCGAACTGCGCGATGACCGGCCCGATCATGGACGCGTTGAACGGCAGCGGGTCGGGCACCGACGCGAGCTGCAGCTCGCTGAGCCAGATGTTGCGCTGCATCGGCGTCCAGTCCTGACCGCCCCATTCGACGGGCCAGTTGGGAACGGCGAGGCCGCGCGAATGCAGGATGCGCTGGACGGCGACGTAGTCGTCCTTGCCCAGCGGAGTGCCGGAGGCGGTCTTCGCACGCACTTCGGCGGGGATCTCGGTGGTGAAGAAGGTGCGCAGTTCGTCGCGGAACGCACGCTCCTCCTCGGTGAGCTTCAGGTTCATGGAGGGACCTTCCAGGGATGCCGGCGCCGTAGCGCTTCTCGCGATTCCAAACTAACCTTACATTGTTAGCTCGTCCAGGCCGGGCCGGAAGGAGGACGATGGATGGCGCGCCCGCGCACGCCTCTGCTCAGCCGTGAGCTCATCCGCGACGTCACGCTACGACTCGTCGACGAGCACGGCCTCGACGCCGTCTCGATGCGTCGGATCGCCGCCGAACTGGGTGTTCGCGCCCCGTCGCTGTACAGCCACTACGCCACCAAGGAAGAACTGCTCGACGACATCGCCGACGCCATCGGTGAATCGGTCGATGTCAGCGGGTTCGCCGAGGACGACTGGCAGGAAGCGCTCCGACGCTGGGCTCGCACCTACCGCGACGCGCTCGCCGCGCACCCGAATATGGTGCCCTTCCTCGCCTCGAGTCCCGGCACGCGGCCCGTCTCCCTCCAGGCGTCCGACGCCATCCACGGCGGCCTCACCCGCGCCGGCTGGCCGCCCCGCTTCGCGACGATGATCGGAGCCTCGATCAAGTACATCGTCATCGGTTCCGCGATCACCTCGTTCGCGGGCGGATTCGACGATCACATCGACACCTACAACGAGCGGTATCCGCATCTGTCGCAGGCGCATCGGCTTCGCGAGTACGCCGCCGAGATCGATGCCGAGAGCTTCGACCTCGTTCTCGAGTCCTTCCTGCGGGAACTCGGGCGACGATACGAGATGTTTCCTTAGCCCGAATGCACCGATCAGCTGAGCGCGTTGCTGTGAATATGGTTGTGCGGTAACGATCGCCCTGCTGGCATGGCTGATCGTCCGACCACTCGGGTCGGGTTGTTCCACTGGATCGTCAAGTCCCGAGTCTTGTTGAGGCTGAGCGTGTGTTCAGTCCTCAGGCCGCAGGTGCGGCCGGTGGTTGTGCGTAGCAGGCGGTCTCGATCTCGGTCGGGGTGCGGTAGTCGAGTATGCCGTGGACCCGTTCGGTATCGAACCAATGCACCCATTGCACGGTGGCCGCTTCGACGTCTTCCCGGCCGGTGTTCTCCGACAGAACGCGACAGATCGGTTCGATCCCCCAGCGGTGTTGGTGTTCGTCGATGAACACAGGCGATTACTTCAGTCGGCGTGGGGCCACCTCCCACTTGCGGGGGACGAACTCCGCCTTCGCGAAAAACACTGTGGCAGAGCGAAGTATCTCCATCAACTGCCGTAGTTCGCGGTTCTCTTTCTCCGGACGGCGGATGCGCGCTTCGGCATCGACCGGCTCGGTCGGGAGCTCGTCGTCTTCGGCTTTGCGCACCCAGGTCCGCAGGGCTTCCTTGTGGACGCCGGTCTGCTCGGCGATCCGGTTGATGGCGCGCCGGTGCGGGTGTCGGGGTCACGGCGGGCTTCGACGGCGAGTCGGGTCGCTCGCTCACGCCAGTTCCTGAGGGTATTTGTAGTTCGCCATGATGAGTCTGGGGTGATCCTTCCGGGATGCCTGGCTCACCCTCGATGAGATCAGGGACGATTCAGTAATCATGCTCGACGATGACGTGATCGCCGTGCTCAGCACGGCGTGGCGTCGAACCGCTGGATGGGGCGCGGTCTATCGAGCGCGCGTGGCAGTCGCCGCGCCTTCCGCACGAAACGGCAGGACGTGGCATCGGCTGCTGCGGCGTTCAGCCTCACCCCGAGGCGTGAGCGTTGCGCCAGGCCGCCCACACCTGGGGACGGAGCCGGCCACGATCGGGGACCTTCATGCCCTCGCCGCGGGCCCACGCGCGTACGTCGGCGGTGGACGGTTCCGCGGTGGGAGCGTCCTTGTGCTGCGGTGTGATGCGGTCACACGCCGCGTCCTCGACGCCGGTCCACTCGTGCGCGGCGGCGAGATAGCGGTAGGTCCACTCCTCGGCGAGCTGACGAGTCTCGCAGAACACGATCGGCACACCGGGGTAGCGGACCTGCAGCTCGGCGAGACCGTCCGCGATCATCGCCGGCCGGACCCGTTCGAACTTGAACACCGCCGAGTAACGGTCTTCGACCACCACTGCGGCGCGGGGAAGGGCAGCGAGCTCGGCCATCGCGAAACGCAGCCTCCCGCTGGTCAGGCTGCCTACCAGGTCGGCCAACGACTTGCGTTCGACCGAGGCGACCAACCGGTCGTCGACGAGCAGACCGTAGTCTCCGCACGCCAACACACGGCGGACGGTGTCGACCTGCTGCCCGGGGAATTTGTAGGGGTAACGCTCGTGGGAATCGACGACGATCGTCAGTTCGGCGATGCCGGCGGCTCGGGCGGTGGGGGTGCGCACATTCGGACGTGCCTGCTTCCGAGTGCGCGGGGATTGCCAGAACACGGCATCGCGCCCCCGAGCTTGGGTGAACACGATCTGCGACCGGTTCTCCCGTCCCCGGTCCAGGACCACGTCGATCGCGGCGCCGCGACGCACACACGAACGCAACCGAACCTGCTCGACGATCTCGGGGTCCTCAGGCCACTCGTCGGCCGGAACGGGATAGCAGAACAGGGCTTTGGTACGCGGCCAGGTGTCGGAGGTGCGAAACACCAGTCCGTCCGACAGGGGCAGGCGCAGTAGGAACGGCAGCCGTGATTCCGGGTCCGGGTTGCGGGCGATCACCATGTCCACGAAGTTCGGCGGCCTTTCGCTCGGCGATACATACCGAGCAGTGTCCGATACCGATCGCCCGCCGACAAGCCTGCCGGACACGCGTGTGCGAGGCAGGAATGCATCGGGTGGGCGCGACAGAAACCGGTCGTCGATGAAAGGTCCTGCCACATGTCCGACAAGAGCAGAGGTTCGGCCGGGCAGAAGCGCGCCGCGAAAGCCGAGAAGCGAGCGCAGAAGAACCAGGGGACGATGGTCTCGCTCGCAGATCGCTCTCGCCGAACCGCGGTCGACGAGTACCAGCGGCTCATACCCATATTCCATGCGTGGCTGCTCGACAGCGGCATAAGCACCGGGGTGGAGATGGCCGCGGCGCACATCGTCGGTGTCGGGCAGGCAGTGGACTTACTCGCTCAGGACACGATCCGGTTCTCGGCGACCGCGTGGCGCACATCGGCCATCGACCATCTGCTCCGCGCTGCGTGCGGCTCGCTGGTACTGACGGTGGGCAACACCGACCAGCAGTTCCCGTCCGCCGAGCTCGACACCACCGCATTGATCGCGGCACCCGAGCCGGTGGACTGGTCCGAACCCGACCAGCTCGACATCGCCGCGGCCGTCGAAGGTCCGGACCAGTGGAGCGGCGAGCACAGTGGCCGGGTGTATGTCTCGGTGCATGTCGACTGTCGCTGACCTGCAAGCAACCCCCCGACCATCGGCAAGGATGTGTCTGCGGTTGCTCAGTCAGAAGTGATAATCCTGCCCGGATTCGGTCGTCGGACCGTGGATCGGGTCAGTAGTGGTAGCGGGCGGCGATGATGACCAGGGCACCGTCGATGACCTCGTAGACCAGGCGGTGTTCTTTGTCGATACGTCGAGACCACAGTCCTGACAGGGCATGTCTGAGCCGTTCGGGTTTGCCGATCCCCGAGTACGGGTCTCGTTGGCAATCCCTGACCAGCTCGTTGACACGCTCGAGCTGTTTTCTGTCGGTCGAGATCCAGAACTGGTAGTCGTCCCACGCTTCGTCGGTGAAGGTGATGTTCACTCGATGAGTTCCCTTTCGGTGTATTCACCTCCGCGAGCTCTCTGCATGCTGGCGAGCAGTCGTCGGGCGTTGGCCGGAGACTGCATCAGGTACGAGGTCTCGAGCATGGCGTCGTAGTCATCCTTCGACATCAGGACGGCATTGCCCCGCTTGGATACGATTTCCACAGGGGTGTGGTCCTTGTTGACCTGTTCGAGCAGCGGAAAGAAGTTTTTTCTCGCTTCGGTAGCAGTGATGGCAGCCATAGGTACTCCTTCCCCGAAGTCTCTCGGCCCAGCTCTTGAACCGGTACATTAAACGGTACCACTTCGGTACGGCATTCGGTACCAAAAGGTGTGAGGTGCGGCTTTCGTTCCCTCTGCTCGTCCATCTGCCGGCGCTGCGCTCCGGGTGCACGCACGCTGGCTCGTCCACCATCGACATCGACACCACCGACGGCGACACCCCCGCACGAATCCTTACCTTCAGCGGACCGCCGATCGGCGAACCCGTGGTGCTCGGCGGACCGTTCGTCATGAACACCAAGGTGGAAATCACCAATGCATTCGAGGACTTTCACGCCGGTAAATTCGGCGACATCCCCCGCCGGTCCCGACTGCAGTACCTCTGATCGACCTTGTCATTGCCGGTGGCGCCGCCAGCGATCGATTCCTCGACGGTAAGCCCGTCGCTCTACTCATCACCCGCGGCGGCTCTTACGGCGCCGGCGCCCCGCGCGACGGCTGGGATCACAGCACCGCGTTCCTCGTCCGAATCCTCGGCGACCTGTGGGGTGGCGACGTCACCGTGATCGGACGCGATTCACACTCGTCGGCGTGAATCCCGCCCTCGACCAGTTGGCCGAGACCGCAGCGACTCTGGAGAAGGACGCGCGGGAAACTGCCGACATGGCCCCGGACCCGGCACGCCGTCCGGCTGCGCCCGAGTTGGAGGTCATCGTCGTGCGCGTTCCCCTCGTCCGCCGATCGCTATCGAGCCCGGCGGGGAACATTTCGTCGGGTTCCTCCATCTCGGTGCTGCACTCACTTGCTTCAAGAAGCCGTCCACATGAGACACACTCTCTTAACCTGGACTCCATGACGCGCCCCATTCGCATCGGACTCCAACTACAGCCCCAGCAGCAACCCGATTACGGCGTCATCCGCGACACCGTGCTCCGCGCCGAGGACGCAGGCGCCGACATCGTGTTCAACTGGGACCACTTCTACCCGCTCTACGGCAACCCCGACGGCGCCCACTTCGAGTGCTGGACGATGCTCGGCGCCTGGGCGGAGCAGACCGAGCGCGTGGAGATCGGCGCACTGGTCACCGGTGGCGGCTACCGCAATCCCGATCTGCTCGCCGACATGGCCCGCACCGTCGACCACATCAGCGGCGGTCGTCTCATCCTCGGCATCGGCTCGGGCTGGTTCGAACGAGATTACGACGAGTACGGCTACGAGTTCGGCACCAAGGGCTCCCGCCTCGACCTGCTCGCCGAGTACATGCCCCGCATCGTGAATCGCCTCGGCAAGCTGAACCCGCAGCCCACCCGGCACATTCCCATCCTCATCGGTGGCGGCGGCCCGAAGAAGACGCTTCCGATGGTCGCGAAGTACGCGGACATCTGGCACAGCTTCGGCGAGATGGAGACCCACGCCGAGAAATCCGAGATCCTCGCGCAGCGCTGCGCCGAGGCCGGTCGTCGACCCGAGGACATCGAACGGTCCACCTCGTGGCCCGGCGCCGACGCGGCCCCGTCCTATGTGGAGCTCGGGATCACGCAGTTCACGGTGGGTGTCGGTGGTCCCGACTACGACCTCACCGAACTGCGCGAAGCCATCGCGTGGCGAGACGACAACTCCGCACCCCCGCTGACGGGGCTGAGCTGATCCCGGCCCGTGCCGACGGACCCTGAGCCGAGCACAGTACGTCGGTAGCATCGGTGGTGCATGTCGAACGCACCATGGCTACCGCCCTGCACCGCCGACGACTGGGACGACGGTCGGCGGCGGCGACGTCTCCGCGATACCCGCGCCGGTCATCACTGGGTACGGTTCGGCCGGCTTCGACGAGCCCTCGCGCGCACCGCCGTCGCGGCGCTCCCGCTCGTCGCCCTGTTCACCCAGTACTGGGCATGGGACGTCGCGCCGGTCCGTGAGCGACTCGCTCTCACGCAGCCACAGCTACATCCGATCCACGACGCGGCGACGCGGGAGGACCGCGACACGGCGGTCGTCGACCTGGTGGGCCTGGGCAACCTCGACGCGACCGAGACCGCCACGGCACTGCCCGCACTGAGCGAACTCGGGCAGGTGTGGGCGGTCGAGTACGACAACAGCGGTCTCGACACCGCCGTCGTCAGCCGCCTGATCCGCGAGCGTGCCGCGTGGTCCGGGATCGAGAACATCGTGCTCACCGGGCACAGCATGGGTGGGATCATCGCCCTCGAGGTCGCCCAGCACCTGTATCAGGACACCGATCTCGAGGTGACCGGCGTGATCCTGGACTGCACGCCGCTCGACCTGCACGCCGTGCGGGCCGACGCGCGCGACGCCGGTGAGGACCTGTTGCGCTGGATCGGCTGGCTGCCCGGCGCGCGGGAGAGCCGCAGTATGCGGATGCTCGTCGAGGTCGTCGCCCGCATGGACCGTTTCGTACTTCCCTCGGACCGGTGGTACCGCCGTATCGACACCGAAGAGTTGCACGACGTCGCGGTCGAGGTGCTCCACGACAAGATCTTCTCCACCGACGCCGCGAGCAACGGACTGATCGAATCGCAGTTCCGGGCGATCGTCGCCTCCGGTGCGGTCGACAACCTGAGGGCACTCGCCGACGAACGCGACGACAAGATCCGTCCCGCCATAGCGTTCCTCCGGCCACGGAACGCCGTCAACGACAACGTCGTCGACGTCGAGTACAGCCACCGGATCCTGATCGACCAGTCCGGCGGTGTCGACGGCACGCTGCTGGTGTCGAAGCTCGACCGTACCGGTCACGCCAATCCCATCCAGGCTCCCGCCGAATACAACACGGCGATCACCGACCGGGTGGTGCCGTTCGTCGACGGCCGGCCCGGCGAGGTCGAGGACGAGGACGAGCAGTCGCGGGACGAGGAATTCTCCGATGGCAACCGTCCCGGTGTACGGCCGATCGTGGATCTCGACCGCATCGCCCCGGGCTGACCTCGGCCCGTTCTGTGACCGCCGTCTCACGGCCGCCGAATGCTCATCGGGTGTTCACCTTCTCGTTCCGTCCGACTCGCCTGACGCTCCTACGGTTCCGGCGTCGAACCGATTTCCGAGGAGAACGTTGTGGCCCGTAGAGTCCTGCCCTTGTTCGTCACGCACGACGGCATATCGTCGCGCTCGAACATCACGTGCAAGTACAAGTGCGGGGATGCCTGTTCGCACGCCGTCCCGAACACCTCCCGCGGTGAATACTTCGGCGACATCGTGCGCGCCGCCGTCTCGCGTCGCGGGGTCCTGCGAGGCGGTGCCATGGCCGTGCTCGCCGTCGGCGCCGGTGGTGTCCTGACGGCCTGTGCGGACGACTCCGCTGCGGCCGCCGGCAGTGACGCCGGGGCGGCGGGAGATCTCGGGCCGGTGCCCGACGGCACCAACTTCACGGCGGTCGCGCCGAACACCGATGACGCGGTGACGGTTCCGGAGGGGTACGAGAACGACGTCGTCATCCGCTGGGGCGATCCGGTGCTGCCCGATGCCCCGGCCTTCGACATCGGGAACCAGACGGCGACCGCGCAGGAGAAGCAGTTCGGGTTCAACAACGACTTCGCCGGCCTGCTCCCGGTGGACGGCCGACCCGACACCTACCTGCTCGTCGTCAATCACGAATACACCACCGAACCCTTCATGTTCGCCGACTACGATGCGGACGACCCCACCGAGGAACAGGTGCGCATCGGCATCGCCGGTCACGGGATGTCGGTCGTCCAGGTGAAGGGCGAGCCCGGGACCGGCCGCCTGACACCGGAATTCGGTGAATACAACCGTCGTATCACCGGAACCACCGAGTTCCTCCTCACCGGACCGGCCGCGGGCAGCGGCCTGCTGAAGACCACCGCCGACCCGACGGGCACGCGGGTCTCGGGGACGTTCAACAACTGCGCCGGCGGGCTCACCCCGTGGGGCACCGTGCTGTCGGGCGAGGAGAACTTCAACCAGTACTTCGCCAACGCCGAGAGCGTCACCGACCCGGTCGTCGCCGAACGTCTCGCCCGGTACGGACTCGAGGGCGCCGACACCGAACGGAAGTGGGAACGATTCGACCGGCGCTTCGACATCGCCACGGAACCCAACGAGGTCAACCGGTTCGGGTGGATCGTCGAGATCGATCCGTGGGATCCGAATTCGGTGCCCGTCAAGCACACCGCACTGGGACGGTTCAAGCACGAGGCGGCCACCGTCCACATCACCGACGACGGCACCGTCGTGTCGTACAGCGGTGACGACGAACGCTTCGACTACATGTACAAGTTTGTCTCGTCGCGGAAGATGCAGCCCGGAAACTCGCGAGCTGCGATGCGGCACAACATGACCCTGCTCGACGCCGGCACGCTCTACGTCGCGAAGCTCAGCGGTGACCATCCGGACGAGATCGACGGATCCGGAACACTTCCCGAGGCCGGCGAGTTCCGCGGCAGCGGCGAGTGGATCCCGCTGCTGCGCGCGAACGAGGACGGCAGCGCCGAGTCGCTGGTCGACGGCATGAGCGCCGAAGAGGTCGCGGTGTTCACCCGCCTCGCCGGCGACCGGGTGGGCGCGACGAAGATGGATCGCCCCGAGGACTTCGAACCGAATCCGGTCTCCGGCAAGGTCTACGTCGCACTCACCAACAACACCAAGCGCGGCGTCGACGGCGCCGCGCCGGCCGACGAGGCGAATCCGCGCGAGAACAACAAGAACGGTCAGGTCCTCGAGATCGACGACGACCACGCGGGTACGTCCTTCACGTGGAGGCTGCTGCTCGTGTGCGGGGACCCGAACGAGGCCGACACTTACTTCGGCGGCTTCGACAAGTCGCAGGTCAGTCCGATCTCGTGCCCCGACAACCTGGCCTTCGATTCGTACGGCAATCTGTGGATCTCGACCGACGGCAACGCACTCGGCTCCAACGACGGATTGTTCAGCGTCGTCCTCGACGGTCCGCGTCGCGGTGAGACGAAGCAGTTCCTCACCGTGCCGATCGGCGCCGAGACGTGCGGGCCGATCGTGCAGGACGGCCGGGTCGTGGTGTGCGTCCAGCATCCCGGGGAGACCGACGACGCGTCGTGGGCGTCGCCGGCCTCGCACTGGCCCGACGGAGGCGACTCCCAGCCGCGTCCCGCCGTGGTCGCGGCGTGGAAGTCCGACGGCGGACGTATCGGGGTCTGACACCTCGTGCGTGGTTCCGGTCGCGCTCGCTCCCGGAACCACGCACGGGTCATCCGANCCAGTCCAATACCGCTGCGGCGGTCCACGACTGCTGCATGCTGCCGAGCGGGTCGCCGGTGAACGGTTCGTAGTACTCGGCGAAGGTGCCGTCGCTCGCCTGCCGGAGTCCTTCCGCGCGAAGCACGTTGGCCCGTTCGGCCCAGCCACGACGGGCGAACGCCCACGAGAACAACCACGTCATCACGGGCCACACCGGTCCGCGCCAGTACTCGCGGGGACGGAAGTCGCCCGAGACGGGGGACGTCGACGGCGGTACCGCATAGCGAAGATCCGGATGCCCGCAGAACTTCGGCCCTTCGAAGGTGCGCAGCAGCGCCCTCTCGGCCTGCCGGTCGAGACCTCCGCACAGCAGTGGCGCGAACATCGCGAGAGTGTCGGTGGCGACCCACTTCCCGCTGCGTAGATCGAAATCCTTCGCCGCGCCCGTGCGGGAGTCGGTCGTGGTGATCACGCCCTTCCGGAACCGCTCGGCCCACTGATACAGCTCGCGCACATCCGCGTTGGGACGGGAATGCTCCTCACCGATGGTTGCAAGCACCTCGCACGACAGCGAGAACACCGCGCTGACGAAGACGTCCTCGACCGCGAAGCTCATGGCCTTCGCGAGCACGCTGTCCTCGTAACGCGCCGTCTTCATCTCCTCGAGCAACCACAGATAACGCGCGTATTCACGGTCGGTGGGTCGCTGGGTGGCGTCGGCGACGTGCTCGAGATCCTCGCGGTGGAAGGGCGGCACCGGACCGGCGATAACGTTGGCGTACGCCGTATCCCAGCGCGGGGAGTTGTCCATGCCCGACTCCCACCCGTGGTACAGCGCGATGCGGCCGTTGCCGTCGAGATCGCGTGCGTGCGAGAGCCAGCGGTGCCACCGCACGAGATCCGCCCACCGGCGATCCAGGAACTCCTCGGCGACAGCACGTGTCGAGCGGCCGTGCCGTCGTGAATGCTCGAGGATGCGCTGTACGGCGATGGCGTGCACGGGAGGCTGTGTGATACCCGAGGTCTGCACCTGCGCCGGTGCGTGCGCGGCCAGTTCGGAGACCGCCCAGCGCGCCGGGCCCGGGAAGTAGCCGTCGACACCGTTGGCGAAGACGATGTGTGGGATCATCCCGTTCTTCCACTGCGCCGAGAGCAGGGTGTCGAGTTCGACCACCGCCCGTTCGACACTGAGCGGCGCGAGCCCCACGGCGACGAACGCCGCATCCCAACTCCACATGTGTGGATAAAGCTTGGGAGCGGCACTCGTCATGGCGCCCAGGTCGTTCCCACGCAGCAGGTACGCCGCGCGTGCGGCGAGCTGTGTGGAGGTGAATCCTCGGTCCGGCATGGCCCCATTCTCTGTGCTGCGGACGGATCCGCACGACGAGGGCCGCAGCTGTAACAGCGCCGACACATTTCGCGCCGGCGCTGTGTCGAGCTGTGCTGTATCGATGTGTCAGGGGATGGTCAGTGCGCGGAGGGCAGGAAGGCCGTCGAGCCCGACAGGTCGCCCGGGCGGTGGGAGACCGGGGCGAGCAGGCCGCGACGCTCGAGGATCGGACGCACGCCCTCACCGAAGCGGTAGGCCTCCTCGAGATGCGGGTAGCCCGACAGCACGAAGTGGTCGAGTCCGATCTCGGCGTACTCGGCGATGCGGTCGGCGACCTCCTCGTGGGAACCCACGAGCGCGGTGCCCGCGCCACCACGGACGAGTCCGACGCCCGCCCACAGGTTGGGGGAGACCTCGAGGCTGCGGGCGTCCTTGCTCGCGGCGTAAGCGCTGCCGCCGCCGTGCAGCTCGACCATCCGGCGCTGCCCCTCGGAACCGGAGCGGGCCAGGCTCTGCTGGGCCTTCTCGATGGTCGCGGGGTCGAGCGCGGAGAGCAGGCGGTCGGCCTCGGCCCAGGCCTCGTCGGAGGTGTCCCGGCTGATGACGTGCAGGCGGATGCCGTAGTCGAGGGTGCGTCCCTGGATGTCGGCAAGGCCGCGGATCCACGCGATCTTGTCGGCGACGGCGGCCGGCGGCTCACCCCACGTGAGATAGGTGTCGCAGAACTGCGATGCGACGGTGCCGGCGGCGGGAGAGGACCCGCCGAAGAAGAGCGGCGGCACCGGATCGGGGATGCGCTGGAGCTGGGCGTTCTCGACCTTGATGTATTCGGCCTGGAAGTCGACCGGGCCGTTGCCCGCCCGTGTGTGAATGTGTCGGACGTGGTTGGCGTCGCCGGGTTGCACGCTGTCCACCACCGGGAATCGAGTCCGTGACCACGCTGTCACAGCCCAGTTCCGCACCCGAGTCCGATCTCGATCGTCGCAGGAGACTACGCACCGTGGTCGCGGCGAGCCTGCTCGGCACCACGGTGGAGTGGTACGACTTCTTCCTCTACGCGACGGCTGCGAGCCTGGTGTTCAACCAGCTGTTCTTCCCCGACCAGAGTTCGTTCGTCGGCACGATGCCTCTGATCCGAGGCAAACGAGCCGGTACTAGGCTCGTCGTATGAGCAGGCAACGAGGTGGCCGCGCCGCATCGTCGCCGCGCAAGGAGAAGACGGGTGCACCGGGCGGCCCGGCCGAGGGGTTGTACGACATCGACACGGGTACGTGCGAGCTCGTCAAGGACCGCTATCTCGCCGACGGATGGGTCCTCGAGATCAACGGGGTGCCCAGCTCGCACATCGACCTGAGCGACCCGGCCCTGCTCGAGTTCGAGTACATGCGGTGGATCGCGATGCTCGTCGAGAGCAGGTTCGAACACGACTCGAGATTGCGCGTGCTGCACCTCGGTGGGGGTGCGTGCACGATGGCGCGCTACTTCGCCGCGGTCTACCCCGACGCTCGGCAGGTCGTCGTCGAGATCGACGGTCGCCTCGCCGAACTCGTCCGCCACTGGTTCGATCTGCCCCGCGCTCCGTTGCTGCGTATCCGGGTGGGGGAGGCCCGTCAGGTCCTCACCTCGCTCTCCGACGCGAGCCGCGACGTGATCGTGCGGGATGTCTTCGCCTACAACCGCACTCCCGTCGCACTCACCACCCTCCAGTTCACACAGCACGCCCGACGCGTGCTCGCGCCCGGCGGTGTCTACGTCGTCAACTGCGGCGACTTCCGCGACCTGACCGTCGCGAAACGTGAGGCCGCGACGATCGGTGAGGTCTTCGAGCACACCGTGATCATCGCCGACCCCGCGATGTTCAAGGGACGCCGCTACGGCAACGTCGTCATCGCCGGCAGCGACCTGCCGCTCGGTGACTCCCCGGCCCTGGCCCGCGACCTGCTCGGCGGAGCCGTCCCCGCGCAGATCCGCCTGGGTGACCAGGTCGAGAAGTTCGCCGCCGGGGCGCGCGTGCTCGACGACAGCGAGGCCACCACACCGCCCGGAACAAAGAGCACGGGCACGTAGTTGCACGGGTCATGACGTCAGCAGCCCCTACTCCGGTACTCCAGGTCTTCCGGCTCGGTATGCCCTGGCAGACGATCGATCCCTTCCTGTTCGTCGCACACCACGTCGACGCGTATCCGGCGGGCAACGACGAGCTCGGACCCGACGCGTCGCTCGACGGCCGCCCGATCGGCCAGGACTTCGGCAACCCGGCGGGCTGGAGCATGTACCACGGCACCACCGTCCCAGGATTCCCCGGCCACCCGCACCGCGGCTTCGAGACGGTGACCTTCGTGCGCTCGGGTTTCGTCGACCACTCCGATTCGGTGGGTGCGGCGGCGCGTTTCGGTGAGGGCGACACGCAGTGGCTCACCGCCGGCAACGGGGTCGTCCACAGCGAGATGTTCCCTCTGCTGAACAAGGATTCGGACAATCCGCTCGAGTTGTTCCAGATCTGGCTGAACCTGCCCGCCGAGTCGAAGACCGTCGATCCGCACTTCTCGATGCTGTGGAACGAGGACACCCCCACCGTGACCGTCTCGGACGAGGACGGACGCACCGTCTCCGTCCGCGTCATCGCCGGTGAGCTCGACGACGTGACTCCGCCGCCGCCCCCGCCGAATTCGTGGGCGTCCCGACCCGGCACCGACGTGGCGATCTGGAACATCGACCTGTCGTCCGGTGCGCGCTGGGAACTGCCGGCCGCGCGCGGTGAGCAGACGCAACGGGTCCTGTACGTGTACAACGGTTCCCCCGTGCGGATCGGTGACCGGACGATCGAGTCCGGGCACGGGGTCGTCGTCGACGCGTCGGTGCCGGTGCACCTCACCGGCGGCGAGGAGGGCACGCAGATCCTGATGCTGCAGGGTCGCCCGATCGGCGAACCCGTCGTCTCGTACGGCCCGTTCGTGCTCAACGACGAGGCGGGTGTCCGCCAGGCGTTCGAGGACTACCGCCGCACCGGATTCGGCGGATGGCCCTGGGACAGCGACGGTCCCGTGCACGAACGTGACGCCGGCCGGTTCGCGCGGTATCCCGACGAGAAGCTCGAGCAACGCTGACGGCGTGCGCAGATCCTGTCGATTTCCGGCGGGATCTGCGACGAGAACTACTCGTTCGACGGCTGCACATCCGGGACGAGGTACTCGGAGACCTCCATCGACCGGATCTCCCGGGCCTGATCGTCGTCGGGTCCGCTGCCGCGGAAGTCGTCGAGGTGTGCCTGTGACTCCCACCGTTCGTAGATGCAGACGCGGTCGGGCTCGATCAGGTCGGCGGTGACAGCGAAGTCGAGGCAGCCCGGCGCTCTACGGGCGGCCTCGACGACGGACCTGCAGGTCGCCAGATAGAACTCACGCCTGTCGGCGTCGACGGTGAGATGTCCTGCGACGATGATCATGAATTCCCTCCCGTGGTCACTGCCTCGTCGTGGATAGGACCTGCGAACGGGGTCGAACTCATCGCGGCCCGTCGTACCATGCCGGAGTGACCCAGCCCGGATACGATGCCCTCGCGGATCTGTACGTCGAGTTGTTTCCCGATCCGTACCTGACTCCGCTCGAACGCCACACCGTCGCCGCCTTCTCCGAGATGGTGTGCCAGAGCCAGGTGCAGGGTGTCGTGCTGGACGTGGGCTGCGGACCCGGATACGTGGCCGCGGATCTCGCCGACCGCGGACTCGACGTGATCGGCCTCGATCCCAGCACCGAGATGCTGCGCATCGCGCGGGGCGCCTACCCCGCCCTGCGATTCGTGCGGGACGACGCGCGACTCGGGTCCGACGAACTCCGCGGAGTGGTTCCGAGCGCGATCATCGCACGGTGCAGCCTCATCCATGTTCCGCCGTCCGAGATCCCCGGGATCCTCGACGCGTGGTCGGAGCGGGTTCCGTCCGGCGGCGTGGTGCTCATCGCGGGCCAGACCACCGACACCCCCGGCGAAGTGGTGGAGTTCGATCACGCGGTGGCGCCGGCGTGGCGGTGGCACCCGGATCGTCTCGCCGCGGCCCTGTCCGACGCCGGATTCGACGAGGTGTGGCGGACGGTCGGCCGCCCCGACACCGATCATCGCTTCCCCGACGTCCACCTGGCGGCGCGGCGGCGCTGACGGGTCAGGGCGTGAACTGCATCGATTCGTCGACACGCCCGAGCCGCATGGTGGGCAGGTCGAGGAGATAGTTCTGCCGCATCAACCACGGGCTGCGCGCACCCTGTTTGGGCAGAGCACCTTCCGCGCGGTGGATGTACCCGGCGTCGAGACCGAGCAGCGGGCGGGTACACCCGTCGCCCGAATACCTCGGAACCGCCGAACGGTAACCGTTGCGTCGCATGTACCGCAGCAACCGGCAGACGTAGAGGGACGCGAGATCGGCACGCAGGGTCCACGACGCGTTGGTGTAGCCGAGACACATCGCGGCATTGGGCAGGCCGTCGAGCATCATGCCACGGTAGATGAACCGGGCCGAGAGGTCGATCTTCTCCCCGTCGACGACGAACTCGATTCCGCCCGCAGGCACCAGTTGCAGACCCGTCGCGGGGATCAGGATCTCGGCCTCGAGTTCGCGGCCGGACTCGAGGCGGACACTCTTCTCGGTGACGGTGTCGATCCGGTCGGTGACGATCTCGGCCTTCCCGGCGCGCAGGGTGCGGAACAGGTCGGAGTCGGGGACCACGCACAGTCGCTGATCCCACGGGTCGTAGCGCGGTGAGAAGTGGGGATCGACCGGGATCCTGCCGCGTAGGCGACGTTCGGTGAGGGTGCGCAACATGCGTTTCGCGGCCGAGGGGAACCGCTGGCAGAACTGGTAGAAGCCGAGATTGGCTACGACGTTCTTCGTCCGCACTGCGCGGTGGGCCACCCTGTCCGGCAACAGGCGTCGAATCCGCGTCGCGATCGGGTCGCGCGCGGGCAGCGACATCACGTAGGTGGGGGAGCGCTGCAGCATCGTCACGTGCTCGGCCTTCTCAGCCAGGGCGGGCACGAGCGTGACGGCCGTGGCGCCACTGCCGATCACCACGATCCTCTTCCCCTCGTAGTCGAGGTTCTCGGGCCAGAACTGCGGATGCACGACCGTGCCCGCGAAGTCCTGCAGACCGGGGATGTCGGGGAGGTAACCCGACTCGTAGCTGTAGTAGCCGCTGCAGAGATAGAGGAAGGAACAGGACATCTCGACGGTTCCCTGCCCGGTCGAGGCACGCACCGTCCACCGGGCGTCCTCCGACGACCAGGATGCATCGATCACCCTGTGGCCGAATCGGATCCGTCGGTCGATGCCGAATTCGGCGGCGGTGTCGCGGATGTACTGCAGGATGTCGGGGCCGTCGGCGATGGACTTCTCGCCCCGCCACGGGCGGAACGGGAAGCCGAGCGTGTACATGTCGCTGTCCGATCGGATCCCCGGATAGCGGAACAGATCCCACGTACCACCGATCGCGTCGCGACTCTCGAGGATGGCGTACCCGAGATCCGGGCACTGTGTCTGCAACCGGTAACCGGCATCGATGCCGGACAATCCGGCTCCCACGATCAGTACGTCGACGTGTTCCACGCGCATCTCCTACCTGTCGGCCCACGCCAGCAGGTCGTCGATCTCCCAGGTGTTGATCACCTGTTCGGGTTCGACACCCCGCTCGACGGCACGTTCGCAACCGTACCCGAGCCAGTCGAGCTGCCCGGGTGCGTGCGCATCGGTGTCGATGGAGAACAGGCAGCCCGTCTCGAGCGCGAGGTCGATGAGACGCGACGGCGGGTCGCGGCGTTCGGGCCGGCAGTTGATCTCGACGGCGGTGTCGTGGTCGCGACATGCGGCGAAGACCTTCTCGGCGTCGAACTTCGACTCGGGACGGTTTCCGCGCCCCCCGGCGACGAGCCGGCCGGTGCAGTGCCCGAGGACGTCGACGTGGGGATTCGCCGCCGCACGCAGCATGCGTTTCGTCATCGCCGACCGGTCGGCCCGCAAGTTCGAGTGCACGCTCGCGACGACGACGTCGAGTTCGGCGAGCAGCCCTTCGTCCTGGTCGAGCGATCCGTCGTCGAGGATGTCGACCTCGATACCCGTGAGAATCCTTGCACCATCGGCGTTCCCGTTGATCTGCGCGACGACGCCGAGTTGCGAGCGCAGCCGCTCCGCGGTGAGCCCGTTCGCAACCTTCAGACGGGGGGAGTGGTCGGTGAGAGCGAAGTACTCGTGCCCGATCATCATCGACGCGACGCGGTGCATCTCGTCGATCGGGCTGCCGCCGTCGGACCAGTTCGAGTGGGTGTGCAGGTCGCCGCGCAGGGACTCGAGCAGGTCGCGGGCGCCTCGTCCGATCGGTTCGGCCTCCTCGCGCAACTGCTCGAGATAGGCGGGCACTCCGTCGAACGACTCGCGGATGACGGTGGCGGTCTTCTTCCCGATGCCGGGCAGATCGGTCCACGAGTCGGTCTTCCGCAGAACCTCCCGCTTGTGGTCGCTCACCTCGGCGAGCACCTCCGCCGCGCGTCGATAGGCCTGCACACGGTAGGTGTCGGCGTGTTCGCGTTCGAGCCAGAAGGCGACTTCGCGGAGTGCGTCGACGGGGTCCACCCCTCCATTGTGGCCGCCGGGCGTCCGTAATCTGGGGCGCATGCTCGAATCCGTCCGGCCGTCGTCCCTCCTCGGTGCGGTCTCCGCACTGGCCGTCGGTGCGGTGTCCGCGCTGACACTCGTCTCCGCCCGCGTGGCGTCCGAGGCGAAGGGCCTCATCTACGAGGTGGACGACGCACCACCCGCCCCGGTGGTGATCGTGCCGGGCGCGCGGGTGCACGAGGGCCGTCCGATGCGGGTGCTCCGCAGCCGTCTCGACGTCGCCGTCGCGTTGATGGAACGGGGACGGGTGCAGGCCGTGCTCGTCTCGGGCGACGGGGCGGGAACCTCGGGCGACGAGATCGCGGCGATGATCGCGTATCTCGTCGAGCAGGGTGTCAACCGGGAACGGATCGTCGCCGACCCGTACGGTCTGGACACCTACGACACCGCCCGGCGCGCCGTCGCCACCTACGGCGTGCGGCATGCATTGATCACGACCCAGGCCTTCCACCTTTCGCGCGCGGTGGCGTTGTGCCGGCGGGCGGGAATCGACATCGCCGGAGTCCGCGCCGCGAACGACGTGCGACCGCGCACGCGGCTGAGGAATCTGGCGCGCGAATACGTGCTGTCACGACCCAAGGCGTTCCTCGAACTCCGGTTCCCTCGCGACCCGGCGGTGTCGACCCCGCCGGACGACCGGCTCGCCGAGATCCTGGCCGGTCTCGAGCACGGTGCGGTGGCCGCCCCGCCCTCGGCTTCCTAGGCTCGTGATCATGCGCCCCACAGCTCTCGTCACCGGAGGGGGTCGCGGTCTCGGCGCCGCGATCGCCCACGAACTCGCTCCCACCCACGATCTGCTCCTCGGCGGCCGACGTCGCGAGTCGCTCGATGCGATCCTCGAGGAACTGCCCGACGCCACGCCGTGGCCCGTGGACCTGCTCGACCACGACGCCGTCGCCGCGGCCGCCGCCGACATCGACCGGCTCGACGTGCTCGTCCACAATGCGGGCGTCGCCGAACTGGGCACGATCGCCGACAGCGAGCCCCGGCAGTGGCGCGAGACGTTCGAGGCCAACGTCGTCGCCGTGGTCGCCCTGACGCAGGTGTTGCTGCCTGCCCTGCGGGCCGCGAACGGGCACGTGGTGCTCATCAATTCGGGGGCGGGGTTGCGCGCTCGCCCCGGGTGGGGTGCCTATGCCGCGAGCAAGTTCGCGTTGCGGGCGTTCGGCGACGCGCTGCGCGAGGAGGAACCCGCACTGCGGGTCACCTCGATCCACCCGGGCCGGATCGACACCGACATGCAACGCGCAATCGTCGCGTCGGAGGGCCGCGAGTACGACCCGTCGCAGTTCCTCAGCCCCGGCACGGTGGCGCGCGCGGTACGGCAGGTCGTCGAGGCACCGGTCGACGCCCACCCCACCGAGGTCGTCCTGCGTCCTCGCTGACGACTCGGAACGACTGACGATTCAGAAGGGCAGTGGGATCACCACCGGGGGAGCGCCCGGGATCTGGATCTGGATCTGCGGCGGTGGCGGCGCGGGAGCCCGCGGCGCCGGCGGAGGTGCCGGGGCCGGTGCCACCACCGGGGGCGGTTCCGGAGCCGGCGGCGGTGGCGGTGGTTCCGGAGCGGGTGGCGGCGGCGGTTCCGGAGCGGGTGGCGGCGGTGGCGGCGGTGCGGCGGCTTCCGGCACCGGAGCGCGTCGCGGTGCAGGAACGGGTACCTGCAGCGCCTCGGTCTCCGGGCGGGTTTCCTCCGTGGTCTCCGGTGCGGCCGGAGCCATGGTTTTCGGCAGGGCCTCACCGACCGGCACGGGGACCATCGCGCCGGTCGTGATGTCGATGACCTCCAGCTCCCGCACGGGAGTCGCGGCGGGCTGGACGACGAACATCCGCTCGGCGTTCAGGCCGGGCCATTTCGGGCCTTCGAGTTCGTCGTTGCCGGTGAGCACCGGCGCGGACAGCGGATTGCCGCGCACGCACCGCACGCGCGGAACGCCGAGTTCGTCGACGAGGACGATCGTGCCGCGTTCGAGCAGCGACTGCACGGGCCGCGCCGCACCGTCGCGGTAC
This sequence comes from Rhodococcus sp. Chr-9, assembly GCF_000801125.1. Classification (NCBI taxonomy): domain Bacteria; kingdom Bacillati; phylum Actinomycetota; class Actinomycetes; order Mycobacteriales; family Nocardiaceae; genus Rhodococcus; species Rhodococcus sp. Chr-9. The sequence continues at coordinate 180,892 of NZ_JTIZ01000043.1, forward strand.
TCGTGCATGGTCACCCGGGTGTCGGCGCGCAACAGGACCGCCGTGAGGGTGTCGGTGTAGCCGCGGATGTCGGGCACGCCGAGGACACCGCGCCACGCTTCGGCCTTGTCCGGGTCTTCTTCCAGATGGAGGACGAGGGCTTCGCGGTCGCACAGGGGCCGGTCGAGACTTCCCCCGTAGAGGGCGGGGCGATCACCGGGGACGGCCGGGGTTCCGGCGGTCGCGGTGACCGGGTCGCCGCCGTCCTCGACGACCTCGGGGGGTGGGGGCGGCACCGCGACCGGCACCTGGGGTGGCACGAGACGCGGCGTCCACGGGTCGTCCTGCGCGGTGGCGACATGCAGGTGCACGGGCGTCGTCGTCTCGACCGAACCGCCCGACGAGCAGGCACCCGCCACCAGTGCCGTCAGTGCGAGTGCCAGACCGAATCCACGAACCGTGTCGCTGGCCACGCCGTCATGCTAGGTCGATGATCGCCGGTGAAAGTGCTGTTCGGCGGTTCTCGTCGGTATCCGGATCCCGGAGACGAAGCTCAGGAGAAGCTCGTTCACCTCGTCGCGACGTTCCATCTGCACGAAATGCCCCGCGCCCTCGAGCAGGTGGACGCCGCGCAGATCGGGGACGAAATCACGCATCCGTTCGAGCGCCGACGGTCCCGACATCGTGATGACGGGATCCCGGTCGCCGGCCACGAACAGCGTCGGTACCTGCACTTTCGCACCCTCGTAGGGACGCGACGCCTCCCAGTTCGCGTCGTAGGCGCGGTACCAGGACAGGCCTCCGCGGAATCCGGTGCGGGCGAACTCGGACGCGTAGTGGGCGAGTTCGTCGTCGGCGAGCCAATCCCACGGCAGGTCGGGAGCGGTGGGCAGCACGTCGAGATATCCGCGTCTCTCGGACGGATGCGACCATGCGTCGCGATAGCGGTATCCGCCGGACCGGCGACGCGGTCCGGATGTCGCAGCGCCGTCGTCCATGCGACGGGCGCACCGAAGTCGTGACCGACGACGACCGCGCTGTCGATGCCGAGGACGTCGAGCAGCCGGACGAGGCGATCGGCGACCGCGACGTTCGTGTACTCCTCGACCTCCCGGGGCCGGCCGGTGCGGCCGTAGCCGGGCATGTCGGGGGCGACGGCACGGTATCCGGCGGCGACGAGCGCCGCGAGCTGGTGCCGGTAGCTATACCCCAGGCCGGGGAAGCCGTGGCACATGACGACCGCGGGTCCGTCGCCCCGATCGTCGATGTTCCACGTGAAACCATCGACCTCGACGATGAGGCTGTCCATCAGGAGGCGGGGACGGTCTGCATGTCCTCCTGGCTCCAGAACGCCCTCATGCTCGTGATCCTCGCGTCGTCGTCGAAGGTCATCACGTCGACGACCTCCATGACCAGATCCTGCTCACCCAGGTGCGTGACCAGGCGGAACACGAATGCGGCGTTGTTCTCCGCGATCTTGAGGGTTATCACCTCACCGGTCTGCGCGAGCGGTTCGACCACTCCGTAGAACTCGCGGATCTCGGCCTCGGTGGCGCGGACCGGCGTGCCGACCGGATCCTCGACCGTAGCGCCCGGTGCGTACAGCGCGAGGACATCGTCGACGGTGCCGGAGGCCACGGACTTCACGTAGTTCTCGACGGTGGTGCGGATCGCGTCCCGACTCGGTGCCATGGGGTCTCCTTCGTTCGAATCGGGAACACGTTTCAATTCGACGGTAGTGGGCCGGATCCGCGGATGCACTCGCGATTCCCACTCGGAAGACCCCCGCGCCGGAGGACGATGACATCGCCATCACCCGGAACGATCGGAGACCCGATGATCGACGCTGTCGCCTTCACCCTCGACGGACACGCCGGTGCTCTCGCAGCCCGCACGTGGGTCGGCGAGGCCCCGCGCTACGTGGCGTTGTTGTGCCACGGTTACGGCGAGCACTGCGGACGCTACGAGTATGTGGCCGCGCACCTCGTCGCCGACGGCGCCGCCGTCTACGCGGTGGACCACATCGGTCACGGTCTCAGCGACGGCGAACGCGTCCTGATCGACGACTTCGAGAAGGTGGTCGACGATTTCCGTCTGCTCGATCTCACGGCGCGACGCGAGCATCCCGACCTGCCGGTCGTGCTCGTCGGACACTCGATGGGTGGCATGATCGCCGCCCGGTACGCGCAGCGATACGGCTCGGAACTGGCCGCGGTCGTCCTGTCCGGCCCGGTCCTCGGCAGGTGGGCGGCCGTCGACGCCCTGCTCACGGCCGAGGAGATCCCCGATACCCCCATCGATCCGTCCACCCTCTCCCGTGATCCCGAGGTGGGTCGCGCCTACGTGGCCGACCCGCTCGTCTGGCACGGCCCGTTCAAGCGCACCACCGTGCAGGCGCTGAAGACCTGCATCGACACGATCACCGCCGCCGGTGCCGTCGACGACGTGCCCGTGTTGTGGTTGCACGGCGAGGACGATCGACTGGTTCCCCTCGACGGCACCGCCACCGGATGGTCGTCGCTGGCAGGTCGCGGGGCGTCGTCGAAGACCTATCCCGAAGCGCGGCACGAGATCTTCAACGAGACGAATCGGGACGAGGTCCTGGGCGATGTCGTCGACTTCGTCGGCGCGCACATCCACCCTCTCGAGACTCTCGAGGATTGAAGCCGACCGCGTCTGGCTACCCCAAGCCATGGGGGCCGTCCCCTTCGTGTCCCGTACGGAAGGAGATGACCGTGGTCGAAGACAACACATCCGACAGGGCTCGCCCTGGTGCATCCGACAGGGCTCGCCCCGGTCCGGCCGACAAGGCACGCCTCGGGTTGAAGCGGACCGTGGTCGGTAAGGCGAAGGAGGTCGCCGGCGCTCTGACCGGCAACGATTCCCTCACCACCGAAGGCCGTCTCGAGCAGGAGCAGGCTCGGCAGACCAGGAAGGCCGACACCCTCTCGCACATGGCCGAGGCCGAGAGCGACGAGGCGGTCGAACAGCTCGACGCCGTCCGCGAGGCCGGACAACAGGAACGCGAGGCCGTGCAGCAGCGGACCGACGCCGTCGAGTCGCAGGCCGAGCGGGAGGCACGGGTCCGCAAACAGGCCGCCGACCTCGAACATCAGGAGAACATCGTCCGAGGGCGATCCGACGCCGCTCGTGAGGCCACAGCCGCCGAACAACAGGCACGTCGCGAGGAGAACGAGCAGGTCACGGATGCCGCCGCAGAGGTCGCGGCCGCCGACGAGGACCACCGACGAGCCTCCCACGACGCCGAACGTGCACGCCTCCAGGCCGAAGAGGAACGCCGCAAGGCCGAAGCCCTCGAACGCACGCTGACCGACGAGCCGGATCGCTGACGAACACCACCGACATTCCCTACCGGAGCTGTACCCCCATCGAAGTTGGAGATGCGCCCATGAACCTCGCCACTCTACCCAAGAGCGTTCTGCGACTGCAGTACAAGATCGCCCGCTTCCCACTGGGATTGATCGAGCAGCAGTTGCGGTTCCTGCCCACCGACGCCCCGCCGCGCCTGATGTACGAGCGGGGGCTGGGCATGCTGGACGGCATCGTCGGCAGCGTGCTCGACGACCAGGAGATCGCCACCCGCGGGGCGCTCGCCACCGAACGCGCCGAGGCGGTGAAGCGCGCGGAGAAACTCGACGCGCAGGCCGCGGCCGAGAAGCGCGCGGCAGACGCCGAACTCCGTCGAACGCGTGAACGTGCCGCTGCCCAGCAGGAAGCCGCGCGACGCGACCGCGAGAACGAAGTCGAGCAGGCCCGGGAGCGTGCGCAGGAACGCGCGAAGCAGGCGGAGAAGGAGGCCGAGCAGAAGAAAGCCGCCGAGACCGCGAAGGCCGACCAGGAGGCCGCCGCGAAGCGCCAGGCCGCCGAGACCGCGAAGAAGAAGGACGAGGAGCGCATCCGCAAGGCCGAGCAGGAGGCCGCCGAGCCCGCCAAGGTCTCCCTCAAGGATGCCGTCGCCAAGCAGCTCGAGGCGAAGGAAGCGGAGGAGCGCGCGCACGATGCGGGCGAGGTCGCCGAGTTCGAGAAGATCGAACACAAGCACCCCTGATCCCGGTTGTAGTCGACGAGACCCCGGTGCATCCTGTGCACCGGGGTCTCGTCCGTCGTAAGCGGTTGCTACTTCACGACATTGACCATCTTGCCGGGAACCACGATCACCTTGCGCGGTGCGGCACCGCCGAGCAGGTCGGCGATCTTCTCGTCCACGAGCGCGGCGGCCTCGATCGCCTGGGGTGCGGCGTCGGCCGGGACGGTGATGCGGCTGCGCACCTTGCCGTTGACCTGGATCGGGTACTCGACGCTGTCCTCGACGAGCCACTTCTCGTCGGCGACCGGGAACGGGCCGTGCGCAAGCGATTCGGTGTGTCCGAGACGCGACCACATCTCCTCGGCGAGGTGCGGGGCGACCGGGCCGAGCATGAGCACGAGCGGTTCGACGGCGCTGCGCGGCGCACCCGACGGGTACTGCTTCGTCAGGTGGTTCGTGTACTCGATGAGCTTGGCGATCGCCGTGTTGTCGCGCAGGTGGGTGAAGTCGTCCGACACACCCGCGACCGTCTTGTTGAGCGCCCGCAGCGTGTCGTCGCCGGGGGTGTCGTCGGTGACGCGCAGCGCGCCACCCTCCTCCTCGACGACGAGACGCCACACGCGCTGCAGGAAGCGGTGCGCGCCGACGACGTCCTTGGTCGCCCACGGACGCGACTGGTCGAGCGGGCCCATCGACATCTCGTAGACGCGCAGGGTGTCGGCGCCGTACTCGTCGAAGATCTGGTCGGGGCTGACGGAGTTCTTGAGCGACTTGCCCATCTTCCCGTACTCGCGAGCGACCTCCTGCTCACCGTCCGGGCCGGTCCAGTAGAACGTGCCGTCGCGCTCGACGACCTCCTCGGCCGGCACATACACGCCGCGCGAGTCGGTGTAGGCGTAGGCCTGGATGTAACCCTGGTTGAACAGGCGACGGTACGGCTCCGAGGAGGTGACGTACCCGAGGTCGAAGAGCACCTTGTGCCAGAACCGCGCGTACAGCAGGTGCAGCACCGCGTGCTCGACACCGCCGACGTAGAGATCGACGCCACCCGGGTCGTTCGGGCCGTGCAGTTCCGGCCGCGGGCCGGTCCAGTACGCCTCGTTCTCCTTGTCACAGAAGGCTTCCGAGTTGGTGGGGTCGATGTAGCGCAGCTGGTACCACGAGCTGCCGGCCCACTGCGGCATCACGTTGGTGTCGCGCGTGTAGCGCTTCAGGCCGTCGCCGAGATCGAGCTCGACGTTCATCCAATCCACCGCCTTCGCGAGCGGCGGGGACGGTTCGGAATCGGCGTCGTCCGGATCGAAGGAGACCGGCGCGTAATCCTCCACCTCGGGAAGTTCCACGGGCAGAGCGGATTCGGGCAGAGCATGGGCGCGTCCCTGCTCGTCGTAGACGATCGGGAAGGGCTCGCCCCAGTACCGCTGCCGCGCGAACAGCCAGTCGCGCAGCTTGTACTGGATGGTGCCGCGTCCGGCGCCGTCCGCCTCGAGCTTCGCGACGATCGTCTTCTTCGCCTCGGCGACGTCGAGACCGTCGAGCAGGCCGGAGTTCACCAGCACACCGTCGCCGGTGTACGCCTCGGCGGTGACGTCGCCGCCGGAGATGACCTCGCGGATGGGCAGACCGAAGGCGGTCGCGAACTCCCAGTCGCGCTGGTCGTGGCCGGGAACGGCCATGATCGCGCCGGTACCGTAGCCGGTGAGGACGTAGTCGGCGATGAAGATCGGCAGTCGCTCGCCGTTGACCGGGTTCACGGCGTAGGCGCCGAGGAAGACACCGGTCTTCTCCTTCGACTCCTGCCGCTCGAGATCGGACTTCGCGGCGATCGACGCGCGGTAGGCCGCGACCGCGGCAGCCGGATCGGCGGCGCCACCGGTCCAGCGCTGGTCGACGCCCTCGGGCCAGGACGCGGCGACGATCCGGTCGACGAGTTCGTGCTCGGGAGCGAGGGTCACGTAGCTGGCACCGAACAGGGTGTCGGGCCGGGTGGTGAACACCTCGATCGCCGAATCGTGGTCGGCGACGGCGAACTTCACCTGGGCGCCGTGCGAGCGCCCGATCCAGTTGCGCTGCATGGACTTGACCTTGTCGGTCCAGTCCAGATGCTCGAGATCGTCGATCAGGCGGTCGGAGTAGGCGGTGATCCGCATCATCCACTGGCGCAGGTTCTTCCGGAAGACCGGGAAGTTGCCGCGCTCGGAGCGGCCGTCGGCCGTGACCTCCTCGTTGGCGAGCACCGTGCCCAGACCCGGGCACCAGTTGACGAGCGAATCCGACCGGTAGACCAAGCGGTACGAGTCGATGACGTCGGCGCGCTCACCCTCCGACAGCGACGCCCAGTCGCGTCCGTCCTCGAGACGACGCGTGCCGTCGGCGAATTCGGCCTCGAGTTCGGAGATGCGACGCGCCCGGCCGGCCTCGCGGTCGTACCAGGCGTTGTAGATCGTCAGGAAGATCCACTGCGTCCATCGGTAGAAGTCGACGTCGGTCGTCGCGACCGAGCGACGCTCGTCGTGCCCGAGACCGAGCCGGGAGAGCTGCCGCTTCATGTTCCCGATGTTGGCCTCGGTGGTCGTGCGCGGGTGCGTGCCCGTCTGCACGGCGTACTGCTCGGCCGGCAGACCGAAGGCGTCGTAACCGAGGGTGTGCAGCACGTTGCGGCCCTGCATGCGGTTGAAGCGCGCATACACGTCGGTGGCGATGTACCCGAGCGGGTGCCCCACGTGCAGGCCCGAGCCCGAGGGGTACGGGAACATGTCCTGCACGAACAGCTTGTCGGAGGGCACCTCGCCGGCGAGATCGCCCACCGGATTGGGGGCGTGGAAGGTGCCGCGCTCGCGCCAGAGCTCCTGCCAGCGCTGCTCGATCCGCCCCGCGAGCTCGGCGGTGTACCGATGCTGCGGAGTGCTGCCGGGTTCGTGCTGGGAGGTCTGTTCGGGACGGGTCACGGTGATCACTATCTACTCGGCCGGGCGTGTGAGTGCTCCCACCAGGGTAGAACGTGCCCGCACCCGCGCAGACCGGTGGCACCACCGGCCGCGTATCCTGGTCGGGTGCTCATCGTCGCTGTCCTGCTCTTCGTGCTCGCTCTCGTCGTCGGCGCGGTGGGTGTCGCGGCACTGACCGGCAAGCTCCCGCGCAACCGCTGGGCCGGTGTGCGCACCCCCGACGCGCTGCGTGACGACGAGGCGTTCGCCCTGGCCAACAAGGTTGCCGCACCCAGCATGCTCGGGTCCGCGGTGCTCCTCGCCCTCGGTGGTGTCGCGTCGCTGACGCTGCCCACCGTCGCCGGGATCATCGCAGTCGTCGTCACCGTGGTGGCCGCCCTGATCACCGCCGGAGCCGGCGGATCCGTCGCAGCGCGGGTCGCTGCGGCGACGAAGCCGGAGGAGACAGCCGGCTGCGGTACCTCGTGCGGGGCGTGCAGCCTGCGCGGGGCGTGCGAGCCGACCGCCTGACGGTCCTCCCACCGGCAGTCCTCACGCCCAGCGGCGCTCCCGTGCGTAGCGCGGTGTCCACCAGAACCGGTTGAGCACCCGCACCGGTACCGGGAGACTCTTCAGCACGACGGCCACGCGGTCCTTCGGTGCTCCCTCGAAGAGGTAGGGCAGCATTTCGGAGACCTCGCGCTTGTCCAGTTGCGCGAACGCCCGCATCGAGATGTCGTGCCATTCCTCCTTGGTGATGGATTGTTCGATCAGCGGGAAGGCGTCCCGTTCCTCGTGCGCGAGGTGAGCACCCAGCGACGTGACGAGACCGTCGAGCAGACCGCCGAGCCGCTCGGTCGCCGTCTCCCGGTCGTCGAGCACAGCCTCGATCTCCGCCAACGCCGGGTCGATCACGGAATGTTCGGCCTCCATCGCATCGAGCACCTCCATCGCCCCCGCATCGTGTGCGAGGCGTGGCCGCATGAACGGCCAGACGTAGACGTCCTCGACGGAGTGGTGCGTGTGCAGTTCGGTGCTGAATCCGTGCCAGCCGAGGAGCAGCGCATCGTGCGTGCCGGGATCGGCGGTCCGCCACTTCTGCGCGAAGTCGGCGAGACGTTCGGTGTCCCGGCGTAGAGCGGAGTGGATCAGATGCACGACCTCCAGATCCTCGGCGGACAACGGCGTGGCGTGAGTGGTGGTCATGGCGGGTACCTCGACTTCCGTATGAATGTCCCCGTGTCCATGGAGCCTCGTCGCCGCGTGAGGTGTTCTCAATCCCACATTCGAGGGGGATACTTCGGGATATGCGCTCTGCACAGCGGTTGAGGGCAGGCATCCACGACGCAGCATCCGCGGCTGCGGACGGGGCGCAGTTTCGCGAGTTCGTGATGGATGTGCTCGGCGCTTTCATTCCGTACGACGGTGGTTGTGTCGCACCCGTGGACCCGGCCGTCGGGGTTCCCACCGGCTTCACCACCCGCGGCCTCGACGACCCAGCCGAGGTACTCCGATTGTCGATCGAGTTCGAGTACGGTCCGGACCTCGATCCGGACAGCCTCTACGCGCTCATGCAGCACCGGTCCGGAGTGCGGCGGATCGAAGAACCCTCCGGCCGCGGACCGGGATACGGCAACAGGCGGTATCTCGAACTCGTGTCGCATCTGGGCATGGGACACGAAGTGCAGCTGGTCTTCCGGGACGGAGACCGTCGGTGCTGGGGTGTCGGTGATCTGCTCCGCGCGTCGGGCCGAGGTTTCTCCGACGCCGAACTCACGATGCTCGACGACGTTCTCGACGACGTCGCGAACGGATTCCGCACCACGTTGATCCGGCACGCATCCGCACGAACACGGAACACGGTCGTCGAGGGCACCGCCTGCGAATGCTCGGGTCCGGCCGTGGTGGTAATCGGGGCGGACGACGAATTCGATTCCGTCACTGCCGCAGCGATGATCTTCTTCGAACGCCTCGGCTGGGAGAGTCCCGCTCGGGGGCGCCCCGGACCGGCGCATGTGATCGCCCGTCAGGTCCGTAGAACACGACCCGTGCCCGCGGATGTGCGTGTCCGCACCCTCGACGGCGAATGGCTCGTACTGCGCGCCGCGATCTTCGACGAGACCGGCCGCGTCGTCATGACCTTCGAGCGGGCACGCCTGCCCGAGATCGTCGCCCTGGTCACCGCCGCCTACGGTCTGACGCCACGCGAATCGGAGGTACTCGTCGAAGTGCTCGCCGGACGGTCTCGCAACGAGATCGCGAGTCGGTTGTTCATCAGCCCGTACACCGTGCAGGACCACCTGAAGAACATCTTCACCAAGACCGGTGTGAACAGCCGGCGCAGCCTCGTCTCGCGACTCGCGTGTACCGAGTACATGCCCCGGTTCGGTGGCGACCTGCGACCCGACGGATGGTTCGACGAGAGCGGAACGAGGACGGCGTCGGTGGAGGCCCATACCCTAGGCTGACCCCCATGACGACGCGTCAGGTCGACCCCGTCGGTGCGCTGCTCGGACTGGCCGTTCCGTTGCTGTGTGCCGTGGCCGTACTCGTGCTCACCCGCTCGTGGATCCCACGATTGCCCGAGGAGATCGCCACGCACTGGTCGGGCACGACACCCGATTCGTTCGGGTCACCGATGACCTCGGCGTGGACCGCCGCCCTGCTGATCGTGCTCGTCGGGGGAGGGTGCTGCGCGATCGCCGCGATCGCGCAGGCGCAACTGCTCATGCGTCGCTACATGCTCGCGATCGGTCTCGGGGTCACCGGCACGATCACCGCACTGTTCCTGGCCGGTCTCGCGGGGCAGCTCGACACGACCGACGCCACGCAGGCCGCGTTGGAGGGCTGGCCGGCGGTGCTCGGCATGTGGGTGGGTATCGCGGTGGGCTGGTTCGGGGGACGGCTCCTGCGCGACGGTCGGGAGCGGAAGGCGGCGACCGCCGCTCCGGATCCGGCGCTGCCGCGCGGTCGTGCCGAACTGCCGATCGTCGAGCAGGTGGGCACCGGTGTGGGCACGACGGCGGGACTGTCGCTGCTCGTCCTGATCCCCGCGCTCGTCGTGTGCGGTGCGACGCAGAGCTGGTGGCCGCTGGGTTTGATCGCGCCCGTCGCTCTGCTCGTGCTGGGTCTGCTCCGCTACACCGTGGTGGTCGACGCGGACGGGATCCGGGTGTCGAATCTGGCCACCGACGCGCTCGGATACGACCTCGACGAGATCGTCGGGGCGAAGGTCACCGAGACCCGCCCGTTCCAGGACTGGGGCGGCTGGGGCCTGCGGGCCGAGGGCGGCAAGCGGTACGGCCTGGTCACGCGCACCGGGCCTGCCGTCGTGGTGACCACGGCCTCGGGACACGAATTCACCGTGACCGCAACGAGGGCCGAGGAGATGGCCGGCGCGCTCAACACTCTCGCCGACGCCCGCTGACCGGTCCCGGTCGTCCGAGGGGGGCTCAGTTGCGCTCGACCTCGATGGGGTGCGTCGCGAGCAACGCCATCGGCAGCGGCTGCCGGCGCAGCACCCTCGCCCACACGTCGAGGTGCGCGGGGGCGAGCACATCGGTGGGCAGTGCCGAGACCACCATCCAGTCGTCGTTGCGTAGTTCGCCGTCGAGCTGACCTGCGCTCCACCCCGCGTATCCCGCGAAGATCCGCACACCCTCGACGTAGTGGGCGATGTGCCCGGGATCGACATCGAGGTCGATCATCACCACTCGGCCGTCGACGTGGCGGATGCCGGGGACGTCGGTGATGTCGGTCCCCACCCGCAGCGTGCCGAGGCACAGCGCCGAACTGCGGTGGACGGGACCGCCTACGAACAGGGTCTTCGGTTCGGCGGCGAGCCACGACCATTGCGGCAGCATGGCGTCGACGGAGGTGTCGCTGATGCGGTTCAGGACGACACCGAAGCTGCCGGCATCGGTGTGCTCGATGATGTAGACGACGGTGCGGCGGAAGGTCGGCTCGGTGAGATCGGTGGCGGAGACGAGCAGGCTTCCGGCCCGCACCCTGGGTGTCGAGGGTGCGGTGCGGTCCTCGGGTTCGTCCTGATGCTGCGCCACGTCAGCCATTCTGTCACCGCCGTCACCGGCGCGTGGGGTGGAACCCGACGGTCTGTGCCAACAGGGCGAGATGATGTTCGAACAGGACCTCGCGGTCCGGAAAAGTGTCGGGGCCGTACTGCCCGAAGACCTCGAAGCTCACGGACCCGAACAACGACGGCCACACCCAGAGACCGCGTGCCAGTACGGAATCCGGGGCCGTGAGGGAGAACTCGTCCCGGATCCGGCCCAGCGGTTCCCCCAGGCTCTCCGGAGGTGGGGCAGCGGCCGTGTCGTCCAATACACCCGCGGCGTGGGCCTCGTCCACGATCCGGGCCAGTCGCAGGACCACGCGGATACCGGGTGCGGTGGTGCGCTCGGCCGGGGCAGCGTAACCGGGCACCGGACTGCCGAACAGCAACCCGTAGCGGGCCGGTTCGGCCAGCGCCCACGAGCGCACCGCCCGGCCGAGGGCGAGAAACCGTTCGCGGTGATCGGAGGGGTCGACTGCGTCGACGGCACGGTCGACACTGTCGCCGAGTTCGTCGTAGGCGTCGACGACGAGCAGGGTGAGCAGCTCGTCGCGGCTCGAGACGTAGCGGTAGACGGCGGAGGAGACGACGCCCAGGTCTCGGGCGACGGCACGCAGCGACAGCGCCGCCGCTCCGTGGGTGCCGAGATGCTCGCGGCCGATCCGGAGGATGTCGGCCATCGTCTGTGCGCGTGCGCGCGCCCGTGGTGTCGTCACCGGACCATTCTGCCGTCGAACAGAGAGCACCGTCAACAAATGAGAGCACTGCTCTTGACAAGCACGGCTGCACGGAGGATCGTCGACGGCATCAGAGAGCAGTGCTCACACTTTTCCGAAGCGAGGAATCATGTCGCATCTCCAGGTGGTCGCAGGAGCCGGACCCGTCGGCTGGACCGTCGCCGAACAGATTGCCGCACAAGGACATCGCGTGCGCGTTCTCACCCGATCGGGCAGTGGACCGGAAGGCGCGGGCATCGAACGCCTGCGTGTCGACGTCACGGATCCCGAGGCCGCGGCCGCAGCACTCGTCGACGAAGACGGACTTGTTGCCGACGCGGTGTACATGTGCGTCCACGGGTCGGCCTACCGCGCCGACGTGTGGGCACGCGAACTCCCCGTCGCCGAGCGGGTCGTTCTCGACGCCGCCGCGAACCTGTCGGAGAAGACGGTCGTCGTCTTCCCCGAGAGCCTCTACTCGTACAGCGAACCCGACCGGGTCATGACCGAGGACTCGCCCCGCGAGGCCGACACCGGCAAGCGCGGTGTCCGACGGCAGCTCCTCGCCGCCCGGGCAGCGCATCGCGCACCGACGGTGAGCGTGGTCGCGTCGGACTTCTTCGGTCCGCGGGTACTGAACGCGATGGCCGGCGCACGCATGGTGCCCACCGTGCTCGCCGGGAAGAAGGTGCGGGTGCTCGGCTCGGCCGACGTCCCGCATTCGTTCACCTACGTTCCCGACCTGGCCGCGGCGATGATCGCGGCAGCGGGGGAGCCGACCGTGTGGAACACCGTGATCCACGCACCCACCGGACCGGCCGTGGCACAGCGCGAGATCGCCACCGCCTTCACGCGGACGGCCGGCCTGCCCGCGCCCGCGGTGGGGACGATCCCGTCCTGGCTGGTGCGGGCCGGCGGCCACGTGAACCGGGACATGAAGGAACTCGCCGAGATGCTCTACCAGTTCGATGCCCCGTTCGTCATGGACTCGACCCGCACCGAACAGGTACTCGGCCTGTCGCCCACCCCGCTCGACGAGGCGGCCGCCCGCACCGTCGAATGGTGGCGGAGCCGATAGTGTCGTGCTTGTGCGAGACTCCGGGCGGCAGTCCAGGCAGCGGGCGTGGCGATCGACCGCAACCGTCCTGCGGAACTCGCCGGGTCTCGTACGACTGACCGGAGTGCGGTTCGCGAGCCAGTTCGGTGACGGACTGTTCCAGGCCGCACTCGGCGGGGCGATCCTGTTCAACCCCGAACGTCACACCGACCCGGTGACGATCGCGGCAGGCTTCGCGGTGCTGCTGTTGCCGTACTCGGTGATCGGTCCGTTCGCCGGCGCCCTGCTCGACCGGTGGGACCGGCGCCTCGTCCTCGTCTGGGCCAACCTGCTCCGCGGAGTGTTCATCGCGGCAGCGGCGGCCGTGTTGCTCCTCGGGGGACCGCAGACCCCACTCATGCTGCTCGCGCTCGCCGCCATCGGTGTGAGCAGATTCGTCCTGGCGGGCGTCTCGGCCTCGCTCCCACACGTGGTCGCCCAGTCGTGGCTCGTCCCGGTCAATTCCGTTCTGGCAACGGTCGGTTCGGGTGTCTCGGCGGTCGGGGCCGCCACGGCGGTCGCGACCATAGGATTCGTGGGCGCGGGCGACACTGGCTCCGGGACGGCCGTCCTCCTCGGAGTGAGCGGTTCGCTCGTCGGTGCGGTCGCCGCAGCGGGATTCGCCGCGAATGCCCTCGGCCCCGAGGGAATACGTCCCCGGGCCGTGATCCCCACCGTCCTGTCAGGTCTGCGGACCGGTGCAGGGGCCGTCCTCGAAGCTCCTGGCGTGACGATCGCGATGCTCGGAATCGGCGCGCACCGCATCGTGTTCGGCATCGACACGCTCATCATGGTGCTCGTCCTGCGTGCCGAGGAGAATGGCTCCGACCTGCTCGCGGGATTCTCCGGATTCGGTGTCGCGGTCGCCTGCACCGCCACCGGCATGCTCCTCGCAGCGGTGCTCGCACCGATCCTGATCCCGCGGCTGGGCCGGCCGCGCACCGTCACAGTCGGGTTGATCGCCGCCGCGATCGTGCAGTTCGCGTTCGTCACCACCGTGTCGGCCGGACCGTTGCTCGTCGCGGCCTTTCTGCTCGGCCTCGCCGGTCAGACCATCAAACTCACCGGCGACGCCGCGATGCAGATCGATATCGACGACGCGCGCCGAGGTCAGGTCTTCGCGCTGCAGGACACCGTCTTCAACATCGCCTTCCTCGGCGCGATCGTCGTGGCGGCCTTCGTCATCGACCCCGACGGGCGCACACCCGAGCTGGCCGTCGCAGGTGGGGTCGTCTACCTGATCGGGCTCGTCGCCGTGTTCGTCGTGCGCCGCACGCGGCAGTAGCGATCACGCGCTCAGCGCGGCCGGATGGATCCCCACCTCCGTGGCCTTGACGACGAACCATACGGAGTCGCCCGGATGGACGTCGAGGTCGGCGAGTGCCGCCGTCGTGATCTCCGCGGCGATACCCGTATCCGATCGCACGAGCACCGACGAACCCTGCGCCTCGAGTTCCGCGATCCTCACCCTCAGGGCGTTGCGCGGGCTCCCGTGCGGGGCCTCGGTGTAGACGGCGACCGCCGACGGCGCGAAGACGGCGACGGCGGCCGTTCCCGGGACGCAGTCGTCGTGGACGCGGCCGTGGACGAGACCGTCCGCGGATTCCAGCGCCTCAGCTCGCACGATGCCGGTGACGAGATTGCTCCCCGCGATGCGGGCGGCGAAGGCACTGCGCGGTCGCGTCAGCACCCGGCGTACCGGCCCGTCCTCGACGATCCGCCCGGCCTCGATCACGATCACCCGATCGGCGAGGGCGAGCACGTCGAGCGGGTCGTGGGTGACGAGCAGGCCCGTGCGTCCACTGTCGCGCAGGACGCGTCGCAGCAACGACCGCAACACCGGTGTCGCGGTGACGTCGAGCGCGGCCATCGGCTCGTCGAGCAACAGCAGGTGCGGTTCGGCCGCGAGGGCACGTGCGAGTGCGACCCGTTGCGCCTGCCCACCCGATAACTCGTGCGGACGACGATCGGCGAGTGCTGCGGCATCGACCTCCTGCAGCCACCTCTCGGCGCGCACACGGGCCTCACGCCGACCCGCACCCGCACTGCGCGGTGCGAACTCGACGTTGTCCGCGACCGTCAGGTGCGGGAAGAGCAGCGCCTGCTGGGCGAGCAGCACCACCGACCGGTCGTGCGGAGCGACGGCGACGCCGGTCGCGGTATCGGTGAGGACGCGACCGTCGAGTTCCACGCGACCCGCATCGGGACGCAGCAGACCGGAGACCACTCCCAGCAGCGTCGACTTGCCGGCTCCGTTGGGGCCGAGCACCGCGACGATCTCACCCTGCGCGACCTCGAGGTCGACGTCGACATCGCGTGCGGCGACCCGGGCCCGCACCGTCAGGCTCACAGCGGGCGGTCCTTCCGCCGCGAGTACACGGCCACGACGATCACGACGGCCACCAGGATCAACACGAGCGACAGCGCGACGGCGGCATCGGGATCGGTTTCCCGCTGCAGATAGATCTCGAGCGGCAGCGTGCGCGTCACACCCTGGAGGCTGCCGGCGAAGGTGAGGGTCGCGCCGAATTCGCCCAGTGCGCGGGCGAATGCGAGTACCGAACCGGAGACCAGGCCGGGCAGCACGAGGGGCAGGGTGATGCGCCGGAAGACCGTCGT
Organism: Rhodococcus sp. Chr-9; assembly: GCF_000801125.1. NCBI lineage: Bacteria > Bacillati > Actinomycetota > Actinomycetes > Mycobacteriales > Nocardiaceae > Rhodococcus > Rhodococcus sp. Chr-9. Next base: position 196,349 of record NZ_JTIZ01000043.1, read on the forward strand.
GGGACGCGCACCGAGTGTGGCCGCGACGTCCTCGTAGCGTGAACCCGCACTGCGCAGCGCACCTTCGAGACTCGTGACGAGGAAGGGCAGTGCGACGAAGGTCTGCGCGAGCACGACCGCGGTGGTGGTGAAGGCGATGTGGATCCCGAGCGCATCGAGGTGCTCACCGATCAGTCCGCGACGACCGAAGGTGTAGAGCAGGGCGATACCGCCCACGACCGGGGGCAGCACGAGCGGCAGCAGGACGAACCCACGGATCACCGATATCCACCGGAAGCTACTGCGCGCCAGCACCATTGCGAGAGGCACGCCGAGCAGGATGCACAGGATCGTGGCGGCCGCGGAGGTGCGCAGGCTCAGGACGAGCGCGTCGAGGGACGCCGGGGATGTCACCAGCGCGGGGAAGGTCGTCCAGTCCACGGTGAGCAGCATCGACACCAGGGGCACGACGGCGAACAGCAACCCGAGTGCCGCGGGAACGAACAACCACCGGGGCAGTCCCGTCGCGGTCACGGTGCACCGAATCCTGCGTCGGCCAGGACGGCACGACCGCCCGTGCCGGTGACGAAGCGCACGAAGGCGTCGGCGCGACCGGGATTTCGGGAATTCGACAGTGGTGCAACGGGATAGATGTTGACGATCTCCGCGGCTTCCGGGACGGGGACAATGGTGACCTTCTCGCCGGCCCCCATCGCGTCCGTGACGTAGACCAGACCGGCGTCGGCCTGACCGGAGGTGACCTTGCCGAGCACGTCGGTCACCGACGATTCCTCGGACACCGGCGCGAGCTCGACACCGCCGGCCTCCTCGAGTCGCTCGGTCGCCGCCCCGCACGGCACCTGGGGCGCACACACGACCACCGAGAGACCGTCGCCGGTGAGATCGTCGAACGAGGTGACGTTCTTCGGGTTCCCCGGTTCGGTGACGATCGTGAGCATGTTGGTCGCGAACGGGATCGGCTCACCGGCAACGAGTCCGGCCGCGACGGCGGCGTCCATCGTCCGGGTGTCGGCGGAGGCGAAGACGTCGGCGGGTGCCCCCTGCTCGAGTTGGGTCTCGAGATCGGACGAGCCGGCGAACGAGAATTCCACCGACACTCCGGGGTTCGCCTCCTCGAATCGTTCGGCGATCTCGGTGAACGGCGCCCGGAGCGAGGCCGCCGCATAAACGGTGAGGACATCCGAGCCACCGCCGGTGCCGCACGACGTCAGTGCCGCAGCGGTGAGACCGGCAGCGAACGCGGCGAGCGCCCGGCGCCTCATCCGTCCCCTCCAGGTGTCTCGACGATGACAGTGGTCGCCTTGACGACGGCCACCCCGATGCTGCCCGGCTCGAGACCGAGTTCGTTCACGGCCTCGGTGCTCATGAGCGAGACGATGCGGTGCGGACCGCACTGCATCTCCACCTGCGACATGACGGTGTCGGAGACGACGCGCGTAACCAGCCCGACGAAGCGATTGCGAGCGGAGCTGCCCACCCCGAGCGGATCGGGACCGGCATCGGCCTGAGCGCGGGCGAACTCCGCCAGCTCGCGACCGTCGACTGTCTTGCGTCCGGCGGAATCCTTGCCGGCGCGCAGCAGCCCCTGGTCGATCCAGCGACGGACCGTGTCGTCGCTGACCCCCAGCAACGACGCGGCGTCGCGGATCCGGAGGGAGGTCACGGGTATCTCCGCAGATGCGTCATGAACGCTACGTTATACCCGCATCTGCGGACCGACAAACAGATCAGTAGACATCGCGGACGTACCGCTTGTCGGCGGCCATCTGCTCGACGTACGCCGCGGCGGCGTCGCGGTCGAGCCGTCCGTGTGCCTGCACCACCTCGCGCAGGGCCGCGTCGACGTCCTTCGCCATACGTCCGGCGTCGCCGCACACATAGAAGTGGGCACCGTTCTGCAGCCACTTCCACACCTGCGCACCATGCTCGCGCATCCGGTCCTGCACGTAGATCTTCTGCCGCTGGTCGCGGGAGAAGGCCAGTCCCAGCTCGGTGAGGAAACCGTCGGCGTGCATCGACTCGATCTCGTCGCGGTAGAGATAGTCGGCCTCGGATCGCTGGTCGCCGAAGAACAACCAGTTGCGGCCCGTGTGCCCGGCCTCACGACGGTCGTGGAGGAAACCGCGGAACGGTGCGATGCCCGTACCGGGACCGACCATGATCATGTCGGTCTCGGGTGCCGGTGGCCGGAAGTGCTCGTTGCGCTGCACGAAGATCGGGATGTCCACACCCTTGCTGTGATCCGCGAGGAACGACGAGCACACGCCCGCCCGGGATCGACCCTCGAATTCGTAGCGCACCACCGACACCGTCAGTTGCACCTCGCGCGGGTTCGTCTTCGGGCTCGACGAGATCGAGTACAGGCGCGGACGCAGACGGCCGAGGAGGTCCTTCCATTCGTCCCAGGGCGCCTTGAACGGGTACTCGGCGATGACGTCCATCGCCTGCCTCCCGTACAGCCACTGCTGCAGCTCGATCTTGTTGCCCGGTCGCAGGAGTTTCGCGAGTTCGGGACTGCCGCTCTGCTTCTGCACGAACCGGAGCAGTTCCGGTGTCACCCGGGTGATGTCGAGGTGACGGGTCGCGGCCTCGCGCAGCGGCACGGTAGGACGGTCGCCGAGTTCGACGGCGGTCTCCGGGTCGAGGGCGGTGACCTGCAGCCATTCGTCGACGGCCTCCGGGCCGTTCGTCGGCATCACCCCGAGTGCGTCGCCGGCCTCGTATTCGAATGCTGGATCGAAGATCTCGAATCCGAACTGACGCACGTCCTTCGCCGAACCCGCACCGCTCAGTGCAATGTTGCGGGTGATCCGGGTGACGAGCGGCGAGTTGCGGGTATAGGCAGGGGCCGCGGGAGCAGCCGATGCGACCGGGGTCGTCGAGCCTCCCAGCAGCGGTACGAGGGCGTCGAGCCAGTTCTGCGCGCGCTCGTCCTCTCCGGGTTCGCAGTCGACGCGCTCGGCCAGGCGGGTCGCGCCGAGAGTGCTCAGACGGTCATCGACACGGCGCCCGAAGCCGCAGAAATCGTCGTAGCTCGAATCGCCGAAAGCCATTACTGCATAACGCGTTCCGCTCAGTTCGGGCGCGGTGTCCGCCGCGAGCGACCGCCAGAACGACCCGCCGTTGTCGGGTGGGTCGCCGTCGCCGAAGGTGCTCGTGACGACCACGAGGTCGTCGATGTCCGCCAGCGCGGCGACGTCGAGTTCGTTCAGCCCCCTCAGCCGCACGGCCCGACCGGCATCGCGGAGCCGTTGTGCGCAACTCGCCGCGAAGGATTCGGCGTTGCCCGTCTGCGACGCCCAGGCCACCACGACGACCGGCCCGTCCGGCACCGCCTCGGTGGGCGTCGCGTCGGGAACCGGGGCCGAGTGCGCGTACATCCCGGCGAGCAGTCCGTCGACCCATACCCGCTTGTCGGCCGGGAACGGCGCGGTCGGCGGAAGGGTCGGCGCGGCAGTGATCTCCGCCGTCCTGAGTCCGGCGAGAAGACCTGCGAGATAACCTCGTTCGGCGTCGTCGAAGGTGGGTGCGGGAATCGTCCCGAGTCCCAGCGCAGACTCGAGACGGTCGAGCACCGAACCGCTCTCGAGCACCGGTTCGACCGCACCCGCGACCTTCTCCACCGACACGGCGCAGACCTTGAATTCGGGCTGCAGGGATGCCGGGTCGACGGCGTCGTTCGTCACGGCGTTGATGGCGAGATCGTCGCCGAAGAGGTCGTTCCAGTGGAAGGGCGCGAAACAGTTCCCGGGCAGCACCCGGTCGGTGACGACGGCCGGCAGCACGGCCCGGCCGCGCCGCGATGCGATCTCGACCCGGTCGCCGTCGACGATCGACAGTCGCTGTGCATCATCGGGATTGATCTCGACGAACGGTCCGGGATTCAGTTTGGTGAGTTTCTCGACCTTCCCGGTCTTGGTGAGGGTGTGCCACTGGTGCGGGACGCGTCCGGTGTTCAGGACGAAGGGGTGGTCGTCGTCCGGCATTTCCGCGGCGGGCATGTGCGGGCGAGGGAAGAAACGAGCGCGGCCGTCGGGGGTCGCGAACGCCAGTCGCGGACGGGAACCGTCCTCGCGCACCACCGGGGTCCGGCTCGTCCCGTCGTTGAGATAGCGGACGGGGTGCCGTGTCGCGGCCGACTCCGGCGGGCACGGCCATTGCACGGGCCCTTCCCGCAGTCGGTCGTAGGTCATGCCGCGCAGGTCGTAGCCGGTCTGCGGATTCGCAAATCCGGTGATCTCCTCGAAGATTTCCTCGGCACTCGAATAGTCGAAGGCGTCGCCGAAACCCATCTCCTGAGCGACCCGCGCGATGATCTCCCAGTCGGGCAGCGACTCACCGACGGGTTCGACGGCCTGCTGTAGAAGATTGACGGTGCGGTCGGATCCGACGGTGACATACTCGGATTCGGCCCACAGAGCTGCGGGTAGGAGAACGTCTGCGTACGAAGCGGTTTCGGTCTCGCGATAGACGTCCTGCACGATCACCAGCTCGGCCTTCCCGAGTGCCTCGAGAACGGTGCTCCGATTCGCGATCGACGCCACGGGATTGGTGCAGATGATCCAGCACGCCTTGATCTCTCCGGCGGCCATGCGCTCGAACATGTCGACGGTGCCGGCGCCGCCCTCGGTGCGCAGCGTGCCGCGCGGCAGCGACCAGCGATCTTCGACGAACGCGCGGTCGTCGTCGGAGAGGACACTGCGCTGACCGGGCAGACCCGGTCCCATGTATCCCATCTCGCGGCCGCCCATCGCGTTGGGCTGGCCGGTGAGGGAGAACGGCCCGCTGCCGGTGCGGGAGATCGCCCCGGTCGCGAGGTGCAGATTGCAGATCGCGTTGGTGTTCCACGTGCCGTGGGTGCTCTGGTTCAGACCCATCGTCCAGCAACTCATCCACTCCCCGGCCTCGCCGATCCACTGCGCCGCGGTGCGGATGTCGGCCTCGGCCAGACCGGTGACTTCGGCGACGACGTGCGGTGGGTAGTCGGCGAGGAACGACTCCATCGCGTCCCAGCCGTCGGTGTGCTTCTCGACGAAGTCGCGGTCGACGTGTCCGTTCTCGACGATCAGGTGCAGCAGACCGTTGAGAAGCGCCAGGTCGGTGCCCGGCGCGATCTGCAGAAACAGGTCGGCCTTGTCGGCGGTCGCGCTGCGCCGCGGATCGACGACGATCAGTCGCGCTCCCGCCTTGACCCGATCCATCATGCGCAGGAACAGAATGGGATGGCAGTCGGCCATATTGGAACCCGACACGAAGAAGACGTCGGCGAGGTCGAAGTCCTCGTACGAGCCGGGCGGGCCGTCGGATCCGAGCGACTGCTTGTACCCGGTCGCGGCGCCGGCCATGCACAGTCTCGAGTTCGATTCCATGTGCGAGGTGCGCAGGTATCCCTTCGCGAGCTTCGTCGCGAGATACTGGGCCTCGAGCGACATCTGTCCCGAGACGTAGAGAGCCACCGCGTCGGAGCCGTGGGCCGAGACGATATCGTTCAGGCGCCGCGCGGTCTCGGCGATCGCATCGTCGAAGGGGAGCCGGGCGACCTCGGCCGCCCGCTCGGAACGCATCCACGCCGTATCGAGCCGGCCCCCGGCCGCGAGCATCTCCGCGCTGGTCGCGCCCTTCGTGCACAACCGACCCCTGTTGGTCGGGTGATCCTTGTCTCCGTATGCCCTCACCACGCGTCGGTCACCCGTCTCCGGGTCGACGGCGACGTCGAGGAGCATCCCGCATCCCACACCGCAGTAGGAGCAGGTGGATTTCACCGTGGTGATCGCGTCCTGCATCCCGCAACTCCTCGACACCGTCTCGACTACGCCGGTGTCCATGCTGGAGAAGCGGTGTTGCGGTGGCGTCACCCGCGGTGAGCACGCGGTGACATCTGGCTCACGCCGCCGTCACGACGATGTGAGATCAGACGTTCGGAGTCAGGCCTCCTGCTGCTGTGCCCACCACTCGAGCAGCGCGGCCTCGGCCTCGTCGCGCTCGAGCGGGCCGCGGTCGAGCCGCAGTTCCTTGAGGAAGTTCCACGCCTTGCCGACCGTCGGACCTGCGGAGATACCCAGCAGTTCCATGATCGCGTTGCCGTCGAGGTCGGGCCGGACCTTGGCGAGATCCTCCTCGGCGGCGATGCGCTCGATCCGTTCCTCGAGACCGTCGTAGGTGGCCTGCAGCGCGGCGGCCCGACGCTTGTTGCGGGTCGTGCAATCGGCGCGCACCAGCTTGTGGAGCTTCGGCAGCAGCGGCCCGGCGTCGTGCACGTAACGGCGCACGGCCGAATCCGTCCACTGTCCCCTGCCGTAGCCGTGGAAGCGCAGGTGCAGGAAGACCAGACGGCTGACGTCCTCGATCATCTGCTTCGAGTACTTGAGGGCGCGCATGCGCTTGCGCACGAGCTTCGCTCCGACCACCTCGTGGTGGTGGAAACTGACGCCGCCCTGCGGCTCGTTGCGTTTGGTGTCGGGCTTGCCGATGTCGTGCAGCAGCGCGGCCCACCGCAGGACGAGATCGGGATCGCCGTCCTCGAGGTCGATGGCCTGCTTCAGGACGGTCAGCGAGTGCCAGTACACGTCCTTGTGCTGGTGGTGCTCGTCGATCTCGAGCTTCATCGCGGGGATCTCGGGGATCACCCGCTGCGCCAGACCGGTCTCGACCATCGTGTCGATGCCCTCGATCGGATAGTCGCCGAGGATCAGCTTGTCGAGCTCGGCCTGCACCCGCTCGGCGCTGATCCGCAGGATCTCGTCGGCCATCGAGACGATCGCGGTGTGCACGCGCTCGGTGAGGGCGAAGCCGAGCTGGGAGACGAACCGCGCCGCGCGCAGCATGCGCAGCGGATCGTCGTGGAAGGAGTCCTCGGGCTTCGCCGGGGTGTCGAGCACGCCGGCGAGCAGGGAGTCCATGCCGCCGAGCGGGTCGACGAACTCACCCGCACCGTCCGGTCCGATCCGCACGGCCATCGCGTTGACGGTGAAGTCGCGGCGCACGAGATCGTCCTCGAGACTCGTGCCGTACTTCACGATGGGGTGACGCGTGACACGGTCGTAGGCGTCGCTGCGGAAGGTGGTGATCTCGAGTTGCTCGAGTCCCTTCACCGCACTGATGGTCCCGAAGTCGATACCCGTGTCCCACTGGTGGTCGACGAATCCGCGCAGCAGCTCCTGCACGACCTCCGGACGCGCATCGGTGGTGAAGTCGAGGTCGGTGCCGAGGCGACCGAGCACCGCGTCGCGCACGCTGCCCCCCACGAGATACAGCTCGTGTCCGGCTTCGGCGAATCGCGCCCCCAGCGGGGCGAGGATGTCGGACAGATCGCGCAGAGTGGCCTCGGCTCCGGCGAGCAGCCGGGTACGACGGTCGGTGTCTGCGGTGGGGGAGTTCACGTCTTTGCACCTTACCGAGCAGCGCGTTCGTGTGGTTGAGCCGGGACCGACGTCGGTCCATCTACTATCTATGAGGTGTCGCCCGCCGAACGTGCCAACCGTAACCGCCGCAGCTCGCGGCGGCGTGGCGCGGGCGCAAAGAAGACCGCACACGGTGCTTCGCCCGGATCGTCCGCTTCGCCCGGACCTCGCATGCGGACCGTCCGCGAGACTTCCGCGGGAGGTCTGGTGGTCGACGGACTCGGTGGTCCGCCCGAGAAACTCTGCGCAGCCCTGATCGGCCGCACCGACCGGCGGGGACGCCTGCTGTGGTCGTTGCCGAAGGGCCACATCGAGCAGGGTGAGACCGCCGAGGAAACCGCGATGCGCGAGGTCCGCGAGGAGACCGGCGTGCGCAGTTCGGTGCTCGCCGAGCTGGGCAGCATCGATTACTGGTTCGTCACCGAGGGCCGCCGGGTCCACAAGACCGTGCACCACTATCTGCTGCGTTATCTCGGCGGAGAACTCTCCGACGCGGACGTCGAGGTCACCGAGGTGGCGTGGGTGCCGCTGCGCGAACTGCGGACCCGCCTGGCGTACGCCGACGAACGCAAGCTCGCCGACATCGCCGATCAGCTCATCGCCGAGATGGACCACACGCGACTCCCCGATGCCGACGAACCGGGGGCCCCACGCGGATGACGGTGGTGGTGTCCCGGGCGGGCGCCGCGGTGCTCGCCGTGCTCGTACTCGTCCTCACAACGGCAGGCGTGACGCCTCTTCTGCCGACGACTCTTCTCCCGACGGCCTCGGCGAATCCGGCCGCAGCCCAGACCGACCCCGACGAGCCGCGCTTCCTCGAGTTGAGTATCGACGAGGTGACGCCGCAGACGGTGACTCTCACGAGCGAGTCCGTCGTCACGGTCCGCGGCACGGTGGCGAACATCGGCGACCGGGACGTCGAGGACGTCTGGGTGCGGCTGCAGCGCGCACCGGTGGTCTCCGACTCCGCAGCGCTGCGCACCTCGCTGTCCCTCGACCAGGCCGGATTCGACACGGTCGGTGAGTTCGAGGAGGTCGCCGACCGGCTGGGGCAGGGCGAACGTGCCGACTTCGAACTCGAACTGCCGCTGCGCTCCGATCTCGTGCCGTCGCTCGACATCGACACTCCCGGCGTCTACCCGCTGCTGGTGAACGTCAACGGGGTCCCCGAATACGGCGGGGCGGCCCGGCTCGACGACGCACGCTTCCTGCTGCCCGTGCTCGCGGTTCCCGCGAGCGACGAGGTCACCGAGGAGACCGAAACCGGGAACGGCGGGTCGCGGGGCACGACCCGCTCGTCCGACGACGGCCGGCTCGACCGCGAGGAGAAGGCGTTCCCCGCCGTACCGCCCGACGTGTCCCGCCCCGCCGCGGTCACGATGCTGTGGCCACTGGCCGATCGGCCGAGGCTCGCCGCCGGCGTGGCCGGTTCCGGCACCGAGCCGGTACGCCTGGTCGACGACGACCTCGCGGCCTCGCTCACCGAGGGCGGGAGGCTCGACGGTCTGCTGCGCGCCGTCGAGGACACCGCCCGCACCGAACCCCGCGTCCTCGAGGGACTGTGCCTGGCCGTGGACCCGGACCTGCTCGTGACCGTCGCGAACATGACGCGCGATTATCTCGTCGTCGAGGATCCGAACGAACCGACCGGCGATGCGCGTCCGGGCTCGGGCACGGATGCCGCGGTCGCCTGGCTCGAGCGGTTGCGTGCCCTCGCGGCGACGACCTGCACGATGGCCGTGCCGTTCGCACAGGTCGACCTGACCGCGCTCGGCGACCTCGCCGACTCGTCCCTGACCGACTCCGCGCTCGAATCACCGGCGGCCATCGTCGACTCCATCCTCGGCGTCACCTCCACCCCGGGCGTGATGTGGCCCGACTCCGGCGTACTCACCGAGAAGACCGGATCGATGCTCGCCGCCGACGGCCCGGTGACCGCTCTGGTGTCCGACAACGCCCTCGAGGGCGGACGCGCCCTGCTCGCGGGCACGTCGTCGACGCCGTCCACCGCGCCGGGCGGCAACGGCTTCCGGATCTCCGGTGTCTCCGGCCTCACCGCCGCCCTGTTCGACTCGTCCGCGTCCGCGGCACTGGCCGGGATGGGCACCGACCCGCAGACGCCGTCCTTCGTCCCCTCCTCGGCGCGCTACGACCTCTCCCGCGATTCCTCGACGGCCCGCCTGCAGGACGCCCTCGGCGCGCTGGCCTGGCCGGCCATGGTGCCGACGGTCAGCGAGGTCACCGGGGCGGCACTGCCGGCCGCAGGCCGATCGGTGCTGTTCGCGCCGCCGCAGAACTGGTCGGCATCGCCCGACGACGCCGCCTCCGTGCTGTCGATGCTCTCCACGCTCGTCCGCTCGGGCCTGACCACGCCGCGACCGCTCGCCGCGCTCGTCGACGCGGCCGCGAACACCGCGAACGACCCGACGGCCTCGATGCTGGTCTATCCCGAGCAGGCGATCACCGACGGCGCCTCCGCGACGGTCGTGTCCGAGGCCGAGGAACAGATCGGCCGCCTCGACGCGATCCAGACGGCGCTGGTCGAGGACCCGCAGGCCCAGCTCACCCCGCAGCAGTTCACCGCCCCGCTGCGCGAGGACCTGCTGCGCGCGATGAGCCTGGCCGGTCGTCGCGGTGCCGACGCCGACGGTGCCTACGCGACCGGCGAGCACCGCGCCTCCGAGGTGCGGGAGGCCGTCGACGACATCTACGACGCCGTGACGGTCATCTCGACCGGCGGTGTGTACACCCTGACGTCCGAACAGAGTCCGCTGCTGCTCACCGCGCGCAACGACCTGCCCGTGGGCATCACCGTGCGGCTGCAGGTGGACGCGCCCGACACGGTGGACATCACCGATATCGGGCCGACCCAGCTCCCGCCGCGTGGCAGCCGCACCCTCACGGTGCCGGCTCAGATCAGCGACTCGCGGAACCTCCGGTTGGAGTTCGCACTCACCACCGACTCCGGCCTGCCTCTCGGCAGCTCGACGACGGTGACGGTACGTTCCAATGCGTACGGCCAGATCCTCGCCGTCGTCACGGGATGTGCGGGAGCCCTCCTGCTGTTCCTGGCGGGCAGGCGACTTCTGCACCGGTTCCGGGGAGAGCCGGATCCAGCCGACGAAGGGTATGAGAAATGACCGGGAACTCCACACGGGACGACGTGGAGACACACCCGAACCCGGGACCGTCGGACTCTCCCACCACCTCACCGGACGTCACGGGTGCCGGTGCGGGTCGCCGCAGGCCGCAGAGCCTGCTCGCGGCGACCGGCTCCATCGCCGTGGCGACCCTGGTCAGCCGCATCACCGGCTTCCTCAAGCAGCTGCTCATCCTGACCCTGCTCGGTGCGAGCGTCGCGTCGTCCTTCACCGTGGCGCACCAGATCCCCAACATGATCTCCGAGCTGGTGCTCGGCGCCGTCCTGACCTCGATCGTCGTGCCGGTGCTGGTGCGGGCCGAGCGGGAGGACCCCGACGGCGGTGAGGCCTTCGTCCGGCGACTGTTCACCGCGGCGCTGGTGCTGCTCGGCACGGCGACCGTTCTCGCGGTGGCCGCAGCCCCGGTCCTGACCACCCACGTCTTCCTCGACGAGTCCGGCAAGGTCTCGACGTCGCTGACCACAGCGCTGTCGTACCTGCTCCTGCCCGCGATCATGTTCTACGGGTTGTCGGGCCTGTTCACGGGCATCCTCAACACCCGGCAGGTGTTCAAGCCGGGCGCCTGGGCCCCGGTGTGCAACAACCTCGTGGTGCTCACCGTGCTGGTGATCTACTACCTGATGCCGGGCGAGATCACGCTCGATCCGGTGCGGATGAGCGATCCGAAACTGCTCGTCCTCGGCATCGGCGTGCTGCTCGGCGTCATCACGCAGGCGATGTGCCTGGTACCCGCGCTGCGCCGCGAAGGCATCAATCTCAGGCCGTTGTGGGGTCTCGACGACCGGCTCCGGCAGTTCGGTGGCATGGCCGCCGCGATCGTGCTGTACGTGCTGATCAGCCAGGCCGGGATGGTCTTCGCCACGCGTGTGTCGTCAGGCGCCGACGAGGCAGGTCCCGCGATCTACAACAACGCGTGGCTGCTGCTGCAGCTGCCCTACGGCGTCCTCGGGGTCACCGTGCTCACCGCGATCATGCCGCGCCTGAGTCGCAACGCCGCCGCGGACGACACCCCGGCCGTCGTCGACGACCTGTCCGTCGCGACCCGCCTCACCATGATCTCGCTCATCCCGATCGTCACCTTCCTGACGATCGCGGGTTCGCAGGTCGGCGCCGCGCTGTACGGCTACGGCAACTTCGGCGGCAGCAACGCCGAACGCCTCGGCCAGGCGGTGAGCTGGTCGGCGTTCACGCTCATCCCGTACGCGCTGGTGCTCATCCACCTGCGCGTGTTCTATGCCAGGGAACAGGCCTGGACCCCCACCTGGATCATCCTCGGCATCACCGCCGTCAAGATCGGCCTGTCCGCGCTGGCGCCCGTCGTCGCGGCGAACGACGAGCAGGTGGTGCTGCTCCTCGGCGCGGCCACGGGCGTCGCGTTCACCGTCGGAGCGTTCATCGGCGGCTATCTGCTGCACCGCACACTCGGCGACCTGCAGATGGCGAACGTCGGACGCACCGTCTGGCACGTCGTGCTCGCGTCGCTCGCCGCGGCGATTGTCGTGCTCGTCACCGACCGTCTCCTGCAACTCGACGTCCTTGCCGACCGCTTCGGGGGCATCGGCTCGCTCGTGCGGGTCGGGCTCAACGGTGTGCTCATGGTGCTCGTCGCGCTGGTCGGGATGTACCTGCTCAAGGTGCCCGAGATCCTCGCGATCGAAGCGGCCGTGCGACGGAAGGTCGCGGCACTGCGCGGCACCGCCCCGGTCGAGGAGGCCCCCTCCGAACCCGAGACCGGAACCACCTCCGACGAGGCACCGGCTCCCGCCCCCGTCCCGCGTCCGCGCTACGCCGAATCGAATGCCGAGAAGACCGTCATCCTGCCGCGTATCGACTACGGCGAGTACGGCGTCGGACCTTATGACGCCATCACAGAGGTCATGCCCGCCATCAGGGACGTGCCCGGTCGCAGCAATGCGCACGGACAACTCCCGTACCCTGATCAGCAGCAGGTACGGTCCGGGAGCCGTCGACCACGGTTCTTCGCGGCCCCCAGCGGCGACCCGCGTCTGCACACCGGAAGTGGACGAGTCGACAACGAAGGAGTGAGGGTGAGCGACGACCACGCTGCCGGCAAGTCCACCATCGATGCCGCCGCACGGCAGAAGTCTGCCGACAAGGACGGCAAGCGCCCGCCGCGCGATCCGAACCTCGACACGGGTGTCATCCCCGTCGGATCCCCGCAGCTCCCGCCGGTGCGTGTCGCGGGCCCGGCCTCCCAGCCGCGCCGTCCGATGCGCGGCCCCGATCTCATCGCCGGTGCCTCGGTCGCCGGTGGTCGCTACCGTCTGCTCGCCCCGCACGGAGGCGCGCGCGGTCTGCGTTTCTGGCAGGCACTCGACGTCAAGCTCGATCGCGAGGTCGCGCTGACCTTCGTCGACGCGGAACAGCGCGCGGCCGACGGCACCGGCCCCGACTCGCCGCAGGCCGTGCTCTCGCGCACCCTGCGCCTCGGTCGTATCAATTCGCCCGGACTCGCCCGCGTCCTCGACGTGGTGCGCGGCAGCTCGGGCGGCATCGTCATCTCGGAGTGGACTCCCGGCCGGTCGCTGAAGGAGATGTCCACCACCGAGCCGTCGCCGATCGGTGCGGCACGCGCGATCCGCGCGCTCGCGGCCGCCGCCGAGGCGTCGCACCGTGCGGGCAGCGCGCTGTCGATCGACCACCCGGATCGCATCCGCATCAGCGTGGCGGGTGACGCCGTGCTGGCCTTCCCCGCGACCTTCTCCGATTCCGACGCGATGTCCGACGTGCGCGGTCTCGGCGCGAGCCTGTACGGACTCATCACCGGACGGTGGCCGCTCGGTGAGCCATCGGCTCCGGGCGGCGTTCCCGTCCCGCACCACAGCGGTGCCACCGTCGGCGGAATGCCGGAGCCCGACCGCAAGGACGGTGTGCCGGTGGAGCCGCGCGTCCTGCGTCCCGATGTGCCGTTCGAGATCTCGGCGGTCGCGGTGCGTGCCCTGTCCGAGGACGGCGGTATCCGGACCGCCGCGACCGTGCAGCACATCCTCGACCAGGCGTCGGTCGTCGATCAGAAGACCGAGATGATCCCGGCACTGCGGATCGGGCAGCGCGCTGCCGCCGCGGAGACGCATGCACTCGCGGATCCCGAAGCGCTGGAACAGAAGAAGAAACATTCGCAGCGGATGCTCATCGCCCTGGCCGCGCTCGGTGCCACGACGGTGCTGTTGCTCGCGCTCATCGGATGGTGGATCGCGAACCTGCTCGCCGGCGATGCCAACGATGCTCCGCTGACGAGTCAGGAGTTCGGTCTGACTCCCACTGCCGAGGCACCCGCCGAGGAGGGGGCGGGCGACGAGCAGGTCGAGGCCGCGCCGCCGCGACCGGCGGCGAGCGCTCCGGTCTCCGCGACCTCCGTGTCGGTGTTCTCGCCTCAGGGCACACCCGATTCGCCCGCCACCGCGTCGCAGGCGATCGACGGTGATCCGTCCACCTCGTGGAGCACCGATGCCTACTTCGATCCGTTCCCGTCGCTGAAGAACGGTGTCGGACTTCTGTTCACGCTCGCCGACGCGTCGGAACTGTCCGCGGTGAAGGTCACCACCGACACGCCGGGCACGGTCGTCGAGGTGCGCAGCGCACCGTCCGAGTCGACGTCGCTCGATCAGACGCAGGTGATCGGTTCGGGCACACTGGCTTCCGGTGAGACCACGATCCCGGTCGAGGCGGACGGCCAGACTTCGCACGTGCTGGTGTGGATCACCGATCTGAGCTCGAGCGGCGGAAGCAACAAGAGTTCCCTCTCCGAAGTGGAATTCGAAGCCGCACGCTGACCGCGGACAGCCGGGCGGAATCGTCCGGATCGGCTACCATCCGCGCGTGCGAATTTTCGGGGGGATCGCAAAAATCGCCGTGCCCGACGGGGGTGTCGACGACGGCGGAAGCGTGTCGGACGGGGTGGCGTCCGATGGAGCAGTGTCGGATGCCGAGCTGCTCGCAGCACACATCGCAGGCGATCGGCATGCCTTCTCCGCCTTGCTGGCACGACATCACGACCATCTGTGGCAGGTCGCGCGGCGGACGAGTTACTCGAACGAGGACGCGGCCGACGCGCTGCAGGAGGCACTGCTCTCGGCGCACCGGAGGGCTTCGGGTTTCCGGGAGGACGCCGCGGTCCGCAGCTGGTTGCATTCGATCGTCGTCAACGCGTGCCTCGATCGCATCCGCCGCAATCGTGTCCGCGTGACCGTCCCACTGTTCGAGGACGATTCGCACGACCTGCGTACCCCGCGCGATCCCATCCACGACACCGAGATCGCACTCGACATCGAATCCGCCCTGTTCGCACTGCCACCCGACCAGCGGGCAGCCGTCGTCGCGGTGGATGTGGAAGGTTTCTCCGTCCGGGAGGCGGCGCAACGTCTCGGTGTTCCGGAGGGAACGGTCAAGAGCCGCTGTGCCCGCGCGCGGAGCCGGCTCGCAGTTCTTCTCGACGACCTTCGCTCCGAGGGGAACCGATCGTGATCCTCCTCCGTCTTACTCTGGTGAGGGATGCCGAACCGCGGAGGAGAGTCGCGCATGAACGAGGACGAGATGCGTCCGTCGAACTCCGCCGAGATGCGCCCGCCGTACTCCGCGGAGTTGCTCGCCGATCTGCATGCCGGGGTGCTCGACGAGGAGCTCGCCGCCCGGTTGTGGCCGCGCGTGCGCCGCGATCCCGGGGCCGTCGTGTATCTGGCGCGGCTCGACGCGACGCAGGCGCGGTTGTCGGCCCTGCGCGGCGCTCCACCGAAGGAATCGATTCCGCCCGAGATCGCCGCGCGTATCGGTGCCGCGCTCGCGGAGGATCGATCCGACGACCGGTCCGATGTCCGGTCCACACCGTCCCGCATCGCACGGCGTCGCCGGTGGGCGGTGGCCGGTGCCGCGGTCGCGGCTGCAGTGGCGGTGTTGCTCGTGGTGGTCGTGCGCGAAACGGCTTTCGGTAGCGACGACCCGACCGGTGTTCCCGTCGCGGCAGCGGAAGACGAGGCCCTGTTCGAACCCTCCACCCTGCGGGCGATGATCGGCGACACCGATCCCGGTCTCCTCGGTGGAGCCGATCGTCTCCGAGAATGCTTGGACGCGAACGGTTTCGAAGGCCGGTCACCGATCGGTTCACGCGCGGTGCGGTACGCCGGCGACGATGCCGTCCTCGTCCTGTTGAGCGGACCGGACGCACCGGCGCTCACCGCCCTGGTGGTCGGAACCGACTGCGACGCAGATGATCCCGCGATATTGGTCCGCAAGACGATCGGCTGACCTTTCGGCGCTCGGGTCCGGCGCTCGGGTCCGGCGCTACGCCACGGTCGACAACAGTTCCAGGATCCGCGCGCGCAGCGCGGGTGTGTCGTCCTCCGCGGCGATGAGGCCGGCGAACAACGCCGACCCCGCTGCCATCACGAGCACGGCCTTGGCGTCGATCTCGACGTCCGAGCCGTCGCCGTCGGCGAACAGGGCGGTGCTGGGGCCGCTGAACGTGCGCCAGAGCGTGTTGCGGAGGTCGTCGTGGTCCCGCAGTGCCGCGAGAAGCCCCGGGAGCGCAGCGCGGACCTCCGGCCGGGAGAACAATTCGATGCTCCCGGTGACCACCCATTCGATCCAGCCCTTGCGATCGATGCCGTCGTAGGACGTCAGATCGGGTGCGGAACCGAGCAGTGCGTCGAGCACCAGGTGGGCCTTGGTCGGCCACCGACGCGTGAGTGCGGCGCGGCCGACGCCGGCGCGGGCGGCGACCGCCCGCAGGCTCAGCCCGTCCCAGCCGTGGGAGCGGAGCATCTCGCGGGTGGCGGTGAGGACGTCGTTGTCTATTCGGGGGTCGCGGGGGCGCCCCGGAGCGGTGCTGGGCATGGGATCCGTGATGTCGGGACCGAGTGGGAATCGATCTGGCGCGGAGTGTGACGAGCGTTATAGTCGAAGCGCAATTACGATACCACTGGCATCGAAAGTAGGGGCATGTCTTCGCCGCGACCCACCGTGTTCGAACCGGCCCGACTCGGGCCGCTCACCCTCCGCAACCGCATCGTCAAGGCGGCAACCTTCGAAGGGGTCATGCCTCGAGGAGCCGTCAGCGACGAACTCGTCGAATTCCACGCCGAGGTCGCCCGCGGCGGCACCGCCCTCACGACCGTCGCCTACTGCTCGGTCTCCCACGACGGCCGCGTCCACCGCGACACCCTCGTGCTCGACGCCGACTCCGTCCCCGGCCTGACCCGGCTCACCGACGCCGTGCACGCCGCCGGGGGTCTGGCCTCCGCGCAGATCGGCCACGCCGGACTCGTCGCCAACCAGATCTCCAACAAGATGAAGACGCTCGCGCCGTCCACGCGCATCAGCGCCCCCGCCATGGGGCTCGTCCGCGGCGCGACACTCGAGCAGCTCGATCGGGTGGTCGAGGACTACGCACGCGCCGCGCGCTTCGCCGTCGAGGCCGGATTCGACGCCGTCGAGGTCCACCTCGGGCACAACTACCTGCTCAGCTCCTTCATGAGCCCGAATCTCAACAAGCGCTCCGACAAGTACGGCGGCAGCATCGAGGGCCGTACCGCCTTCCCGCGTCGCGTGCTCGAGGCCGTCCGCACGGCGGTGGGGGAGGGGGTGGCCGTCATCGCGAAGTTCAACATGACCGACGGCGTGCCCCAGGGTCTGTGGCTCGACGAGTCCCTGCCCATGGCCAAGCTCATCGAGTCCGACGGCACCATCCATGCCATGCAGCTCACCGGCGGGAGCTCGCTGTTGAACGGGATGTACTTCTTCCGCGGCGACGTCCCCATGAAGGAGTTCCAGGCGTCGCAGCCGAAGGTCGTCGGCTGGGGACTGAAGGTCTACGGGCCGAAGATCTTCCCGAAGCTCCCGTTCGAGGAGGCATTCTTCCTGCCCATGGCCCGGCAGTTCCGCGAGGAACTGAAGATCCCGCTGATCCTGCTCGGCGGCATCAACCGGCTCGACACTATCGAGACGGCGCTCGACGAAGGCTTCGAGTTCGTCGCCATGGGCCGCGCGCTGCTGCGTGATCCGTATCTCGTCCGCAAGTTCGAGGAGAAGACGGCACACGAAGGTCTGTGTATCCACTGCAACAAGTGCATGCCGACCATCTATACGGGCACGCGTTGCGTGATCCGCGAGACGCTGCGGGACGTGCCCGGCGCGGCCTGAGACCGTACCGGTTCGCATCGAGGGCGGGCCGGTCGGGCGACCGGCCGGTCCGTACAGGGCGTCTGTGGCGGGACGCACGGCGGAAGGGGAACAACACAGTTTACCCTGGTGTTGACAGTATCTGTAGGCTGCCGTCCGGTTCCGGCCGGATCGCCCGCAGTCCTCGCGCCCCCGTTCACCCAACCGGAAGGCTCCGCCGCATGACGACCTCGCCCACGATTCACGACCTCATCATCGTCGGTTCGGGACCGGCCGGATACACCGCCGCCATCTACGCGGCCCGCGCCGAACTCACCCCGCTCGTCTTCGAGGGAACGCAGTTCGGTGGCGAGCTCATGACCACCACCGAGGTCGAGAACTTCCCGGGCTTCAAGGACGGGATCATGGGCCCGGAACTCATGGACCAGATGCGTGAGCAGGCACTGCGTTTCGGCGCCGATCTGCGCACCGAGGACGTCGACGAGATGGACCTCACGGGCCCGGTCAAGACGGTCGTCGCCAATGGCGAGACCTACCGCAGCCACGCCGTCATCCTCGCGATGGGCGCCGAGCCGCGTTACCTCGGTGTGCCCGGGGAGTCGCAGCTGCTCGGCCGCGGCGTTTCCGCCTGCGCGACCTGCGACGGCTTCTTCTTCCGCGACCAGGACATCGCCGTCGTCGGCGGTGGCGACTCCGCGATGGAGGAGGCGACCTTCCTGACGCGCTTCGCGCGCAGCGTCACCCTCATCCACCGCCGCGAGGAGTTCCGCGCCTCGAAGATCATGCTCGAGCGCGCCCGCGCCAACGAGAAGATCCGCTTCGTCACCAACGCGAAGGTCGCCGAGGTGCAGGGCGAGAACAGCGTCACCAACCTCGTCCTCGAGGACACCGTCACCGGCGAGCGCAGCGACCTGCCGGTCACCGGCTTGTTCGTCGCCGTCGGCCACGACCCGCGCAGCTCGCTCGTCAAGGGTCAGGTCGACCTCGACGACGAGGGCTACGTGAAGGTCTCGGCGCCCTCCACCGCGACCTCCGTGCCGGGTGTCTTCGCCGCGGGCGACCTCGTCGACCACACCTACCGCCAGGCGATCACCGCCGCCGGCACCGGATGCTCGGCGTCCATCGACGCGGAGCGGTGGCTCGTCGCGAACCGCGAGGTCGAGGCGCCGACGCTCGCCGAGGCCTGATCCACCACCCCGTTCCACATTCCACCCCGAGATTCAGGAGACATCCGTGGCCGACAAGAACACCGTCACCATCACCGACTCGTCGTTCGTCGAGGACGTACTGCAGTCCGAGAAGCCCGTCCTCGTCGACTTCTGGGCCACTTGGTGCGGTCCGTGCAAGATGGTCGCTCCGGTTCTCGAGGAGATCGCGGCCGAACACGGCGACAAGCTGACCGTCGCCAAGCTCGACATCGACGCCAATCCGTCGGCCGCACGCGACTACCAGGTCATGTCGATTCCCACGATGATCCTCTTCTCCGGTGGCAAGCCGACGAAGACGATCGTGGGGGCCAAGGGCAAGGCGGCGTTGCTTCGGGATCTCGCGGACGTCCTGTAGTACCGTCCCAGGATCAACCTCTCGGATGTGCCCGTGAGCCCGTCTTCACGGGCACATCCTTCATCCCACTCCCGTTCGATGCTGCCCAGCCCTCACGCCGGGCACCGATCCTGTCAGCACGGAAAGGCCCGATACATGCGCCCTCTTCGTCACGGCGACCACGGTCCGGCGGTCGCCGAGATCCGGAGCACCTTGGCCGGCCTGGGCTTCCTGCACAACGAGCCCGAGGAGTCGGGCGACTGGATGGGATCGGACGTCCGCTTCGATCGTGAACTCGACGGAGCCGTGCGCGCGTTCCAGCAGCAGCGCGGTCTGCTCGTCGACGGGACCGTAGGCCCCGCGACCTACCGTTCCTTGAAGGAAGCGTCGTACAAGCTCGGTGCGCGCACCCTGATGTATCAGCTCTCCGCTCCGCTTTACGGCGACGATGTCGCGGCCCTGCAGACCCGTCTGCAGGATCTCGGCTTCTACGTCGACCGCGTGGACGGCTACTTCGGGCCGAAGACCCACGAGGGTCTGTGTTCCTTTCAGCGCGAGATCGGACTCGCCTCCGACGGCATCTGCGGTGCCGAGACACTGCGCTCGCTCGAACTGCTCGGCACGCGCGTGTCGGGCGGGTCGCCCCACGCGATCTCCGAGGAGGAGATCGTGCGCCGCTCCGGTCCGCAGCTCAGCGGCAAGCGCATCGTCATCGACCCGGGTCTCGGCGGTAACACCCACGGCATCATCGTGCCGAGCCCTCACGGCCCGATCTCCGAGGCCGACATCCTGTGGGATCTCGCGCGTCGGCTCGAGGGCCGGATGGCGGCGACGGGCATGGAGACCTTCCTGTCGCGGCCGTACCACGTGAATCCGACCGACGTCGAACGCGCGGGCACGTCCAACGCGTTCGGTGCCGACCTCATGATCTCGCTGCGGTGCGACGCGAGCCACAGCCCCGCCGCGAACGGCATCGCGAGCTTCCACTACGGCAACTCGCACGGGTCCGAGTCGATGATCGGACAGGTGCTCTCCGGTTACATCCAGCGCGAGATCGTCGCCCGCACGAGCCTGCAGGACTGCCGCAGCCACGGCCGCACCTGGGATCTGCTGCGCCTGACGAACATGCCGACGGTGCAGATCGATCTCGGTTACCTCACCAACGAGCAGGACGCCGCGCTGCTCGCCGATCCGCGCAGCCGCGACATCATCGCCGAGGCGATCCTCATCGCGGTGAAGCGGCTGTACCTGCTCGGCCAGGACGACCAGCCGACCGGCACGTACACCTTCGCCGAGTTGCTTGCCGAAGAGTTGTCCATCTCCGACAGTCGCTAGCAGGCCCGTAGACGAGAAAAGGACCGCCTCGCAGAGTCTGCGGGGCGGTCCTTTTTCGTCGGTGTCGGGTGTACGTCAGTGGGCGCCGACGGCCGAACCTGCGGTCAGATCCGCGACGGTGAGAGAGGACTCCTCGAGGAGCCGATCGAGGGCGGCCTCCACGGCGAACTTCCACTCGTGGTCGCGGTCGAGCTCGAGACGCAGCCGCGGGTAGCGGTAGTGCGGGGCGACGACCTCGAAGCCCATGTCCTCGAGGAAGTCTGCGTCGATCATGCACTCCGTGTCGGAGCACCCGAGTGCGGCCGTCGCGTGCGGCACATCGCTCGCTTCTACGTCGGCGGTACGTCGGATCCCGAAGGCCTCGATGGCACGGACGTTACGACGGACGAGATCGGCGACGACACCGCGGATGAGGTCGGCTCCGACATCCGGCTCGTCCGCGTGCGGTTCGGTCCGCATGGATGTCAGCAGGATCGCGTCGGCGCTGACGGGCGCGGTAGGGAAGGCCTGCGCGCGGGGAACCATGCCCGGCGGAGCGTAGAGCGCGCACCCGGCGGCCTTGTCGCCGATCGTCGCGATCTGGCCGCACGACCCCCATTCGAGAAGGACCATGGACAGCCATGCTTCCTTCTCGAATTCGGGGTCGGCGAATTGCTGAACGTCGGGCGATGAGGTGGGATCCAGCTCCCAGAAAACGCACCGTCGCGCATGAGCAGGCAACTGCTCGATCCCACTCAACGTGAGCGGTGATACTCGGGTCGACACGGGATAGCTCGCCTCCACGTCTTTCGTCTACAGACTGTTGTCTTGCTCCGACGAGGAGTCAAGAAAGGTCGGTCTGAGACTCCATCATCTTCACGATGCGTTCGAGGTCGTCGACCGAACCGAACTCCACCACGATCTTGCCCTTGCGCTTGCCGAGGCTCACGGTCACGCGCGTGTCGAAGGAGTTCGACAGACGCTCCGCGACGTCCTGCAGCCCCGGCATCTGGATGGGCTTCCGACGCTTCTGCTGCGGAGCGTCGGGGGTGTCGTTGCGGTTGGCGAGCACGACGGCTTCTTCCGTCGCCCGCACGGACAGGCCCTCGGCGACGATGCGTGCGGCGAGTGCCTCCTGAGCGTCGGCACCGGCCTCGAGCGCCAACAAGGCACGCGCGTGCCCGGCCGACAGCACTCCGGCCGCCACGCGTCGTTGCACCGCGACCGGCAATTTGAGCAGCCGGATCATGTTCGTGATGACCGGCCGCGACCGTCCGAGCCGACTCGCGAGTTCCTCGTGGGTGACCTCGAACTCCTCGAGCAACTGCTGATAGGCCGCGGCCTCTTCAAGGGGGTTGAGCTGCACCCGGTGGATGTTCTCGAGCAGCGCGTCGCGCAACAGCGATTCGTCCTCGGTGTCGCGGACGATCGCGGGGATCGTGCCGAGGCCTGCCTCCTGGACGGCACGCCAGCGACGCTCACCCATCACGAGCTGGAATCGGTCGCCTTCGAGGCGGCGGACCACGACCGGCTGCATGAGCCCGAACTCGCGGACGGAGTGGACGAGCTCGGCGAGCGCTTCCTCGTCGAAGACCTGCCGCGGCTGCTTCGGGTTGGGCTCGATCCGGTCGATCGGGATCTCGAGGTACACCGCTCCGGTGGGGGAGGGGAGGGGTTCGCTTTCGGATGCCGCTCCGGACGCCCGTGCCGCGTCGTCCTCGACAGGCTCCGCCGGGGACGCGGGCGCCGGCGTTCTGCCGTCGCCGATGATGAGATCGGCGGCTGCCATACCCAGACCCGANGGGAGGTTCAGGACCGACGAGCCGGGGCGACGCGACGCAGCCGACTTGGACTGTCCGCCCGAAGCAGGCTTCGACGGTTCCCCCGCGGCCGGTGCGGACTTGGCCGGCGCAGGAACGGCCGGAGCAGCGGTATCGGTGGGAGCGGTGGCCGTGGGGGCGGCGGCAGTGGAACTCGGGGCGGCCGTCGGCTTCTGCTCTGCATCCACCGGGGGACCGGTGGGGATGAGCGCTGCCAGACCTCGACCGAGCCCGCCTTTACGTGTCGCGCTCATCCGTTCCCCTGATTCTCGTGTACCCCGCGTGCCGCCAACTCGCGCCCGGCGTCGAGGTAGCTCATCGCGCCGCGCGATCCAGGATCGTAGTCGAGAACGGTCATCCCGTAACCGGGAGCTTCGGAAACCTTCACGCTGCGGGGAATGACCGAACGCAGCACCGCGCTGCCGAAGTGCGCACGCACCTCTGCGGCGACCTGATCGGCCAGCTTGGTGCGACCGTCGTACATCGTCAGGAGGACGGTGGAGACGTGCAGTTCGGGGTTGAGGTGCGACTGGACGAGCTCGATGTTGCGCAGGAGCTGCCCGACACCTTCGAGTGCGTAGTACTCGCATTGGATGGGTATGAGAACTTCCTTCGCCGCGACGAGCGCGTTGACCGTGAGCAGACCGAGCGACGGCGGGCAGTCGATGATCACGTAGTCGAACTCGCGGTCGCCTAGCGCCTCCTTGGTGAGGGCGTTCCGGAGGCGGTTCTCGCGCGCGACCATCGAGACGAGTTCGATCTCGGCACCGGCGAGATCGATCGTGGCGGGGATACAGAAGAGGCGTTCGTTGTGCGGGCTCTGCTGCACGGCCTCGGCGGCATTGATCTCGCCGAGGAGGATCTCGTAGCTCGAGGGCACACCGGAATAGTGCGGCACGCCCAGGGCGGTGCTCGCGTTGCCCTGCGGATCGAGGTCGACCACGAGGACCGACAATCCTTGCACGGCGAGCGCGGAGGCGATGTTCACCGCCGTGGTGGTCTTACCGACCCCGCCCTTCTGATTGGCGATCGTGAAGACGCGACGCTCGCGCGGCTTGGGCAGTGCGTTGGCATCGCTCGGATGCAGGACCTGGGTGGCGCGATGAGCAGCCGCGCCGATCGGGGTGTCGACGGTGGAGAAACCGTCGAAGGGTACGGGGGAGAAGTCGTCCTCGGCGCCTCCGGTTTCACGTGAAACAGCGGATTCAGATCCACCCGTCATAGAACACTCCTTACACGTAGATCCGCTCGGTTCGCACGCTACATCCTCGTCGCTTCCCGGTCGCGATTTCGAAGACCGGGTCGAGGCGCCGAAGGGAGAATGCGAGTCCCGGGCCCGGAGCTGTCCCCGGCCTTCCGACCACGCGCACGCATTCTCAGTTGGTTTCAGTATCCCATCCGCATTCTAGGTTCCGTCGGCGACATGGCCGGGTGACGTTTCACGTGAAACGGGGAGCGGAGTTGTTTCACGTGAAACAGGCGGAGGAGCGGCTCGGTGGTTTCACGTGAAACAATCCCGACCCACACGAGTGGGCCCGAGAACCGCGAACACCCAGAATGAAATGCTCTGGTCCGCAATACTATTCACATTAGTGAGTTTCAATCGTAGTGCACAGGAAGATAATTCGTTCAATAAACACATTTCCGGGAATCTGAAACATCACAGTGACGAAACGTCATGGGGTGATCGGGTCTGGTGTGACAACGTCCGAAACAACCGTTTTGCACCGGTAATGTACTCGAGTAGATTCCTCGAGTCGGAAAGAATGTCTCGGAAACGGCAACACCCTCCCGACCCGGTAGGGGAGGGGAGGGTGTCGGGGCGATCGTCGCGCCAGGCGATTCGCTCAGCGCTTCTTGCGACGCCGCGCCGGCCGCGGAATCCGCTCGGCCTTCACGACGATCGTCGGTGTCGGAAGGAGATTGCCTCCGCACTCGAGCACCTCGAGATTGCCGGCACCGAGGCGAGCGAGTTCGTCGTGATCGCGGTCGATCTCTTCTCGAGCGGACGAACCCTTCAACGCCAGCATCCGGCCTCCCTCGTGGACGAGGGGGAGCGACCACTTGGCGAGCTTGGCGAGAGGTGCGACGGCACGGGAAGTCACGACGTCTGCGCCGCCCGCCTCCTGGAGGACGCTCGGCTGCTCAGCACGGCCACGGACCACGAGAATGTTCTCGATCCCGTGGGATTCGACGAACTCCGCCAGATAGACGGTGCGGCGCAGAAGCGGCTCGACGAGCGTGACCTGGAGGTCGGGACGGGCAAGTGCGAGAGGAATACCCGGCAGACCGGCACCGCTGCCCACGTCGACGACTGTCTCACCCTCCTGGATGAGTTCGCCCACCACGGCGCAGTTGAGAATGTGTCGTTCCCACAGGCGCGGCACCTCACGCGGCCCGATGAGCCCCCGCTCGACACCTGCCGTCGACAACGAATGGTGGTACCGCTCGGCAAGTTCGGTCCGATCCCCGAAGACCCGCTGCGCGACCGCCGACAGTTCCGCCTCGTGCTGTTCCACGTGAAACATCCTTTCCTGTCGGCTCACCCGAAACAACATCGGGACCCACAGCATCAGTTACGAAAAGGCGAAGAGGGACCCTGACGACGCAGAGTCCCTCTTCGGTCGGCACGGCCGACTCAATCCTTGACGATCACCACACGGCGGTGCGGTTCCGCACCCTCGCTCTCGCTGGACACACCGTCGATCTTCGCGACGGCGTCGTGCACGATCTTGCGCTCGAACGGCGTCATCGGCTCGAGCTCTTCGCGCTTGCTGGTCTCGAGCACGCGCTTCGCGGCCGACGCGCCGAGCGATGAGAGCTCGGCACGCTTGCCTGCACGCCACCCGGCGATGTCGAGCATGAGCTTGCTGCGCTCGCCGGTCGCCTGCTGCACGGCGAGACGGGTGAGCTCCTGCAGAGCGTCGAGAACCTCACCGTTGCGACCCACCAGCTTGGTCAGATCCTTACCGCCGTCGATGCTCACGACCGCGCGGTCGCCCTCGACGTCGAGGTCGATGTCACCGTCGAAATCGAGAACGTCGAGCAACTGCTCCAGGTAGTCGCCGGCGATCTCGCCTTCTTCGATGAGGTAGTCGTCATCGAGATCGGCGTCCGCCGCAGTGTCGCGCTCCTCGGGTGTCACCGCGAGGTCCTCTTCCACCTTGTCCAGGTCACTGGCCATATTCAGCTCTCTTCTACTTCGGTCAGCGCCGCTTGCGCTTGGAGTTCTTGGGTCGGCTACCCGGCTTCGGTGCGTTCTCGTTCCGGCGGGCCAGAGCCGCAGCCTTCTTCTCCTCTTCCTCCTTGTCGATACGGCGGAAGATGAGGTGCTGCTGTCCGTAGGTCCAGATGTTGTTGCTGACCCAGTAGATGATGACGGCGATCGGCAGGAACGGACCACCGACGAGCACACCGAGTGGGAAGACGTACAGGGCCAGCTTGTTCATGATCGCGGCCTGCGGGTTCGCGGCGGCCTGCGCGCTCTGGCGGGAGACCGAGGCACGAGCGTTGAAGTGCGTGGCGACGCCGGCGACGATCATGAGCGGCACCGCGACGGCGGCAATTTGCCAGCGCGTCGGAATGCCGCCGAAAGGCTCGAACGCCTCGAGCGACGCCATCGGCTGCGTGATCCACGACGAAATCGGAGCACCGAACAGGCGGGCGCTCAGGAACGACTGGACGTCCTCCGGGCTGAACGCATAGTTGCCGATCTGCGCGTTCTCCTCCGGAGTCAGCCCGAGCTGGCCGAAGCCGGTACCCGTGCGGTTGAACGAGCGCAGCACGTGGAACAAGCCGATGAAGACCGGGACCTGCAGCAGAACGGGCAGACAGCCCATCAACGGATTGAAGCCGTGCTCCTTCTGGAGCTTCTGCATCTCGAGTGCCTGGCGCTGCCGGTCCTTGGCGTACTTCTTCTGAAGTGCCTTGATCTGCGGCTGCAGCTCCTGCATCTGGCGGGTCGTGCGAACCTGCTTGACGAAGGGCTTGTAGAGAATCGCGCGCAGGGTGAACACGAGGAACACCACCGACAGCGCCCAGGTCCAACCGCTGTCCGGTCCTAGGAACGGGATCGCGGCGAAGACTTTGTGCCAGACCCAGAGGATCCAGGACACGGGATAGTAGATGAAGTCGAGCACGGCTCTATGTACTCCTCTGGTCGTCCATGATCGCCACGAAGAGGCGTCGGTCTCGGGTCTCGGCTCCGGTCAGGTACCCACTGGGGACGACCGATGTTTCCGTTCGGGTACCGGATCCCACCCACCAGGGTGCCAGGGGCCACACTTGAGCAGTCTCACCGATGCCAGGACCGCACCGACGACGACACCCCGCGTGCGCAGCGCCTCCACGGCGTACTCGCTACAAGTCGGGGTGAATCGACAGGTCGGCATCCGTGTGGGCGACACATAGGTGCGATAGAGCTCGATACAGAAGATCAATGCCCGGGCCGGGGCGGACCGCAGGGACCGCCACCACGACCTCCGCTCGGGCTCGGTCATGCGCGAGCACTCCCATGCGAGGCGGAAGCACCGGCGTCGAGCAGTCCGAGGCGGGTGAGACCCGACCGCACCTGCTTGTCGAGCTCACGGGAATCCGCGATGGCAGCGCCGGGTAGTGCGCGCAGCACGATGTCGGTCTCGGAGGGCAGAGCCTCGACGAGACCTGCACAGATATGACGAAGCCGGCGTGCGACTCGATGTCGAATCACCGCCGGCCCGACAGCCTTGCTCACGACCAGTCCGAAACGCGGACCGCCGACACTCACCAAGGACTCGGTGCGATCGCGTTCGAGAACGTGAACGACCAGATCCCGCCGCCCCTGACGACGCCCTCGGCGGACGGTATCCGAGAAATCCGAGTGGCGCCGCAGTCGATACGGCTCAGGTAGCACCCCGAGCTCCCGTTAGGGAATCAGGCGGTGAGAGAAGCGCGGCCCTTACGGCGACGCGCCGAAACGATCGCGCGACCCGCACGGGTGCGCATCCGGAGACGGAAGCCGTGAACGCGCGCGCGGCGTCGGTTGTTCGGCTGGAACGTCCGCTTGCCCTTGGCCACGGTCGACACTCCTCGATAATTCTGCGACGGCGCGGCAAGCACCGTCGTCCAACGTGTACGTGAATTCGCAGGATTCGCATTGCTCGACTCGAGCCGGACGAACCCGTCACCTCGGTATGAGTGACTGTTCGAGGCTACTCGGACGCGGGCGCGAAATCAAACCGCGACGAACAGCGCCGATCAACGCGACACGCCGGACCTGTTCGGCGAAAACTACTCGCCGAGAAGATATGTGATCCGGAGCACAGCTCGGGTACGCTTTGGGCCATGTCTTCGACGGCGCATCGCGACTACCTGTGCAGTCCCGCGTCTCGCTCCGTTCGACGACGATGTGCCGGCCGGTGACGGCCTGCTGCCCCGCGCCTCTTCGGGCGTCGTCGCGCAGCTTCTCCGGGCGCGTTCACCGAACACGGAGTCGGACCGCGTCGCACCGTGTGTCACACTGATCCTCGCAGACCGCCCTGGCCCACGAGCCCCGCCGAGCGAATACACACCTCCCATCCACACATCCACCGGGTGATTCCCCCGGTTGTCCACACCTGTGGATAATCGTGTGGAAAACCGGTGACCAAAGGGAGGGAAGCTGCGTGAGCGACGAGCCGAACGCGCTGGCCGATGTGTGGACGGACGTCGTATCCGAGCTGACCATCGACGACGGAATGCTGACGAAGAGCCAGAAGGCATGGCTCGCGCTGGTAAAACCGATCACGCTCGCACAGGGATTCGCGCTGCTCTCGGTGCCGTCCACCCTCGCCCAGCAATCGATCGAACGCGATCTGCGCGAACCCATCCTCCGCACCCTCAACCGGCACCTCGGTCACCGGGTCGAGGGTCTCGGTGTGCGTGTCGAACCGCGGGAACGCATGGACGACCCCGCCGAGGATCCCTACGCCGAACCCCGCGACACGCTGCCCCTCGAGGGTCTGCCGGAAGATGCACAGCCTGTGAATCCGCGCACGGCAGAGCCCCGCAGCCGTGACCCGCGCACGGCAGAGCCCCGCAGCCGTGACCCGCGCACGGCAGAGCCCCGCAGCCGTGATCTGCGTCGCGACCCTCCGATGCCCCGGGATGTCGCCGGCGCGCGGGACGGGGCTGTGGCCAGGGACGGCGTCGGGCCGATGGACGGGGGATTCACCCGGGACGGCATGCTTCCCGGTGAGGGTGCGGCCTATCGGCGACGCCTGATCTCCGCGCGCGAGCACGACATGCTCGAGGCCGACCACGGCGAACTCGAGGAGGTCGACGACGACCGGGAGGCGATGACCGCCGTCCGCGAGTCGTGGCCGTCCTATTTCACCCAGCCCCCGCCGCCCGAGACGCCGCCCATCGGCAGCAGCAGCCTCAACGCGAAGTACACCTTCGACACCTTCGTGATCGGTGCGTCGAACCGGTTCGCGCACGCCGCGGCGGTGGCCATCGCCGAGGCACCGGCGCGCGCCTACAACCCCCTGTTCATCTGGGGCGCCTCGGGCCTGGGGAAGACCCATCTGCTGCACGCCGCCGGCCACTATGCACAGCGCCTCTTCCCGGGCATGCGGGTGAAGTACGTCTCCACCGAGGAGTTCACCAACGACTTCATCAACAGCCTCCGCGACGACCGCAAGGTCGCGTTCAAGCGGCGCTACCGCGAGACCGACATCCTCCTCGTCGACGACATCCAGTTCATCGAGGGCAAGGAAGGCATCCAGGAGGAGTTCTTCCACACTTTCAACACCCTCCACAACGCCAACAAGCAGATCGTCGTCTCGTCCGACCGGCCGCCCAAGCAGCTCGCGACGCTCGAGGAACGACTGCGGACCCGGTTCGAGTGGGGACTGATCACCGACGTCCAGCCTCCCGAACTCGAGACGCGCATCGCGATCCTGTCGAAGAAAGCACGCATGGACGGTCTGAACGTGCCGCACGACGTGCTCGAGCTGATCGCGAGCCGGATCGAACGCAATATCCGCGAACTCGAGGGTGCCCTGATCCGTGTGACGGCCTTCGCGTCGCTCAACAGGCAGCCGCTCGATCTCACCCTCGCCGAGGTCGTGCTGCGTGATCTGATGCCGGATTCCTCGGCTCTCGAGATCAATGCCGCCACGATCATGGCTGTGACCGCGGAGTACTTCGGGACGTCGATAGACGACCTGTGCGGGCCCGGAAAGGCACGGCCGCTGGCGCAGGCCCGCCAGATCGCGATGTATCTGTGCCGCGAGCTCACCGACCTGTCGCTGCCGAAGATCGGGCAGACCTTCGGTCGCGACCACACCACAGTCATGTACGCGGACAAGAAGATTCGCAAGGAGATGACCGAGCGTCGCAAGGTCTACGACCAGGTTCAGGAGCTCACCGCGCGTATCAAACAGCGGTCCAAGCGCTGATTCCTCGAGCCTCGAGTTTCCATCCACAGGGAGCGTCCACAGGGCGCTCCCTGTCCCGTATCTCGAGAAATTTCCGGTCCCCACACCTGTGGACAAGGGTGTGCAGAACGTGGGATCTTTGTGGACGAACGGTGGACAAAGAATGAACAGTCTCGAGGAATCCACATTCATCCTCGAGAACTCCTCGAGTTCATCCTCGAGTTCGACGCCCTCGAGAACGTTGCCCCACCAGCCTAGACGGTCGTTCGTCCACAGATTCCACAGGCCCTATTACTACTTCTGTGAGTTCTCTTCAGAAATCTTCTTTCAAAACAGGTGTGTGGAGAGCGTCGGTCCACAGGCCCTCGAATGAGGCTCACGCCTCGAGCCTCCCGGCTTTCCAAGCAGCGAGGGAAGGCATAACGTGGACCCGCATCCCCCGGCTCCGCTCTCATCGGTGTCGGGGTTCTGTGACAGACTTCGTAGACTTGTCGAGACCACGATCGAAGGGATCCACCGGGCGATGGAGCTGGGAAGTATGAAGTTTCGTGTGCCTCGCGAGGACTTCGCTGATTCCGTTGCATGGGTTGCCCGAAGCCTTCCGTCGCGACCCCCCGTTCCCGTCCTGGGCGGTGTCCTACTCGGAGCGGACGAACGCGGGCTGACGGTCTCGGGCTTCGATTACGAGGTATCCGCGCAGGTCCACGTCTCGGCCGAGGTCATCACCCCCGGTCAGGTGCTGGTGTCCGGCAAGCTGCTCGCCGACATCACCCGCGCGTTGCCCCACAAGCCTGTGGATGTCGTGCTCGACGGCACCCGTGTGCTCATCACGTGCGGTAGCGCCAAGTTCTCGCTCCCCACCATGCCTGTGGAGGACTACCCGCAGCTGCCCGCGCTCCCGCAGCAGACCGGTGCACTCTCCGGCGATCTGTTCGCCGAGGCCATCAGCCAGGTCGCCGTCGCCGCCGGCAAGGACGACACGCTTCCCATGCTCACGGGCATCCGAGTCGAGATCGAGGGCACCGACATGGTGCTCGCTGCCACCGACCGTTTCCGTCTCGCAGTGCGCAAGCTCGAGTGGATGCCCACCGCGGAGTCCACCAGCTCGGCCGTGCTCGTGCCCGCAAAGACCCTCTCCGAGGCCGCGAAAACTGTTGGCGGGTCGTCCAACTCCCCGGTCCAGCTCGCGCTCGGCAGCGGGTCGTCGGTGGGCGCCGAGGGCCTGCTCGGCATCGTCGCCGAAGGTCGCCGCACCACCACGCGCCTGCTCGACGCCGAATTCCCCAAGTTCCGCCAGTTGCTCCCCAACGAGCACACCGCGATGGCGACCGTCGAAATCGCACCGTTGGTCGACGCGATCAAGCGTGTCGCGCTGGTCGCCGAGCGCGGTGCGCAGGTCCGACTCGAGTTCACCGAGGGCAGCGTGATGCTGTCCGCCGGTGGCGACGACGCCGGCCGCGCCGAGGAATCGCATCCCGCGGAGTTCTTCGGTGAGCCGCTGATCATCGCGTTCAACCCCGGCTACCTGCTCGACGGTCTGACGTCGCTGCACACCGACAAGGTCTCGTTCGGGTTCACCACTTCGAGTCGTCCGGCCGTGCTGCGGCCGGCGCTCGACGAGGAGCCCGTGCCGGATTCCTCGGGTACGTTCGCCGCTCCGGACAGCGATTACACCTATCTTCTGATGCCGGTGCGCCTGCCGGGCTGACCGGCCCCGAGACTGGACCCCCGTGTACGTTCGCACCTTCTCGCTGCGCGACTTCCGTTCGTGGAGAACGGTTTCCGTCGACCTCACTCCGGGGGCGACGGTCTTCGTCGGGCGCAACGGACACGGGAAGACCAATCTGCTCGAGGCCCTCGGATATCTGTCGACGCTGTCGTCGCACCGGGTGTCCTCCGACGGCCCGCTGCTGCGGGCCGGCACGTCGCGGGCGTTCGCCGGGGCGCTGGTCGTCAACAACGGTCGTGAGCTCGGTATCGACATCGAGATCAACGAGGCCAAGCAGAACCGGGCGCGGATCAATCAGTCGCCCGCCCGGCGTCCTCGAGAGATCCTCGGCATCCTCCGCACGGTGCTCTTCGCCCCGGAGGATCTGTCGCTCGTGCGCGGCGACCCGGGTGATCGCCGGCGGTTCCTCGATGAACTGCTCAGCACGCGTTTCCCGCGGATGAGCGGGGTTCGGGCCGACTACGACAAGGTGCTGCGCCAGCGATCCGCCCTGCTCAAGACCGCGGGGGGAGCACTGCGGCGAGGGAGTCGCTCGAGCGACGGGGCGGGCGCTCTGGCGACCCTCGACGTGTGGGACGGTCATCTCGCGGCCCACGGAGCCGAGCTGCTCGCCGCGCGCATCGCGTTGCTGCACGAACTGGCCCCGCACGTGTCCGAGGCGTACCGGTCGATCGCACCCGAGTCGCGTCCGGCGAGCCTGCGTTATCGCAGCAGCCTGGCCGACGCGCTGCCGCCGGAGTTCTCCGACCCGGCCCGCACGCCCGCGCCCGACGACCGGGAGTTTCTCGAGACCGTCTTCCTCCACCGCCTCGCGGAGGTGCGGTCGAAGGAGATCGAACGCGGCGTCTGCCTCGTCGGACCCCACCGCGACGATCTCGACCTGACGCTCGGTGCCGAACCCGCGAAAGGCTATGCGAGCCACGGCGAATCGTGGTCGTTCGCGCTCGCACTGCGGCTCGGGGCATTCGCCCTGCTCCGCACCGACGGCACCGATCCCGTTCTCATGCTCGACGACGTCTTCGCCGAACTCGACCGACGGCGCCGCTCCGCCCTCGCCGAGGTCGCCGCGACGGCCGAACAGGTGCTGATCACGGCGGCCGTGCCGGAGGACGTGCCGGCCGAACTGAACGGCGCCCGATACCCCGTGCATGCCGAGGACACCGAAGAAGGTCGTATCTCTGTGCTGGGATCGGTGCAACGGGAGACGGACCCGCTCACCGGGGAGGTCGGATGAACGACGAACAAGCAGGTCCCGAACGCGGTGCCGGGCCGGAGCGCAGCGCGGACGAGCCGGAGCCGAAGGGCATCGATCTGGCCCGCCGCGCGCTCGAGGAGGCTCGAGCTGCCGCCAAGGCGAGCGGTAAGGCCGTCGGCCAGGGACGCGCGTCGCGCGGGCCGCTGCGCCCGAAACGCCGACGTCGTGGCTGGTCGGGACCCGGGCCGGACGACCGCGATCCCCAGACCCTCGGTTCGCTCGCGCAGTCGCTGTCCAAACAGCGGGGCTGGTCGGCGCACGTGTCCGAGGGCACCGTCATGGGAAGCTGGGCGCGGGTCGTCGGCGACGACATCGCGAGCCATGCCCAGCCGACCACACTGCGCGACGGGATCCTGCACGTCTCGGCCGAGTCGACCGCCTGGGCGACCCAGCTGCGGATGATGCAATCGCAGATTCTCGCCAAGATCGCCGCGGCCGTGGGGCACGGGGTGGTCAAGGAACTGCGGATCACCGGCCCGACGGCTCCGAGCTGGCGGAAAGGCGAACGCCACATCCGCGGCCGCGGACCGCGCGACACCTACGGGTGATCCCGGGCTCGCTCCCGGCCCGTACGAGGGGCGAAAATCGGAGCGCGTAGGAAATCACGTTGTCCGGGTCGCGAAGAGGCCGCTACGGGGACGTCAGCGGTACGGAACGCCCGCTTTCGTGTCCGCCCCGGCGCAAGGCTCACGGGCACGTAGGATGGACAGGAATGCGTCGCGCGCGTGCGCGGGGCCGATCGGAGAAGGAGAGCTACCCACCCGTGGCTGCCCAGAAGTCGAACAACAACAAGAGTGAGTACGGTGCGTCGTCCATCACCGTCCTCGAGGGTCTCGAGGCGGTGCGCAAGCGCCCCGGTATGTACATCGGTTCCACCGGAGAGCGTGGCCTGCACCACCTGATCTGGGAGGTCGTCGACAACTCCGTCGACGAGGCCATGGCCGGTTACGCGTCGAAGGTGGAGGTCACCCTCCTCGCCGACGGCGGTGTCCAGGTCGTCGACGACGGTCGCGGTATCCCCGTCGGTATGCACGCCTCCGGTGTGCCCACCGTCGAGGTCGTCCTCACCCAGCTCCACGCGGGTGGCAAGTTCGACTCCGATGCCTACGCCGTCTCCGGCGGTCTGCACGGTGTCGGTATCTCCGTGGTGAACGCCCTGTCCACAACCCTCGAGGTCGAGATCGACAACGACGGCTACCACTGGGAGCAGACGTACACCGCCTCGAAGCCGGGCGAGCTCGTCCGCGGTGAGGCCACCAAGCAGACCGGTACCACCGTCCGCTTCTGGCCGGACCCGGAGATCTTCGAGACCACGACGTTCAACTTCGAGACCGTCGCGCGTCGCCTGCAGGAGATGGCGTTCCTCAACAAGGGACTGACCATCACTCTCACCGACGAGCGGGTCGCTCCCGAAGAGGTCACCGACGAGGACGTCCCGGAGACCGCCGAGGCGCCGAAGACCGCCGAGGACCAGGCCGTCGAGGCAACCGAGCTCGAGGTGCACAAGGTCAAGGTCCGCACCTACCACTACCCGGGTGGTCTCGAGGACTACGTGCGCCACATCAACCGCACGAAGTCGCCGATCCATAACTCCGTCGTCGGGTTCACCGCCAAGGGCACCGGCCACGAACTCGAGGTCGCGATGCAGTGGAACTCGGGTTACTCCGAGTCCGTCCACACCTTCGCCAACACCATCAACACCCACGAGGGCGGTACGCACGAGGAAGGCTTCCGTGCGGCGCTGACCACGGTCGTCAACCGCTACGCGAAGGACAAGAAACTCCTCAAGGACAAGGACCCGAACCTCACGGGTGACGACATCCGTGAGGGTCTCGCGGCGATCATCTCCGTCAAGGTCGCTGAGCCGCAGTTCGAGGGCCAGACGAAGACCAAGCTCGGCAACACCGAGGTGAAGTCCTTCGTGCAGAAGGCGTGCAACGAGCACATCTCGCACTGGTTCGAGGCCAACCCGGCCGACGCGAAGACGATCGTCACCAAGGCCGTGTCGTCGGCGCACGCGCGTGTCGCCGCTCGTAAGGCGCGCGAGCTCGTCCGCCGCAAGAGCGCGACCGACATCGGTGGTCTGCCCGGCAAGCTCGCCGACTGCCGGTCGAAGGACCCGAGCAAGTGTGAGATCTACATCGTGGAGGGCGACTCCGCGGGTGGCTCCGCCAAGTCGGGTCGCGACTCGATGTACCAGGCGATCCTTCCGCTGCGCGGCAAGATCATCAACGTCGAGAAGGCCCGGATCGACAAGGTCCTCAAGAACGCCGAGGTCCAGTCGATCATCACGGCGTTCGGTACCGGCATCCACGAGGAATTCGACATCTCGAAGCTGCGGTACCACAAGATCGTCCTGATGGCCGACGCCGACGTCGACGGTCAGCACATCGCGACGCTGCTGCTCACGCTGCTCTTCCGCTTCATGCGGCCGCTGGTCGAGGAAGGCCACGTCTTCCTGGCACAGCCGCCGCTGTACAAGCTCAAGTGGCAGCGCAGCGAGCCGGAGTTCGCGTACTCCGACCGCGAGCGCGACGCCCTGCTCGAGGCGGGTCTGAAGGCCGGCAAGAGGATCAACAAGGACGACGGCATCCAGCGCTACAAGGGCCTCGGTGAAATGAACGCCAAAGAGCTGTGGGAGACCACCATGGATCCGAGCGTCCGCGTCCTGCGTCAGGTGACCCTTGACGACGCCGCTGCCGCCGACGAGCTGTTCAGCGTTCTGATGGGTGAGGACGTCGCGGCACGACGGAGCTTCATCACCCGTAACGCGAAGGATGTCCGCTTCCTCGACGTCTGATCACGGCCGGCAGCGCCGGAGAACTGCATGCGAATCCCCGCTGTGTCGTACATCACGGCGGGGATTCGTATGTCGTGCGCCCGGAAGTGGGCAGGGCCGTTAGCCTTCTTCGTTACTCGTGAGTACACTTCTATCGGCCATCTGTACGTGTGGCTGCCGACGAGGGGGCTGGGGCAGCGCGGGGTACGGGAAGAACTCACTCTTCCGTATCCGCTGTATGTCCCGATATGGTGCCCTCACCCGAAACGTCTCGTTCGACTGCACTCGATCGAAAACGCGCTCAACGGAGTGCAGTGCCGACTGGTGTTCGTCGCCCGGCGCGGACGGGGTGGAAGGAGAGCTGTGATCCATGAGTGACAAGTCGCCGCCCCAGCAGCGGTGGTGGAACATCGAGGGGTGGGGTCTTCGCAGGAAGGTCACCGCCGTTCTCGCTGTCCCCGTGACTGTGGCAATGGTCCTCGGTGGTCTTCGGGTCGAGAACGAGCTCAGCAACGCCGTCCACTTCTCGTCCGCGGCCGATCAGGTCGCAGCCGTGCCGGACATCGTGGATTTCTCGACGGCGTTCGCCACCGCCACCGCGGATGCCGCGGTCGGAACGGCGACCCCCGAGGAAATGGCGGCTCTCGGTGACGCTTTCGGCACGATCGCCGCGATCACGGAGAACCCCGAGCTCGATCCCGCCGTGGCCGCCGACCTCAGCCGCACCGCCGCCACGGCCCAGTCGCTCTACACGAAGATTCAGGCGGGTCCGGTGCCGATCGAGGAGATCGGTGCCGTCACCAACGAGGTGCGCGACAGCCTCAACCGTGTCGTCGAGGCCATCCTCGGCGAGGTCGACGATCGCGAGATCATCGGCTACGGCGACCAGCTGATCAACGCGTGGTACTCGCAGCGCTACCTCTTCGGTCAGGTTCTCGGTCTGCTCCAGCTGGTCGACGACCCGACCCAGCCGGGCACCGCGCTGGTGTCCGCCTCCGGCGCCGAGCTCGCGATGCTCGACCTGCTCGCCCGCTCCTACCTGATGGCCGATCAGCAAATCGCCGAACTGCGGGCCGGCGTCCAGGAACGTGCCGACATGGTCGACGCGGCCGGTTCCGGTCCGCTCCCGATCCTCGACATCCGCGCGTCGCTGCTCAACAGTGTCGACATCTACGGCACCATCATCGACGAAGCGTCGTCGCAGGTCAGCACCACGATTCGGGACCGCGCCGCGGAAACCCGCTCGGCCGCTCTCCGCGACACCGCGATCGTGCTCGCAGCCCTGCTCGCAGCCCTCGTGCTCGCATTGCTCGTGTCCCGCTCACTGGTCGGCCCGATCCGCCGCCTGCGTTACGGCACGCTGAAGGTCGCGCGGCAGGAGCTGCCCGAGGCCATCGACCGCATCAAGGTCGGCGACAACATCGAGGATATCGAGTTCACCCGAGTCCCGGTGCACACCACCGAGGAGATCGGTCAGCTCGCCCGCGCCGTCGACGACATGCACGGGCAGGCACTGCGTCTCGCCGGCGAGCAGGCACACCTCCGCCTGCAGATCAGCGACATGTTCGAGACACTCGCACGTCGCTCCAAGTCGCTCGTCGAGCAGCAGCTCGGCCTCATCGAACGACTCGAGTACGAGGAGAAGGATCCGGCCCGACTCGAGAGCCTGTTCCGCCTCGACCACCTCGCCGCGCGTATGCGCCGGAACGGCGACAACCTGCTGATTCTCTCCGGTACCCGCACGCGCCGCGGTCACTCCGCGCCCGTGCAGCTCGGCGACATCCTGCGCGCCGCGATGTCGGAGGTCGAAGACTACCAGCGCGTGCAGATCGGTTCGACTCCCGACGGTGCCCTCAGCGGCGCGGTCGCGACCGACATCGTGCATCTGCTCGCCGAGCTGGTCGACAACTCGCTGCGCGCGTCGCCGCCCGACAGCAACGTCACCTTCAGCTTCGCGCGAGCCGTCGACGGTGGCCTGCTCGTCGAGATCGCCGACCGCGGTATCGGTATCCCGGCCGACGAACTCGAGTCCATCAACCAGCGTCTCGCCAAGGGCGGCGAGGTCGGTCCCGACACCGCACGCCACATGGGTCTGTTCGTGGTCTCGCGACTGGCCGAGCGGCACGGTCTCACCGTGCGCCTGCGCCCGACCTTCGACACCGCGCGCAACCCGGGTATCACCGCGAGCGTCCACATCCCGGACGTCCTGCTGGTCTCCCCGTTGGCGTTGTCGCACACCGGTCCCCAGCCGCGCATCGAGATCGAAGCGGAGGAGTACTCGGCACCGCAGGCGCTCTCGGCGCCCGTCGCCCCGCAGGGTCTGCCCGCGGCCGACGACCGGCACGAGTACGCGTCCTCGCAGCCGCTCGACTCCGCCGACGATGTCCGTGCGGACGAGTCCGACGATGCCTACGACAACGGCTACGCGAACAACGGTTACGCCGTCGATGTCGACGAGAGCGCTTCCGCCGCATGGGATGCGGAGCCGTCCTACGACGACGAGCGACGCGACGAGCCGCAGCGCGACAATCAGGCACCGCCGGCATCCCGCGAGTTCGGCCCGTCGGGTCTTCCGCAGCGTCGCCCGGGTGGAACTCCGGGTCTGCCCACGCGTCAGCCGGGCGAGACGCCTGGTCTCCCGACTCCACCCCGGTCGCCGCAGCCGCGCCGGATCGAGCCGGACGCCGCAGCAGCCTTCGCGTCGTCGCTGCCTCCGCGCGGTCCTCGTCGCGGGCCGGACGAGACCAACGGTCACCCGCTCGACGGCCGCAACGGCGACGGCCGCAACGGTGCCGGGCCACGACCCGACGCCGATCGGTCTCGCCGGGAAGGGCTTTCGGGTCTTCCGCAGCGTCGTCCCGGTGCCACACCGGGCCTGTCGCCAACGGACTCCCAGCAGTCGCAGTCCTTGCCGGTCCGTGAGCCCCAGCAGGGTTCGGCGCATCGTGCACCCGCCCCGCAGCAGCGACCCGCGTCCCCCGGTCTTCCGCAGCGTCGGCCGGGCGCGACTCCCGGCCTGCCGGGACGGGCTTCCGGATCGTCCCCGTCCGTTCCGCAGAACCGGCCGCAGCAACAGCCGTCGGCGGGACCGCTCGCAGGTGGCGACGCCGCAGGTCGCCCGGACACACCGAACCGTCCCGACCTGCCCCAGCGCGCCCCCGCGCCGGACGCACAGCGCGCCCCCGAGCAGGATGCGGACCGTCGGCAGCAGGAACCCTCGACGGGTTTCCCGCAGCGTCGTCCGGGAAGCACGCCCGGTCTGCCGCGTCGTCAGCCGGGCAGCACGCCGGGGCTTCCGCAGCAACCCGCTGCGTCGACCAACGCTTCCGAACCCGATTCGGCCGCAGCGGTCTCCGGCCCGAGCATCGCCGACGGTGGCTCCGTCTCGCCGCACAGCGACGCGCAGCAGGCGGCCCGCCATCGCTACCGGACCAACTCGGCGAAGACCGCATCGTTCTTCCAGCCGCGGTCCGACCTCGCGTTGGCCCGTCCGCAGCCGGCGAACACCCCGATCTTCACCACGATGATGTCGGACTGGCTCGTCGACCCGACGAGCCTTCCGGAGGACCGCAGGAAGCGGGAGTGGCACTCCGCGGCGGACGCGGGTTGGGAAGCCGCACAGCGTGCTACCGAGTCCCCCGTGGAGGAGCACACCACCGCGGGTCTTCCGCGGCGCGCTCCCGGCGAGCGTCTGGTGCCGGGTGCTGTTCGGGCACCGGCAACGGGTGAGCTGCCGAGGACCATTCGACGTCGAGACCCGGAAGCCATCCGGGCCAACTTGAGCCGCCATCAGCAGGGTGTCCGCAACGGACGCGCCTCGGCGAATTCCAGCAATCGCGAGAACGACGAACAGGGAGTTCGATGAATATTGATCATGGATCCGACGCAGCTCGTCCATTGGACTGGTTGGTTTCCAACTTCGCGCGCGAAGTCCCGGGTGTCTCGCATGCCGTGCTCGTGTCCGCCGACGGTCTGCTCATGGCCGCCAGCGCCCACCTCCCGGTGGATCGTGCCGAGCAGCTCGCTGCGGTGACCTCGGGTCTGGCCAGCCTGTCCAACGGTGTGTCGCAGCTGTTCGACGGTGGGGGTGTGCTGCAGTCCGTCGTGGAGATGCAGCACGGCTACTTGCTGCTGATGAGCGTCGGCGACGGCTCGCACCTGGCGGCTCTGACCGCCTCCGAGTGCGACATCGGACAGGTCGGTTACGAGATGGCGCTCTTGGTCGATCGAGTGGGTGCTTCGGTCGAAGCCACCCCGCGGGTCGGTCTAGGGTCCTGACGTCGAGGTGGCCATGGAATCGCGGAAGCCGGAGTCCGTGCCGGATCAGCCCAGTCTGGTCCGGCCCTACTCCCTGACTTCGGGACGTACGAGTCCTGCGGTCGAACTGGCGTTGGA
Organism: Rhodococcus sp. Chr-9; assembly: GCF_000801125.1. Taxonomy (NCBI): domain Bacteria; kingdom Bacillati; phylum Actinomycetota; class Actinomycetes; order Mycobacteriales; family Nocardiaceae; genus Rhodococcus; species Rhodococcus sp. Chr-9. The sequence continues at coordinate 236,275 of NZ_JTIZ01000043.1, forward strand.
GGCGCTCATCCAGGCCATTCCGGGAACCGACGATCGGTCCCGGGATCTGGACAACATCAATGCCACGATCCTGGAGCTGTGCAAGGAATCACCCTCCGTCGCGGAGATCGCCGCGCGCGTGGGGGTGCCGATCGGCGTGGCACGCGTGCTCGTCGCCGATCTCGTCGAAGCCGGACACGTACAGATCCTGGCCACGCTGAAAGACGATTCGAGCGACGCGGAGCGTCGTGAGCTGATTGAAAGGGTCCTCAGTGGACTTCGCGAACTCTAACGCCACGAAGCGCGTGACCTCGACCAAGATCGTGATCGCCGGAGGCTTCGGCGTCGGTAAGACGACTCTGGTCGGGACGGTGTCGGAAATCGTGCCGCTTCGTACCGAGGCGCTCGTGACGAACGCCAGCGACGGCGTCGACAACCTCTCTGCGACACCGCAGAAGGCGACCACCACGGTCGCCATGGACTTCGGTCGTATCAGTCTGGCCGACGACCTCGTCCTCTACCTGTTCGGCACGCCCGGACAGCACCGCTTCTGGTTCATGTGGGACGACCTGATCCGCGGCGCCATCGGGGCGATTGTGCTGATCGATACGCGTCGCCTGGATGAGAGCTTCGCCGCCGTCGACTTCTTCGAGGCGCGCAATCTCCCGTTCATCGTCGCCATCAACGAATTCGACGATGCTCCCCGGTACCCGCTCGAGGACATCCGTCAGGCGATGGCGATCTCGGCGGATGTGCCGATCGTGTCGATCGATGCGCGAGCACGTGAGTCGGCGAAGCAGGCCCTGGTCACCGTCACCGAATACGCTCTGCGGAAGCTGCACCAGCCGGTGACCCAGTAATGGGGGAGGGCCTCGAACTCTTCACGATGGGCTCGTGGGTCACGGTCCTTGCCTATCTGACCTCGGCGATCGGGGTGTTCATCGGGGTCACCGGTGCTCGACGGGTCCGTACCACCTCCAGCGACCGATTGCGTTCGTACTGGATGATTCTCGCTGCCCTGGTGAGCGGTGGCGTCGGTGTCTGGCTCGCTATGTTCCTTCCGATGGCGGGCTTCAACGTCGAGGACAGTGTGGTGCGGTTCGACACCGTCACCATCGTGTTCTCGATGCTCGTCGCGCTGGTGTCGGTGTACGTGGCGCTGCTCGTCGCGATCCCGGACAACGCTCCCGCCACCCTCGCCCGGACGGTCACGGGTGCTCTCGTGCTGGGCGCCGGCCTTGCGGGCGCGCCGTTCTCGGTCCTCGCAGCGGTGCGGATCCAGGGATCGCTGACCTTCGATCCGCTCTGGGTCGCCGCAGCGGTGGGGCTGGCGATCGCGACGGCCGTGGGCTTCCTGGCCCAGGTGAAGACGGCGGACACGTGGCCCAAGCGCCTGCTGAGCAGCGCGTTGGCCGGCGTCGCCGTGATCGCGGTGCACTTCCTCGCCGCCGCGTCGGTCCGTGTGGAGATCGACCCCGCCGTGGTGGTTTCCGGTGGGATCGAGGTCTTCTCCATTCTCTTCCCGCTCTTCGTCGTAGGCCTGTTGCTGCTGGCCGTTCCGATCGTCCTGGTGCTCCAGGCCCCGGATCGTCTTGCGGCGGAACTGGAAGAGGAATCCGAGCGGTGGGCGGCCGACGGCCCGGTAGATCCCGTCGACGGTCGGACCTTCTGAATATCGTCCGAACATGTTGTAAGTCAATATATCTGGTTGAAATCCCGGAAGTGGAGTAGTCTTCTGTGCAGCGTCGGGGGTCGCTGTCGGTCTACTCGGCACGACACGGATCGATGTGCCGTGCGTGCCGCTTCCTGGGGGGCAACATGTCGCACGAGGTTCACCATTTTTCCATGGGCGGTTGGCTTTTCGCACTCGCCTACATCACGTCCGCAGTGGGGTGCTATGCCGGTCTGTCCTGCGCGCGCAAGGCTGCGAACGCATGGACGTCGGTCGCCCGGACCCGATGGACACTCATGGCAGCCCTGTCCATCGGGGGCGTCGGAATCTGGTTGATGCACTTCATCGGGATGATGGGCTTCGACGTACCCGGTTCCGCGATCCGCTACGACCTCGGACTGACGCTGCTGTCGGTCGCGCTCGCCGTGACGGCCACGCTGGTCGGATTGCGGATCCTCGACACCGACGTGCAGTGGATCCGTGGGTTGCCGTCGGATGTCCGGCTTCTCGTCGGCGGCGTGATCATGGGCTTCGCGGTCGCCGGCATGCACTACAGCGGCATGGCCGCGGTGCGGATCCAGGGCGAACTCGAGCAGGGACGGTCGTACGTCGCGGCGTCCGTCGCGATCGGTGTCGTCGCGTCGATCGTCGCGTTGTGGCTGTCGCGGGTCGCGGAACGGCCGGCCGTGCGGATCCCGGCCGCCGCCGTCATGGGATGCGCCGTGGTGGCACTGCACTACACGGGCATGGCCGGGATCGCGGTGACCGTCGATCCGTCCGCTCCGAATCCGGAGGGGATGACCATCATGACCCTGCTGTTCCCTGGATTCATCATCGGTGTCGCGCTGCTCGCGGTGCCGGTCGTAGCTCTGATGGCATCGGCGAGCACACAGGACCTCGAGCAGGAGCGGGAGATGGCGATCTGGCTCGGTGGGGACGGCCCCGAGACGGTCTCCCGTCCTTACGGGCGACATGTGAAACGGTGATGTGATGTGAACACCCACAGCGCGATAAGCTCGCTTACGCTGCTGGAAAGTCGGGGTGCAGCCCGCATCGGGTAGGTCGTGGCGCGTGCCCTCCGAGCGCGGTGGTGACAGCGCGCCGCTGTGAGGACCTCACGTGTCGCACGACGTACACCACTTCTCCATGGGGATGTGGGTTTTCCTCCTCTCCTACGCCACCGCTGTGATGGGCTCCTTCGTCGGATTGTCCTGTGTCCGGCGGTCGCTCGAAGAGCCGCGGCGCAGCGGCAACTGGTGGCTCCTCATGGCATCGTTGTCCATCGGCGGCGTGGGCATCTGGCTCATGCATTTCATCGGCATGATGGGCTTCTCCGTGCCGGGTACGACCATCCGATACGAACTGGCACCGACCGTCTTCTCTGTCGTGCTCGCCGTCGTCGCGACCCTCGTGGGTCTGCGGATCGCCGACGTGCACGACGTCAGCAAGCACCGCATTCCCGAATCGGTGCGGTTGCTCATCGGCGGTCTGCTCATGGGCGCCGCCGTCAGCATGATGCACTACAGCGGCATGTACGCCATCCGCATCCGGGGCGCGATCGAACACGAGACGGGGTACGTGATCGCCTCGGTGATCATCGGTGTCGTCGCCTCCACGGCCGCGCTCGCACTGGCCCGCCGCACGCGTCGTCTCGAGATCCGCGTCGTCGCGGCCTTCGTCATGGGATGCGCGGTCGTGGCGCTGCACTACACCGGCATGGCCGGCGTGCGGGTCACCCTCGATCCGAGCATGCCCGCGCCCGAAGGCATGACCGTGATGTCGCTGCTGTTCCCTGCGTTCGTCCTCGGCATCATCGTCCTGGCCGTGCCGATCACCGCGCTGCTGCTCGCCTCCGACCCGGAGGACGCCGTGCGCGACGCCCGGCTCGGGCAGTGGGCGTCGGAGGCGGAACGGCAGGTGGACCGCGACCCGGTCACCGGATCCCACATGTGAGAACTCGGTTCCGGACAGATCTCGGGCTGTGAAGTGCCTGTCCTTCTCGGCATCGGCTGACCTGCACCTATAGACTCGTGTGGTTGCGAGACGTCCGTCGGGCCGAAGGCCGGAGCCGGGCGTGCGAGCCGAGTAGAAGAAGGAGCTCATGACCGACACCACGTTGCCTCCGGAGGGGCCGGGGCACGACCGCATCGAGCCCGTCGACATCCAGCAGGAGATGCAGAGCAGTTACATCGATTATGCGATGAGCGTGATCGTGGGCCGTGCTCTGCCCGACGTGCGTGACGGTCTCAAACCGGTGCACCGTCGCGTGCTCTATGCGATGTTCGACAACGGCTTCCGTCCCGACCGCGGGTACGTGAAGTCGGCGCGCGCGGTCGCCGAGACCATGGGCAACTACCACCCGCACGGCGACGCGTCGATCTACGACACGCTCGTGCGTCTGGCGCAGCCGTGGTCGATGCGCTATCCACTCGTCGACGGCCAGGGCAACTTCGGTTCCCGCGGCAACGACGGCGCCGCCGCCATGCGGTACACCGAGTGCCGGCTCACGCCGCTCGCGATGGAGATGCTGCGGGAGATCGACCACGAGACGGTCGATTTCCAGCCGAACTACGACGGCCGCACGCAGGAACCGACGGTTCTCCCCAGCCGTATCCCCAACCTGTTGATCAACGGTTCGGGCGGTATCGCGGTCGGTATGGCCACCAACATCCCGCCGCACAATCTCGGGGAGGTTGCGGAGGCCATCTACTGGGCGCTCGACAACTTCGAGGCCGACGAGGAGACCACCCTCGCCGCGGTCATGGAGCGGATCAAGGGACCGGACTTCCCGACCGCCGGCCTGATCACGGGCACGCAGGGCATCCACGATGCCTACACGACCGGTCGCGGATCGGTGAAGATGCGCGGCGTCGTGGAGATCGAAGAGGACTCCAAGGGCCGCACCAGCATCGTCATCACCGAGCTGCCGTACATGGTCAACCCGGACAACCTCATCACGTCGATCGCCGAACAGGTCCGCGACGGCAAGATCGCGGGCATCTCCGACATCCACGACGAGTCGTCCGACCGCGTGGGCATGCGCATCGTCGTCACTGTCCGCCGCGACGCGGTGGCCAAGGTGGTTCTCAACAACCTCTACAAGCACACGCAGCTGCAGACGAGTTTCGGCTGCAACATGCTGTCGATCGTCGACGGGGTGCCGCGCACGCTGCGCCTCGACCAGATGATCCGGTTGTACGTCGACCACCAGATCGAGGTCATCGTCCGGCGTACGCGGTACCTGCTGCGCAAGGCCGAGGAACGCGCCCACATTTTGCGCGGCCTGGTCAAGGCCCTCGACGCGCTCGACGAGGTCATCGCGCTCATCCGCGCGTCGCAGACCGTCGACATCGCGCGCGCCGGCCTGATCGATCTGCTCACGGTCGACGAGATCCAGGCCGACGCCATCCTGGCGATGCAGCTGCGTCGCCTGGCTGCTCTCGAGCGTCAGAAGATCGTCGACGACCTCGCCGAGATCGAGCGCGAGATCGAGGACTACAAGGACATCCTGGCCCGTCCGGAGCGGCAGCGCGCCATCGTCCGCGACGAGCTGAAGGAGATCGTCGACAAGTACGGCGACGAGCGCCGCACGCGGCTTGTCGCGGCCGACGGCGATGTCAACGACGAGGACCTCATCGCACGTGAGGACGTCGTCGTCACCATCACCGAGACCGGTTACGCCAAGCGCACGCGCACCGACCTGTACCGCTCGCAGAAGCGCGGCGGCAAGGGCGTCAAGGGCGCCGAGCTCAAGCAGGACGACATCGTCAAGCACTTCTTCGTGACGTCCACGCACGACTGGCTGCTGTTCTTCACGACGAAGGGCCGCGTCTACCGCGCGAAGGCGTACGAGCTGCCCGAGGCGAATCGCACGGCGCGTGGTCAGCACGTCGCGAACCTCCTGGCCTTCCAGCCCGACGAGCGCATCCAGGGCGTCATCCGCCTCAAAACCTACGAGGATGCGCCGTACCTGGTGCTCGCGACCCGCAACGGCCTGGTCAAGAAGTCGCGCCTGTCGGACTTCGACTCCAACCGTTCGGGCGGCATCGTCGCGATCAACCTGCGCGGCGACGACGAGCTCGTCGGCGCGGTGTTGTGCTCCGCCGAGGACGATCTGCTGCTCGTCTCGCAGCAGGGCCAGTCGATCCGTTTCTCGGCCACCGACGAGGCGCTGCGTCCGATGGGCCGCGCGACCTCCGGTGTGCAGGGCATGCGGTTCAACGGCGAGGACAAGCTGCTCTCGCTCAACGTCGTCAAGGAGGGCACGTACCTGCTGGTCGCGACCTCGGGTGGTTACGCCAAGCGCACCCCGATGGAGGACTACCCGGTCCAAGGTCGCGGCGGTAAGGGTGTTCTGACCATCCAGTACGACCGCAAGCGTGGCAACCTGGTCGGGGCGCGCATCGTCGAGGACGACGACGAGTTGTACGCCATCACCTCGAGCGGCGGTGTCATCCGCACTGCGGCGAAGCAGGTGCGCAAGGCAGGCCGTCAGACCAAGGGCGTGCGGCTCATGAACCTGGCCGAGGGCGATACATTGCTCGCGATCGCGCGCAACGCCGACGAGCCGGACGAAGCCGACGCAGCCGGAGCTAAGGAGTCGTAAGTGAGCACTCCCCAGGGACCGAACGGGGCCGATCGCGGGCAAACCGGTCGGAAGCCGGAGGACCGTACAGAGAACGAGGTGAAGCCCGAGAACAAGGGCACGCAGCAGGGCCCGGCCTCGGAGCAGAAACCGGCGCCGGAGAACCGGCCGTCGCAGTCGTCACCGGCCCAGCCTTCGCAGGCTCCTGGGGCACCGGCGGAGGGTTCGTCCGCTCCCGCAGCGGGAGCAGCGGACCCGGCACCCGTGCAGGGTCCGGCCGACCAGCAGCCGGCAGCAGGCCGGAAGGCCGCCGAGCCGACGGCGAAGGCGGCGCAGGACACGCCTGCTCAGGGCGGCTCCCAGAAGTCCGGTGGTGCCTCATCGGACGGTAAGAACGGATCGGCTGCGGCCGATCAGCCGGCCACAGGTCAGCAACGCACCGCCCAGATGCCCCGCTCCGGCGGCCCGACCCCTCCCTGGCAGCGGGGAGCGGCGTCGGCGCAGTCGGGCTCCCCGCAGAACGCTCCGCAGACGAACGTTCCGGGTGTGGGTCAGGGTCTGTCCAAGCAGGGTGGAGCGCCTCAGCGCCCCGCTGGGGCCTCGGCCAAGGGCTCTGCGGCCGGAGGCCCGGAGCCGTCGACGCGTCCCGTCGTGACCGGCACAGCGGCTCCCAATGCCGCCGGAGGAGCTAGCCCGGCCGGGGGCGGAGACGCCGCGCGCGGGACGCGCGACCGGGCGGCTGCAGCGAAGGCGAAGTCCGCGGTAATCGACGGCCCGACACGGCACATCGAACGCAAGGATCTCGCCAAGGACCTGCCGGATCTGTCCGCAGTGAAGCATCCGTCGACCGGTTCGCCGAGCACGGGGGAGACCCCGCAGGTGAGCGCCCCCGCCACCACCGCGGTGCCCACGGCGATCCCCGCCGCCGGACCGCTGCGGGCCACCGTGCAGATCCGCCGTATCGACCCCTGGTCGATGCTGAAGATCTCGTCGGTGATCTCGGTGTCGTTGTTCTTCGTGTGGATGATCGCGGTCGGCCTACTCTACGGCGTGCTGGCCGGCATGGGGGTATGGGAACGCCTCAACAGTGCGTTCACCGACATCGTCTCCGACGCCGGTAGCGGTGCGCTCGTCTCGGCCGGCCAGGTGTTCGGCTACGCGACGATCATCGGCATCGCCAACACGGTGTTGCTGACGGCTCTCGCGACCCTCGGTGCGTTCATCTACAACCTCTGCACCGATCTCGTAGGCGGCGTTCAGGCCACCCTCGCGGACCCGGATTGACCCGCCGGAACGCTGCCCCGCCGAGGCGATTTGTTTCCGGCGACCCCGGTGGGGNCCATCTCGGTTCGAGGGCCTATAGCTCAGGCGGTTAGAGCGCTTCGCTGATAACGAAGAGGTCGGAGGTTCAAGTCCTCCTAGGCCCACTCCCGTGCCGAAAGGATGATCGGAATGAGGGTTCTCGCGCTCGTGGGAACCGGGATTCTGATCGTTCTCGGAATCGCTCGCATGCTTCGGAGCGAAGACGAATGGCACGCGGTTCCCAGTCGCTGACGCGGCGGACGGGGCCTTAGCTCAGTTGGTAGAGCGCTGCCTTTGCAAGGCAGATGTCAGGAGTTCGAATCTCCTAGGCTCCACAATCACATGAATGCAGGTAAAGGGCGCTTCCGATCTTTCGGAAGCGCCCTTTCTCTGTTGCTGCCTCGGCCCGTCTGCCCACATTCCACACTCGAAGGGTGACGCCTCGCCTCTCTCCGCGACTCGCCGAGATCGTCGCGGCGCTGCCGCTGGAGCCGCACCTACGTGTGCTGGATCAGGGTCGGTGCACTCGACGGTCGGCACCCGAAGCCGGCAGGGTTGCTCTGGAGCGGATCGCGGCGGCGACACGGCCGGATGCGCGCCTGTTCGTCGACGGTGGTGACCCGCTCCGGGAGCTTGTCACCCCGAGGTGATCGTGAACGGTCCCGGATCGACGGTCCGTTTCACGTGAAACATCAGGAGAGCGCGGTGGTGAGAACCCTGCGGATCGAGGAGCGCACCTCGTCGAGTTTGCGGCCGGATTCGATCAATTCCGTTCCCTTGTGCACAAGCGCGGTGACGAGCTCGGCATCGAGTTCGGGATCCGCGACTCCGAGGACCCGCAGCGACTCGACGAGGGGGAGGACGAGGTCCTGATGCATGGCGTGCATGCTCTCGTCACTGAACGCCTGAGGGGTGAAAGCGGCGAGAGCACCGACGATCGCGTGCTCTCCCTCGGCGACCAGCTGCAGATTGACGTCGATGTACGTCAGCACCCGCTCCGTCGGATCGGACACCTTCTCCATCGCCTCGACCACGCGCGTGTTCCAGCGCGGGAACATGTCGACGACGACCGCGTGCAGCAGGTCGTCGCGCGAATCGAAGTAGTTGTAGACGCTCGACCGGGCCAGACCCGCACGACGCGCCACGTCGCCGAGCGAGGGTGCCTGTTCCGGTTTCTCGGCGAGGAGTTCGAGCGCCGCGTCGAGGAGGGCACGGCGCTGCGCTGCGCGGTGCTCCGCGACCGTCGCTGCGGAAATTTTCGGCACCGCCGGCCCTCCTCGTTCGGCTGTCGACCGTTCAGTCGTGTGGTCGAAGTCTTCCGTCGACCATTTCGAGCACGCGGTCGCAGTGCCGCAGGATTTCGTGGTCGTGGGTGACCATGATCGTAGCCACTCCACTGGTGTGGGTTTCCCGTGCCAGCAGTTCGACGACCTCGTGGCTGCGTTTCCGATCGAGGGCGGCGGTGGGTTCGTCGACGAGCAACAACGACGGTTCGGCCATCAGGGCCCGCGCGATGCCGACACGTTGACGCTCACCGCCCGAGAGCTGCCCGGGTCGCCGCTGGGCGCGGTGCTCCATACCCACCGAGGCGAGCAGCTCGTCAGGGTTCCGTCCGGGGCGTCCGGCGATCTTCTCGACGAGGAGCAGTTGATCGCGTGCGGTCAGGGCGGGGAGGAGATTGCCGGACTGGAATACGAACCCGACCCGCTCTCGGCGCAGCTTCGCGGTCGCCCGCGGGTCGAGTGCGGTCACCTCGATACCGTCGACACTCACGGTGCCGGAAGTGGGTCGGCCGAGGCCACCGGCGACCGCCAGCAGACTCGATTTGCCGGCACCGGACGGCCCGACGACGGCGACCAGTTCACCCGGCTCGACGCCCAGGTCGACGTGATCGAGGGCGTGGACCGTGCTGTCGCCGTCGCCGAAGGACAGGCAGACGTCGGACAGTGCGAGGCCGGTGGAGGTGGTGACGGTCATCTGTTCTCTCCCAGGGCAGCGAGCGGATCGACACGGACGATGCGGACCACGGCGAGGGCGGCGCCGAGCAGGCCGAGGACGACGAGCAGAACGGCACCTCGAGCGACGGGGCCGGATTCGAGGACGAAAGGCATGCCGCTGCCCTCGAGGCCCGACCCGAGTCCGAGACCGACGAGCACACCGAAGGCGACCGAGCCGACGAGCACGATCACGGCCTGCAGGAGGGCGTCGCGCAGGAGGAATCCGGTGGAGGCGCCCATGGCGCGGAGGACGGCGATCTCACGGCTGCGCTGCACGGTCCAGATCGTGAAGAACGCTCCTACGACGAGGGCTGAGATCGCGTAGAGGAAGGCGGTGATCATCGACATCGTCATCATCTCGGCGCTGTAGCCGGGGGAGGAATCGAACGATTCCTCCAGGGTCTTCGCTGTCGTACCGGCTGCTGCGTCACCCGCGGTGAGATCGGGCAGTGCTCCGTCCACACCCTCGATCGCGACCACACTGGCTTCGGTGTACGCGCTCGGAGGGACCTGTTCACCGAGCCGGACACCGGCGTGGATCTCCTGCCAGGTGCTCAGGGGAAGGTAGGCGACGTCGACGTGACCGAAGGTGCGCTTGTCGGAGGTGAACCCGACGACGTCCAACCGGGTACCGAGACGATCGACGACGATCGTGTCGCCGAGTTCGACGCCGGTGGCGCGGGCGCTGTCGCTGAGGACGACATCGGTGTCACCACCGAGCGGTGCCCCCTCGGAGACCGAGGGTTCGAGGAACGAGCCCGGCCGGATGCCGAAGAGTGTGAGGTCCACGGGGACCCCGCTCTCGGTTTTCGCGTTGACGATGGTGTTGCCGAACAGTTCGGCGCGAGCGACGTCCGGGCGGGCACGCCAGGTGTCGGCCTGGTCTTCCGTGACCACGGATCGGGAGAATGCGGAGTCGGCCTTGGTTCCTTCGGCGAAGGCGAATGCCTGCACCGGTGTGCGCTGCAGTGCGGAGACGCCGTCGACGACGAGACCGGACGACAGACCGGACAGGATCACCATGAGGATCGAGATGAGCGCGACGACGGCGCCCATCAACAGGAAGCGGGTGCGCGCGAACCATAGTTCGCGCATGGCAAGAAACATGTGGAGTCCTTCGTGGGCTGGACCGGGTATGTGCCCAATCTTCTCGACGGCACGTCGATATCTTACCGACGCTCTGTCGTTATATTCGGTGATAGTTACTACATGGGGTAGTAATCGCAGGTGAGGGAAGTATTCTGACTTCATGGCCGAGGTGAACACCGTGATGCGCATGCGCGCGGTCTTCGTGAGCGGAATCTCGGCCGCACTGAGCATCGCCGCGCACGCCTTCGCCGGCGGAGCGATTCCCCACCAGGACGCCCTGGTGTTCCTCCTCGGGCTTGCCTTCGCTGTCGGAGTCCTCACCGGCGAAACCAGGCTTCCGGTGCCGCTCGTCCTCGTCCTCGGGCAGGTCGCCGGCCACCTCGTGCTGGGACTCCACGACGGTCACCTGCACACACCGGGATCCGGAATGATGTCCGCCCACGCGGTTGCCGTCCTCCTCGCCGCAGTATTGGTACGGGGTGCCGAGAAGGGCTGCGAAGCAGCACTCGCAGCGCTGCGCCGGATCGTTCCCGAGACGTACCGCACGCTGCCCGTGGCCGTCGCCGAACCTGTCCCGACGATCCACCGCCCCGATATCGGTCCCGGCGTACTACTCGTCGGCGGAACCGGCAGCCGCGCACCTCCCGTTGTTCTCCGCTAGGTCAACCTTCTCGGTCGCCGCCGCCGGCGACCGCTCGTTCCGTGTGCCCGCAGAGGCACCGACACTTACGGAGAATCATGAAGAAGACCATGTTCGGCACTGCGATCGCCGCAACGGCCCTGCTCGCCGCCGCCTGCGGTTCCGACACCGGCACCACCGACTCGGCCGAGGCCGTCGTCGTGTCCGAAGCCTGGGTCAAGGCATCCGACACCGGGATGACCGGTGCCTTCGCCGAGATCGAGAACACCGGCAGCAGTGACGTGCACATCGTCGGCGCGTCCAGTCCTGCATCCGCCACCACGGAACTGCACGAGATGGTGTCGTCCGGCGGCGCCTCGATGGTGATGCAGGAGATGGGGGACGGGCTCGTCATCCCCGCGGACACCGTGCACAGCCTCGCGCCCGGCGGCGACCACCTCATGCTCATGGACCTCGTGGAGCCTCTGCGACCCGGGAGCACGGTGACCTTCACACTCGAGTTCGCGGACGGATCGACCGAGGAGTTCACGGCCCAGGTCCGCGACTTCGCCGGGGCACAGGAGGAGTACGTGCCGTCCCACGACGGGGCAGCCCACGATGGCTAGGTTCACTCGACGCACCCTGCTCGGGGGCGGTGTCGCCGCGCTGGGTGCAGCAGGACTCGGCGCGGTCGGAGGTGGGACGGCGGTCGCGTCCCGCATCTCCGAACCGATCGGCGCGCGGACCGTGGAGATCCACGGCACCCATCAGGCCGGTATCGACACCCCCGCGCAGTCCTTCGCGTCGTTCGTGGCATTGGACCTCGCCGAGGGTGTCGATCGTGACGGGCTCGTCGGGATCATGCGGGTGTGGGCCGAGGATTCGCGGCGACTCACCACCGGGACGCCGGCGCTGGGCGACACCGAACCCGAACTCGCCGTCGACCCGGCCCGGCTGACGGTCACGGTCGGCTACGGTCCCGCGGTCTTCGACGCCGCGGGCCTGACCGACCGACGACCCGCGTGGCTGAAGCCGCTGCCGGCCTTCCCGATCGACCGGCTCGAGGAACGATGGTCCGGCGGCGACCTGCTGTTGCAGGTCTGCGCCGACGACCCGGTGACCGTCTCGCACGCGGTCCGCACACTCACCAGGAGTGTGCGATCGGTGGCGACGGTCCGCTGGATCCAGCGAGGGTTCCGGCGTGCGGCCGGCACGCGACCCGACGGGACGACCATGCGCAACCTCATGGGGCAGGTAGACGGCACCGTCAATCCCGCGCCGCACAGCCCGGACTTCGACCGGCAGGTGTGGAATCCGGGTGACCCGCCGTGGATGGCCGGTGGCACCTCGCTCGTGTTACGCCGGATCCGCATGGAACTCGACACCTGGGACGAGCTGGACCGTCCCGCTCGGGAACTCGCCGTCGGCCGGCGACTGTCGAACGGTGCTCCGCTGACGGGTTCGGAGGAACACGACGACGCCGACTTCGAGGCCACCGACCGGTTCGGTATCCCGGTGATCCCGCCGGAATCGCACGTCGCGCGGGCACGTCCCCGCACCGGCGACGAGCAGTTCCTGCGACGGGGTTACAACTACGACGACCAGGACGGCGCCGGATTGCTGTTCGCCACCTACCAGGTGGACGTGGACCGTCAGTTCGTCCCGGTGCAGCAGCGCCTCGCCGAGCACGACGCGCTGAATCCGTGGATCACGCCGATCGGGTCGGCGGTCTTTCTCGTCCCTCCGGGATTCGGTCCGAAGGGGTATCCCGGCGACACCTTGCTGGGTGACTGAGACAAGACCGCGACGTATGTGGAATCGAGGTCTAGCCTCGAGGGTGTGACCGAGATTACACAGATGCGTCAGGGTTTCGCGTCGCTGCGGGAAGGCGGCCTGAACTGGGACGCCTTCCCGCTCCGGCTCTTCGCGAAGGGCAACGCAGCGCACTGGGATCCGATGGACATCGACTTCTCCCACGACGCCGAGGACTGGGCGTCGCTCAACTCGGAACAACGCCGCAGTTCGACCTATCTGGTCGCGTTGTTCGTCGCCGGCGAGGAGGCCGTCACGCAGGACATCCTTCCGTTCCTCCGCGCCATGGAAGCGGAGGGCCGGTTGGGTGACGAGATGTACCTGACCCAGTTCTGCTACGAGGAGGCCAAGCACGTGCAGGTGTTCCGTCGCTGGATGGACACCGTGGGACTGACATCCGACCTGCACCCGTTCGTTGCCGAGAATCCCTACTACCGGCGGCTGTTCTACGAGGAACTGCCGCACAGCCTGCGCGTGCTCGATCGAGATCCGTCCCCGGCCAATCAGGTCCGCGCGAGTGTCACCTACAACCACGTCATCGAGGGCAGTCTCGCGCTGACGGGCTACTACGCGTGGCAGAAGGTGTGCACCAAGTACGGGATCCTGCCGGGCATGCAGGAGATCATCCGGCGGATCGGCTCCGACGAGCGCCGGCACATGGCCTGGGGCACGTTCACCTGCCGACGGCATGTGGCAGCGGACGACTCGAACTGGAACGTCGTGTTGCAGCGGATGGAGGAGTTGCTTCCCCTCGCGACCGGAATGATCCAGTGGCAGAACGAGCAGTTCGACGAACAGCCCTACGGTCTCGACAACGACGAGTTCATCTCCTATGCGGCCGACCGGGCACAGAGACGGCTCGGCGCAATAGAATCCGCGCGCGGACGCCCGCTGGAGGAGATCGATCTCGATTTCGCTCCCGCCGTGCTCGAGGACCGTTTCGGGGACGAGGACGCCGCCGCGCTCGCTGCGGTTCCGGCTCCCGACCGCACCCCGGCGGACTGAGCAGGGTCGATCGGAGACAGGAGATCGATCAGAGCAGCATGCCGGCGAGGATCGCGATCAGCACGAGAACGGCGACCACCCCGATGACGACCGTTCTCGTGTTGCCGGTGTTCTCGTCTGCGGTGCCCGTGGTGAGCACCGGAACGGGTGTGGCCTCCTTCCTCGCGGCTCCGCGGTTCTCGGCGGTGCTCTCGGCCCCGAGACGTCTCTCCTCGAGTTCGCGCAGCCGAGCGAAACCGCCGGTGAGTACGTCGGTTTCGTCGTAGGAAGGTGGAAGTCCGATCCGGGTCTTGTTGGTCTCGCGTGCCGGCGTGAATCCGGCCGCGAGGATCGCGGCGCCGAGCGCCGCCGTCTGTTCCGGGCCCGGCCCGACGAGGCTGCGCACCGTGAGCTTCGTGGCGAGGCTGTTCGCGATCTCCTGGATGTGGGTGCGATCTCGTGCGACGAGACCGTCGCCCATGACGACGACGGCCTCGAGATTGTCCGGTATCCAGCCGAACGATCCGAGGGCCGTGGCGAGTTGGGCTGCCGGGGACGGTGCGCCCTGGGCGGGGGTGCGGTAGGCCTTGCCGGCGGGCACGCCCGAGCGTACGAGGGTGACGGTCGAGCCGCCGTCGTCGAGATGGAAGACCCCCACGAGTTGGCCAGGGGTCTCGGAGATCTCGGAGGCGTACCAGGCGGCGGCCGCCTGCGCGTCGGACACGAGATCCACGTGCCGCAGATTCGCGTAGTCCAGGGCGGCACGCAAGGTCGCGATGGTGTCCGGATCCCAGTGCGACGGGTAGGTGGCGGCGTAGCCGGGGTCGCTGTCCCGGTCCATGCCGCCGAAGGTCGGCAACGGGTGGCACTCCCGCAACAGGCAGTGGATGGCGGTGGCCATCGCGTCCTCGGCGCGGTACATGCGACCGTCGCTCGCGGTGATGCCCGAGGCGTCGCCGACCCGCGTGAGGAAGCCCGCGATCGTGCGTGCTTCGTCCCCGTGCGCCACGCTGCCGAGCGACGTGTTGCCGTCGTGGTCGACGTGCAGGACGGAGTCGCGGGCGAGGACGACAGGGTCGGGAGTGCCGGGTTCGTTGGATGCGATGACCGCCGTGGACACGACTCGCCCGATCCGGAGGCCGACACCGATTGCCATGTCTTCCCTTCCTCGAGAGGCTGCTCGTCCGTCGTGCTGCCGAGGACCCGACTCGCTCCGGGTGCGCCGGACAAATGCACCGCTTCGGGCGCGAAGAACGATTGTGGCAGACAGGGAGGGAAGTGCCGACCTTACTTTCCGGTAAGTACGTGTTACAGTCCGTACCGCCGTGACGAGGGACACACGGTTCCGGTGGATCCAGGTGGAGGAACAACATGGTGGGGCGCGCTCGGAAGTGGATGGCCGCGGCGGTGACGACGACCGTCCTTGCCGGCGGAATTCTCGGAACCGCGGCGACAGCGGGAGCCGAGACGGACTTCTATCTCCCGCCCGACCCACTGCCGACGGGTGCTCCCGGCGACGTCCTGCGCACGGCACCGTCCGATCTGGCATTGCGCGCACCGGTCGCCGACGGCATCTTCCCGGGTCAGGGCACCAAGCTGCTGTACCGCAGCAACGACGCCAAAGGCGTACCCGACGCGGTGAGCGGCACCTACATCGAGCCGTCGACGCCGTGGAACGGTCCCGGCGACCGGCCGCTCGTCGCGCTGGCCGTCGGTACCCACGGTCAGGGTGACCAGTGCGCGCCGTCCCGCAATCTCGGCGCGCTCGTCAACTATAATCCGCCCCTCGACTTCTTCACCGAGTACGAGGTGCTGTCGATCAACGCGCTGCTGCTGCGCGGCATCGCCGTGGTCGTCACCGACTACGACGGTCTCGGTACGCCGGGGCACCACACCTACGTGAACCGCGCCGCCGAAGCCCACGCGGTGCTCGACTCGGTGCGCGCGGCGCTGAAGCTCGAGAACGCGTCGGTGACCGAGAACAGCCCGGTCGGCCTCTTCGGTTACTCGCAGGGCGGCGGTGCGTCGGGCGCTGCGGCCGAGCTCGCACCCGAGTACGCCCCCGAACTGAACCTCGTCGGCGCCTACGTGGGTGCTCCGCCCGCCGACCTCGTGGCCACGTTGAAGCAGATCGACGGCACGCTGCTCACCGGTGCCATCGGGTACACGATCAACGGTCTGGCCGACGCCTACCCGGAGATCCGCGACGAGATCGACGCCGAGATCAGTGATCGCGGCCGCAAGATGCTCGCGGCCGTGGCGAACCAGTGCGTCCCGGAGACGGTGGCGAATTTCGCATTCCAGCGCACCGGCGACTACACCCGCACGGGTGAGCCCCTCGATGTCGTGCTCGACCGCCTGCCCCAGGTCCAGAAGATCCTCGCGGAGCAGCGCATCGGCAACCGCACGCCTGCCGTGCCCGTCCTCCTCCAGCACGGCACGCAGGACGACACGGTCCCCTACGGTCAGGGCCGTCAGCTGGCGCTGGACTGGTGCGATCAGGGCGCGACGGTGCAGTTCCTGCCCAACACGACGCCGCCGATCCTGCCCGGCTTCATCATCAACCATGCGGTGCCCATGATCGGCGGACTGCCCGACTCCGTCGCGTACATCGAAGCGCGACTGCGCGGTGAGCCCGCACCGTCGAACTGTGGAGCCTTCTGACGCTCCTTCGAATCCGCAATCGATCCGGCCCGCACTCCCTTCCGGGGTGCGGGCCGGATTCGTGTGCAGGGTCTACACCGAGTGACGGGTGTCGATGATCCGGCGCGCGACGTTCGTCTCGGTCGACGGGCCCGGTTCCCAGCGGGAGATCCACGGACCGGTGCCCTCGCTCGGATCGAGCACACCGCGCTCGAGCCACTCGTATCTGCCCTCGAGAACGCCGGCCGCGGTGCGACGATCCTCGGCGTCGGTGTTCGTCCACAGGGCGTCGAACAACTTCTCCACGCGCAGCCGCGACTGCTTGCAGAACGCGTCGGCCAGTTCGAAGGCCGCGTCGGCTCCCGGGTGCCCGTCGACGCGTTGCCGTTCGGCGCGCACGCACACGGCGGTCGCGGCGAACAGCTCGGCTCCGATGTCGACGATCCGTCCGAGGAAGTTCTCCCGCTTCTCGAGTCCGGCCTGCCAGCGGGCCATCCCGTAGAAGGTCGAGCGGGCGAGCTTGCGCGAGCTGCGTTCGATGTACCTCAGATGTGTTGCCAGAAAACCGAATTCGTTGTAGGTCCGCGGTAGCTGTCCCTTGCCGGTGACGAGTTTCGGGAGCCATCGGGCGTAGAACCCGCTCGCCCGTACCGCGGCCTGCGCCTTCTCCTTGCCCGTCGAATCGGGGTCGGCGAGTTCGCCGGCTGCGCGCAGGTGGGCGTCGACCGCCTCGCGGGCGACGAGGAGACGCATGATCTCGCTCGACCCCTCGAAGATGCGGTTGATCCGCAGGTCGCGGACGAGTTGCTCTGCGGGAACGGCCCGTTCGCCGCGCGCCGCCAGCGACTCGGCGGTCTCGTAGCCGCGTCCGCCGCGGATCTGCACGAGTTCGTCGGCGATGAGGCATCCCATCTCGCTCGCCCACAACTTCGCCAGTGCCGCCTCGATGCGGATGTCGTTGCGCTGTTCGTCGTTCATCTGGCCCGACAGTTCGACGACGGACTCGAGTGCGTAGGTGGTCGCGGCGATGAACGAGATCTTCGCGGCGACGGCCTCGTGCTCACCGACCGGCTTGCCCCACTGCACCCGCTCCGACGACCATTCGCGGGCGATCTTCAGCGCCCACTTGCCGGCACCCGAGCACATCGCGGGGATGGCGAGGCGACCGGCGTTGAGCGTCGTCAACGCGATCTTCAGCCCGTCGCCCTCACGTCCGATGAGGTTCTCCTTCGGAACCCGCACCTTGTGCAGCCGGGTCACGCCGTTCTCGATGCCGCGCAGGCCCATGAAGGAGTTGCGGCGTTCGACGGTGATGCCGGGTGAATCCGCTTCCACGACGAAGGCGGAGATCCCGCCGCGATGGCCCTCGCTCTTCGGTACGCGGGCCATGACGACGAGCAGTTCGGCGACCACCCCGTTGGTCGTCCACAGCTTGACGCCCTCGAGTTCGTAGGCGCTGCCGTCCTCGACCGGGATGGCGGTGGACGCGAGTCGGGCGGGGTCGGACCCGACGTCGGGCTCGGTGAGCAGGAAAGCCGAGATGGCGCCGCGCGCGCATCGCGGCAGGAAGCGCTGCTTCTGCTCAGGGGTGCCGGCGAGCTTGAGCGGTTCCGGCACACCGATCGACTGATGGGCCGACAGCAGCGCGCCGATGCTGGGATGCACGCAGGCGACGACCGTCAGGGCCCGGTTGTAGGCGACCTGCGACAGCCCGAGGCCGCCGTACTCCTGCGGGATCTTCATGCCGAAGCAGCCGAGTTCGGCCAGCTCGCGGACGTATTCGTCGGGTATCCGCGCGTCGCGTTCGATGCGGCTGCCGTCCATCGAACTGCACGCGGCGCGCAGGCGTGCGAGGAACTCCTCGGTACGGGAGTCCTCGTCGGGTGTCGGTCGCGGGAAGGGGTGGACGAGGTCGAGGGTGAGCCGTCCGAGGAACAGTTCCTTCGCGAAGGACGGCTTGTTCCACTCGGATTCGCGCGCCTGCTCCGCTACTTCACGAGCCTGCCGCTCGGTGACCTGTGGGGTTCGGGCATCGGCGCTCTCTGCCATGACTGCCTCCGGGTCGCGTGCCTACTGGTGAGTATGCACCCGGATGTGCCTCTTATCACAGGTTCGGCCGAGTCGATCATGAAGCAGTCGGATGTGAACTAGATCACTACCGCGGAAGTCGTCGGGGACGTGCGGGTACTCCCGGACGCGCCTACGCTCGAATAGTCACCGACGACGTGCCCCGCCCGTCACTCGCCGATCCCCATCGCGGATCGGAACGGAGGTGGCCATGGAATTCCTGGCCTTCGTCCCCGTCCTGCTCACTTTCCTCGGCGCGCTCTACTTCGCGGCGTGCCTCATCGTCGACCGCGAGATCCGATCGGCGGAACGAGAATTCGGCACCGCGGACGGCGATCAGGCCTCCGAGGTGTCGGTGGACTCGGGGGAGACCGGCGTCGAGGCGGCCTCGTCGGTCGTCGTCGCCGCGGACTCCGCGGGCCGCACGCGCGGCGGTTCCGGAGCGATCGGAGGGTGATCCGGCCGTCGTCGCCGGTAGAACACGACCCCGCCTGCGGCCACGACGGCAACCGCGCCGGCGACGACGAGACCGAACCGCCTGCCCGTGCGCTCCGGACGAGAGGACGACTTCGCGGCACACCGCTCGGCCGCGGCCCGCCGGGCCACCGAGAGCAGTTCGCCCGCGACGTCCAGACCCTTGCGTGCTGCGAACAGTCCGGCCGCACTCGAGCCCTGCGCGAGAGCTACCGCGCCCTCGCCGGCCACGCGGAGAGCACCCGCGAGATTGCCGGATTCGTCGTGGCGTCGCACGAATGCCGGAAGCCACACGTCGTCGGTCTCGGCATGAATCAGCTTGCTCATGCGTCCACTCTTCCATACCGCCCGGACCTGTGGTCGTGACCGGAGAGCGTGTCCCGCGCCGCCTGTCCTGCCCGGGAAGCGGGCAATGGCACCATGGTGGGGTGACTTCACCGCATCAGACAGCAACGGCCACGCTCCACACGAACCGCGGCGACATCGCGATTGCGCTTTTCGGCAACCACGCGCCGAAGACCGTCGAGAACTTCGTCGGCCTGGCTCAGGGCACCAAGGAGTACAAGACCCAGAACGCCAAGGGCGAGACCAGCGGTCCGTTCTACGACGGCGCGGTCTTCCACCGCGTCATCGACGGCTTCATGATCCAGGGTGGCGACCCCACCGGCACCGGCCGCGGCGGCCCGGGCTACCAGTTCGCCGACGAGTTCCACCCCGAGCTGCAGTTCGACCGCGGCTACCTGCTCGCGATGGCGAACGCCGGCCCGGGCACCAACGGCTCGCAGTTCTTCATCACCGTCGGCCCGACCCCGCACCTCAACCGTCGCCACACCATCTTCGGTGAGGTCGTCGACGCCGAGTCGAAGAAGGTCGTCGACGCGATCGCGACCACCGCCACCGACCGCGCCGATCGCCCGGTCGACGACGTCGTGATCAACAGCATCACCATCTCCTGAGAGAGTTCCCATGACGAACCCCGGCTGGGGCTCCGCGGCCGAGGGTGGTGGCCCGCAACCCCAGCCGCGGTGCGTTCGCCATCCCGACCGCCCGACCCTTCTCGCCTGCTCCCGATGCGGCCGGCCCGCGTGCCCCGAGTGCCTGCGTCCCGCCTCGGTCGGTCAGCACTGCGTCGACTGCGTCGCCGCGGCCGAACGGTCGACACCGCAGGCCCGCACCATCGCCGGCGCACCCGTCCGTTCCGATCGGCCCTCGCCGATCGTGACGTACGTGCTCATCGCGCTGAATGTGCTCGTCTTCGGCATCACCGCCGCGCAGTCGGGCAGCGTGATGACCAACGAGCAGGGCTCGGCGCTGTTCCTCGACTGGGCGTTGTGGCCGCCCATCATCGCCGCGCACGGCGAGTACATCCGGATCCTCGGCAGCGGATTCCTGCACTTCGGCCTGCTCCATCTGGCCGTCAACATGTTCGCCCTGTGGGTGATCGGACGCGACACCGAACTCGTGCTCGGACGCGCCCGGTACCTCTCGGTCTACCTCGTGTCGATCCTCGGCGGGTCCGCCGCAGTGATGTTCATGGAGACCGGAGCGGTCACCGCCGGAGCGTCGGGAGCGGTCTTCGGTCTGCTCGGCGCGCAGGCCGTCATCCTGCTGCGCCTGCGTCGCAGCCCGGCACCCGTGCTGACCATCGTCGGCCTCAACGTGATCATCAGCATCACCGTCCCGGGCATCTCCCTGTGGGGTCACCTGGGCGGTCTCGTCGCCGGTGCCGCCGCGACAGCGGCCCTGCTCTACGCCCCGCAGTATCTCGGTGCCGGCACCGACCGGGACCGCATCGTGCGCACCGGATGGATCGCGCTGGTCGCGGTCGTCGCGGTGACGCTGGTCGCGATCGTGCTCGCCGTCGTGCGGCTACGCGATCAACTGGGTGTCTGATCGGGCGCGAGATCGCGCATCGCCAGCGCGGCGTGCACCTTCCGCGGGTCGGTGCCCAGATCCCACCGGCCGAAGATCATCAGGTTCTCCGTGCCGGTCGCGGGGTCGATCGTGTCGATCTCGAGCATCGGCACGCGCCGCCCGAAGCGCGTGTACTCGACGATCCGCACGCGGTGCAGGGCCGCGCGCGGGAACTCGCGACGACCCGTCAACCGCATCGTCGCGATCCCCGTTCCTCCGGGAAGCACTTCGAGACGCGGACGCTGCCGCAGCGCGAGCGCGACCATCACGAGGACGAGCACCGCCGCGAAACCCACCAGTACGCGACCGGCCGCGTCGGGAACCGCAACCGCGGCGGTCACGGCCAAGGCGATACCGGCGGCCGACAACGCCGCTATCGCGGCGGGCGGCGTCGCCCACCGCAGCGGTGTCTCGTCGGGCATCTGCGTCCTCTTCCGATCCGTTCCCCGGGGACCTCTCACCGGGTTGTGCACAGTGTTATCCCCAGGTGGGGATGAATAACATCGGTGTAACCCGAGCGGGGTGGAGGTCAGCGCCAGTTCATCGTCATGATCAGACCGACCACCATGAACCCGAAACCGATCAGGAAGTTCCAGGCACCGAGATCGTTCATCCATGTGATCTGCTCGGCCGCGAGGTAGTAGACGATCAGCCACAGCAACCCGATGACCATCAGGGCGAGCATCACCGTCACGTACAACGTGCTCGACGGCGTGCCCTTGACCTTCACCGGTGTGCGGCTCACCGTCCGGGTCGCGGAGACGTCCTTCTTGCGAACCTTCGACTTGGGCATGGTGTCCTCGTTCTCACGTCTCCACCCGTCGTACACGGATGGAGTGGTCGGTCAACTACCTGTTGAGATCACGCTAACGTAAGGCCAGGATCGGAGGTACGACGTGTCGGAACGACGACTGCGCGCGCCCGTGTGGGGTGTCGCGACCCTCGCCGTCTGCCTCGTGGCCGGTCTGCTCGTGGGTACCACTCGCGGAGTGTCCGAAGGCGACGAACTGCGCGCCGGCGACTCCCCGCGACTGTCCGATCTGGTCCGGGCCGCGCAGGAGAAGGCCGACGAACTGGCCGCCACCCGAGACGATCTCACTACCCGCATCGACGAACTCCAGGACCGTGCCGCGGTGAACGACGAGGACGTCGCCGCGGTGCTCGACGACCTGTCCGCGATCGAGGACCCGGCCGGACTCGTGGCCCGCCGCGGTCCGGGTGTGACCGTCACTCTCACCGACGCACCCCGCGACGCCAACGGACGCTATCCGTCCGGTGCCTCACCCGACGATCTCGTCGTGCACCAGCAGGACGTGCAGAGCGTGCTCAACGCGATGTGGGCCGGCGGTGCCGAGGCCGTGGCCATGCAGGATCAGCGGATCGTCGCGACGTCGGCACCACGCTGCATCGGCAACACGCTGCTGCTGCACGGACGCACCTACTCACCGCCCTATGTCGTCACCGCGCTCGGCGACCCGGCACGGCTGCAGGCCGCGCTCGACGCCGAGCCCGGTATCCGCATCTACAAGCAGTACGCGGCCCGCTATCAACTCGGCTACACGCAGCAGGCGTCGGAGGATCTGTCGGTCCCCGCCTATACCGGTAGTTCGTCCGCGCGCTGAGCGGTGCCCGGGAGCACTGTCCGAATCGGGCCACCGGGCGGGTCGCCCTCTGCCGGCCACCGGGCGGGTCGCCCTCTGCCGGCCACCGGGCGGGTCGCCCTCTACCGGCCACCGGGCGGGTCGCCCTCTACCGGCCACCGGGCGGGTCGCCCTCTACCGGCCACTGAGTACCCTCGTCTCATGCGCATTCTCGTCGTCGACAACTACGACAGCTTCGTCTTCAACCTGGTCCAGTATCTGGGGCAGCTCGGAACGACGGCCGACGTGTGGCGCAACGATGACGAGCGGCTCACCGCACCGGGTGCTCTCGCGCGGGTCGCGAAGGAGTACGACGGCATCCTCCTCAGCCCAGGGCCGGGCACACCCGAACGCGCCGGGGCGAGCATCGATCTGGTCAAGGCATGTGCCGACAGCAGCACTCCGCTGCTCGGTGTGTGCCTCGGCCACCAGTCCATCGGTGTCGCGTTCGGCGCGACCGTCGATCGCGCCCCCGAGCTGCTGCACGGCAAGACCAGCCTGGTTCGTCACAATGGTGCCGGTGTGCTCGCGGGCCTGCCCGATCCGTTCACCGCGACCCGCTACCACTCGCTGACCGTGCTGCCCGAGACGATGCCCGCCGAACTCGAGCCCACCGGCCACACGGAGACCGGCATCGTCATGGCCCTGCGTCACGCCGAGCTGCCGATCCACGGTGTGCAGTTCCACCCCGAATCGGTGCTCACCCAGGGCGGTCACCGCATGCTCGCGAACTGGCTCGCGGCCTGCGGCGAGGCACCGGACGAGACGCTCGTCGCGCGCCTCGAGGCGCAGATGGCACGCGCGCTCGACGGCGGAGCCGCCTGACGCACCCCATTTCCGACGAGAAAGGCGCCGGTCCTTCGAGGATCGGCGCCTTTCGTCGAAAGCTCGTTCAGCGGATGCCGAGCACACCGACGCCCACGGTGAGGGGCTGGTTTTTCGAGATCTCCGAACCCGGCGGCTGGGCCTGCGTGATCACGGTGCCGACGAGATCGACATCGAGTGTCGCCTCACGCGTCTGCTGGAGCTGAGAGGCGTTGCCCGTCCAGCCGGCGCCGCGCAGAGCGGCGAGTGCATCCGACACCGACCGGTTGGTGACGACGGGCATCTCGATGCGGTCGCCGTTGGACACCCGCACCGTCACCGTCGACCCCTGTTCGGTGGAGGCGCCACCGGCCGGACTCGTCGAGACGACGGTGCCCTCGGTCTCGCTGGAGTCGATGTTCTCGACGACGACCTCGAAACCGGCACCCTCGATGTTGTCGCTCGCCACCTCGACGGTTTGGCCCACGACGTTGGGGACGCGCACCAGTTCGGGGCCGGATCCCAAAGTGATGGTGATGGGGCTGTCGCGGTCGACGCTGGCTCCCGCACCGGGGCTCTGGTCGACGACGAGGTCCTCGTCGTCGGCATTCGACGGAGCACGTCCGACGTTCGGGTCGAGCCGGAGACCGGCGGCGGACAGCTCCTGGGCTGCGCGTTCCTGCGTCATGCCTTCGAGCCGCGGGATCTGCACCTGTTCCGGTCCTGTCGAGACCTCGAGGGTGACGGTCGAACCCTCCTCGGCCTGGCTCCCGGGCACGGGACGGGTGTTGATGACGTTGCCGTTCGCGACGACCGGATCGCTCTTCTGCTGGATCGAGACCCGGAAGCCGGCGTTCTGCAGCTGGCTCTCGGCGAGCTCGGCGGAGACGTTGCGGACGTCGGGCACCGTGACCTGGGCGGCCGTCGAACCGGGTCCGAGCGACCACAGGAAGACGCCGACGATACCGACCACGGCGAGCGCGGCGATGCCGAGCAGCACCTTTTTGAGAACTGAGCCGCCGCCGGAATCCTCGGCGGGTGCCCCGGCGGCACCGGCGGCCGCGACGCGGCCGTGCCGCCCCGTGTTGTTGTCGACGGAGTCGATCAGCGTCGTGCGGTCCTCGTCGGTCATCACCATCGGCGCACTCGGACGCTGCCCGCTCAGCACGCGGATCAGGTCGCTGCGCATCTCCGCAGCCGACTGGTAGCGGTTCGCGGGGTTCTTCGCCATCGCCTTGAGGATCACCGAGTCGAGCTCGGGCGGCACCGACGAATTCACCGATGACGGCAGCGGCGGATCCTCCCGCACGTGCTGGTAGGCCACCGCGACGGGCGAGTCGCCTTTGAAGGGGGGCTCGCCGGTGAGGATCTCGAACAGGACGCAGCCCACCGAGTACACGTCGGACCGGGCGTCGACCTGTTCACCGCGCGCCTGCTCCGGGGAGAGGTACTGTGCGGTGCCGATCACCGCGGCGGTCTGCGTCATCGGGCTCGCGGCGTCGGAGATGGCCCGGGCGATGCCGAAGTCCATGACCTTCACCGCGCCGGCCTTGTTGATCATGACGTTGGCCGGCTTCACGTCGCGGTGCACGATCATGTTGCGGTGGCTGAAGTCCAGGGCCGCGCACACGTCGGCGATGATCTCCATCGCCCGCTTGGGGGTCATCGGCCCGTCGGCGCGCACGATGTCGCGCAGCGTGTCGCCCTCGACGTACTCCATGACGATGTACGGGAGCGGCCCGGCCTCGGTCTCGGCCTCACCGGTGTCGTAGACGGCGACGATCGCCGGATGGTTCAGCGCAGCGGCATTCTGCGCTTCGCGCCGAAAGCGCAGGTAGAACGTGGGGTCGCGTGCGAGGTCGGCGCGCAACACCTTGATGGCCACATCCCGGCCGAGCCGCAGATCCCGCGCGAGGTGCACCTCGGACATACCGCCGAAGCCGAGGATCTCACCCAGCTCGTAGCGGGAGGAGAGCTTGCGGGGTGTGGTCATGACGTTCCTTGGTTGTTCGTACCGTTGCTGGTTTCGGATGAATTGTCGTCCCCTCCACCGGCGGCCTCGGGGTCGGTCTCGTCGTCGCCGTTACCCTCCGCGCCGCCCGTGCCGCCGTCGCCGCCACCCGTGTCCTCCGCTGTGGTGGTGGTCGTCGTCGTGGTCGGGGCGGTCGTGGTGGTGGGCGGTTGCGTCGTGGTCGGCTCGGTCGTCGGCTCCACCGTGGTCGTCGGCGGCTGCGTCGTCGTCGTGGTCTGAGGAGGCGTGAAGGTCTCCGTCTCGACGGGCGGCGGCAGCGGCACGAACGTCGTCGTGGTGGTCAGCGGCGGACGGGTCGTCGTGGTGGTCGCGCGGGTCGTGGTGAGTTGCGTCGTCGGAGACGGAGCGCGCGGGGTCTCCTCGTCGTCGCCACCCAACAGCACGATTCCCAGCGTCACGAGGGCGAGCACCACTGCCGCACCTGCGGCCCAGGCCAGCGCTGTGGGACTCGGGGACCGTCGTCCGTCATCGTCGGCGGGCACTCCCGTAGTCGGCGGACCTGCCACCGGCGGACGGCCGGCGGTCGGCGGCTGAGCCGAGCGGGGAACCGACGAATAGGCCGTCTGGTCGTACTGCGTCGGGTGCAGGGCACGGGTCGAAGAAGTGTGGGCCGTCGTCCCGGGCACGCCGGGCGGAAGCACGCGGTTGGCGCTGGTCACCGGCGGCACGTTGCCGGGCGGGGGCACGGGCCGTCCGGACCGCACCGCAGCGACGGCGTTGGCGAACTCGCCACCGTTCGAATAGCGGTAGGCCGGGTCCTTCGACATCGCGATCTCGATGAGTTCGCGCACCTCGGGCGGAAGATCCGTCGGCAGCGGCGCCGGGGTCTCCTGGACATGCTTCATCGCGACCGTCACGACGCTGTCGCCGAGGAAGGGGCGGCGTCCCGACAGCACCTCGTAGCCGACGACGGCCAGCGAGTACACGTCGCTCGCGGACGTCGCCTCCTGACCCAGTGCCTGCTCGGGAGCGATGTACTGCGCGGTGCCCATCACCATGCCGGTGCGGGTGACCGGGGAGGCGTCGACCGCCTTCGCGATACCGAAGTCGGTGATCTTCACCTGGCCCGTCGGGGTGATGAGGATGTTGCCGGGCTTGACGTCGCGGTGCACCACGCCGGCGTTGTGGGCCGCCTGCAGGGCGCGTCCGGTCTGCTCGAGCATGTCGAGCGCGTGCGGCAGCGACAGGCGTCCGAGCCGCGACAGGACGGCGTTGAGCGGTTCGCCGTGTACGAGTTCCATCACGAGATAGGCGATGGACTGGCCCTCGGCGTCGGTGGTCTCGCCGTAGTCGAACACCCCGGCGATGCCGGGATGGTTGAGCTGGGCGGTGGTGCGGGCCTCGAAACGGAACCGGGCGAGGAAGTCCTCGTCGCCGGACAACTCGGCCTTGAGGACCTTCACCGCGACCCGCCGGTCGAGGCGGGNTCCGCCGGTCGCGATGAGTCGCTGGAGACGGTAACGGTCGGCGATCATGGCGCCGCTGCTCAGAGCCATGTCAGCCTCCCTGTAATCCGGCCGAGATGACGGCCCGTCCGATCGGGGCGGCCACCGAACCGCCGGTCGCGGCGAGAGCTCGGTCGCCGCCGTCCTCCACGATCACCGCGACGGCGATGCGGGGTTGTTGTGCAGGTGCGAATGCGATGTACCAGGTGTGCGGCGGGGTGTTCCGCGGATCGTTGCCGTGTTCCGCGGTGCCCGTCTTCGACGCGATCTGCACACCCTGGATGGCACCGCCACCGCCGGCGTTGTTCTCGGCACCGATCATCAGGTCGGTGAGGGTCGCCGAGACCTCCGGCGAGATCGCCTGGCCCAGCGATTCGGGCTTGGTCTCCTCGAGCACCGTCAGGTCGGGCCCCTGCCGACGGTCGACGAGATACGGCTTCATGCGCACCCCGCCGTTGGCGATGGTCGCGGCGATCGACGCGTTCTGCAACGGAGTAAGGGCCACATCCCGCTGGCCGATGCTCGACTGGCCGAGTGCCGCGCCGTCCGGGATGGGGCCGACGGTGCTCGCCGCGACGGGCAGCGGGACGTCGAGGGTCTCGCCGATGCCGAGCTTCTCCGCCTGCGAGACCAGGGCCTCGCGTCCGTCGTCGATGCCCATCTCGACGAAGGCCGTGTTGCACGACCGCGCGAACGCCTCCCGCAGCGTCACCGTCGATGCGTCGCCGCACGCGGCCCCGCCGTAGTTCTCGAGGGTCGTCGCGGTGTCGGGCAGGGTGATCTGCGGCGCTGCGGTGAACTGCGTGTCGGGGGTGACGCCGTTCTCGAGCGCGGCCGCCGTCACGACGACCTTGAAGGTCGAGCCCGGAGGGTAGGTCTGGGAGATCGCGCGGTTGAGCATCGGCTTCTCGGGATCGGCGTTGAGCTCGTCCCAGGCCTGCGAGGTCGCGGCGCCGTCGTGTCCCGACAACCGGTTGGGGTCGTAACTCGGCGTGCTCACCATCCCGAGGATCCTGCCGGTGCTCGGTTCGATCGCGACCACCGAGCCCGTGTAACCCTTCGAGGTCAGCTCGTCGTAGGCCACCTGCTGAACGACCGGATCGATCGTGGACACGACGTTTCCGCCGCGCGGGTTGCGGCCCGACACCAGGTCGAACAGTCGACGTCCGAACAGCAGGTTGTCGGAACCGTTGAGCAGCGAATCCTCGGACCGTTCGAGTCCGGTGCTGCCGTATTGCATCGAGTAGAAGCCGGTCACCGGCGCGTAGGCCAGCGGGCTCATCGGCTGGGTCGGCGGCGCCGGGTATTCGCGCAGGTACTTGTAGCGGCTGTCGGTGGGCACCGACACCGCGAGAGCCTGACCGGCCGCGACGATCTGTCCGCGCTGACGGGAGTACTCGTCGATCAGCACACGCGAGTTGCGCGGATCGGTACGGAGATCGTCGGCCTTGATGACCTGCACGTAGGTGGCGTTTGCGAGCAGCGCGACGACCATGAACATCACGGCCATCGCGACCTTGCGGAGCGGACCGTTCATTCGCGCCCCATCATTTCCGTCTTGGCCTCGGCGATCGGCGTGGGCGCTTTCTTACGGGGGATCGCGGGTTGGCGGGCAGCGTGCGAGATCTTCATCAACAGAGCCAGGAGCAGATAGTTTGCGAGCAGCGACGAACCACCGTAGGACACGAACGGTGTGGTCAGGCCGGTCAGGGGGATCAACTTCGTGACACCGCCGACCACCACGAACAGTTGGACGGCGAGGGTGAACGACAGGCCGGCGGCGAGCAGCTTGCCGAAGCTGTCGCGCACCGCCAGCGCCGTGCGCATGCCGCGGACGACGAGGATCAGGAACAACAGCAGGATGGCGGCCAGGCCGATCAGGCCGAGTTCCTCACCGATCGCGGCGACGATGAAGTCGGTCTTCGCGAACGGCACCTGCCCCGGCCGTCCGCTGCCCAGGCCGGTGCCGGCGACTCCGCCGGTCGCGAGACCGAACAGCGACTGGGAGATCTGGTAGCCGGTGTTGTTGTAGTCGGCGAGCGGATCGAGCCAGGTCTCCACGCGCACCCGCACGTGACCGAACATCTGGTACGCCGCGTAGAAGCCGACGGCGAGCAACGAGAATCCGATGATCAGCCAGCCGACACGTTCGGTCGCGATGTAGAGCATCACCAGCACGGTGGTGAACAGCAGCAGCGACGTGCCGAGGTCCTTCTCGAAGACCATCACACCGATCGAGATGATCCAGGCCGCCAGGATCGGGCCGAGATCGCGGGCGCGGGGGAAGTCCATCCCCAGGAAGTGCTTGCCTGCGGTGGTGAACAGGTCGCGCTTCGCCACCAGGACCGATGCGAAGAAGATGATCAGCAGGATCTTCGCGAACTCGCCGGGCTGGATGCTGAAACCGGGCAGCCGGATCCAGATCTTGGCGCCGTTGACCTCGGAGAACCTGCTCGGCAGCAGGGCCGGGATCGCGAGTGCGATCAGGCCGATGAGACCGAGCGTGTAGCTGAACCGCGCGAGCAAACGGTAGTCGTGCAGGAACACGAGCACGACGATGAACAGCGCGATGCCGAGCGCCGTCCACAGCACCTGCTGCGTCGCATCGGGCGACGGCGGCGGCAGGCCCATGTAACGGGCGTTCTCCTGATCGGACAGGTCGAGCCGGTGGATGAGCACGAGTCCGAGACCGTTGAGCAGCGCGACGATCGGCAACAGCAGGGGATCGGCGTACTTCGCGAAGCGCCGGACCGCGAGGTGCGCGGCGAGGAACAGCGCAGCGAAGGTCACCCCGTACTTGAGCAGGTCGAGGGTCAGCGCCTGCTCCATCGAGACCTCGACGAGCATGAGCGACACCGTCGTGACACCGATGGCCGCGACGATCAGGGCCAGTTCGGTGTTGCGCCGGGTCGACTGGACGGGCGCCGGGGCGAAACCTCCCGGAGGGCTCGGGAAGTCCCCCACACCATGGGACACCGACATCAGGCGCCCACCCTGCAGTTCTGACCGGGGATCTGGGGCGCGGGCTCGGGAGCCGGCTCCGTGTTCGGAGCGGGTTCGCCGGGAGTCGGCTCGCCGGGAAGCAGTTCGCCGGGCTGGGAGGCCGGTGCCGGTTGGCCCGGCTGCGGCTCACCGGACGCCGGCGGCTGCACCGTGGGTGTCTCGGTGGGCGGGGTGCCGTTCGGTCCGGGCGTCGGCGTCGGCTCTCCCGGGCCGGGGGCCGGTGCGGGAGCGGGCTCGGGTTCCTCCGGGGTGCACACCGGCAGCAGGTCCAGTTCGGCGAGCCGCTGCATCTGCTCGCGGGTGTCGTCCAGCGACCCCGACGGAAGCCCGGCACGGACCTGCTCGCGAGCGGCGGGCCACAGGTCGTCGACGAGCATGACCCGGCACGACGCGCTGTTCGGATCGACGAGCGTGAGGTCGCCCTCGTCGGTGACGCACCCGACGCGCGCGGCCTCCTGCAGCGAGTAACCGAAGACGTCGCCGGGGATACCGCGCAGCACGGTCACGCGACCGTCGTCGGCGCCGACGTAGTAGTTGTTGCGGATCAGCTGGCGGCCGACGAACAGGCCACCGACCAGCACCGCGATGATCACGACGGCGGCGACCGGCCACCACAGGCGGCTGCGCTTCTTCTTCGGCGCCGGTTCCGGGGCCTTGTTGATGACCCGCTTCGGGGTGGCGCGCGGTGGCCGCATTGCGGCGGCGCGACCCGCTGCGGTGTTCGGCGGGGGAGTGTCCTCGTCGTCGTCCGCGGATGCCGCTCCGGCGACGATGGGATGCGACTGGCCGTAGTCGAGATCGATCACGTCGGCGACGACCACGGTGACGTTGTCGGGGCCGCCGCTGCGCAGCGCCAGCTCGATGAGCCGGTCGGCGCACTCGTCGTGCGTGCCCTGTCGCATGGTGTCGGCGATCGTCTCGTCGCTGACGACGTCGGACAGACCGTCGGAGCACACGAGGTAGCGGTCGCCGGCGCGGGCCTCGCGCACGGTGAGGGTCGGTTCGACCTCGCTGCCCGTCAGGGCGCGCATGATCAACGACCGCTGCGGGTGCGTGTGCGCCTGCTCGGGGGTGATGCGGCCCTCGTCCACGAGCGACTGCACGAAGGTGTCGTCGCGGGTGATCTGGGTGAGCTGGTCGTCGCGCAGCAGATAGGCGCGGGAATCGCCGATGTGGGCGAGTCCGAGTTTGCTGCCTGCGAAGAGGATGGCCGTGAGCGTCGTGCCCATGCCGTCGAGTTCGGGCTCTTCCTCGACCTGGTCGGCGATGGAGGCGTTGCCTTCGCGGACGGCCGCGGCGAGCTTACCGAGGAGGTCGCCGCCCGGCTCGTCGTCGTCGAGGTGGGCGAGCGCCGCGATCATCAGCTGTGAGGCGACCTCACCGGCCGCGTGGCCGCCCATGCCGTCGGCGAGGGCGAGCAGGCGGGCACCGGCGTAGACGGAGTCCTCGTTGTTGGAGCGCACGAGGCCGCGATCGCTGCGGGCGGCATATCGGAGTACGAGGGTCACGGGCGGAGCTCGATCACGGTCTTGCCCACCCGGACCGGGGTTCCGAGCGGGACACGGACAGCGGTGGTGACCTTCGCGCGGTCGAGATACGTGCCGTTCGTCGACCCCAGGTCTTCGACGTACCAGTCGGAACCTCGTGGCGACAGGCGTGCGTGGCGCGTGGATGCGTAGTCGTCGGTCAGCACGAGTGTGGAGTCGTCGGCACGGCCGATGAGAACCGGCTGGGTGCCGAGCGTGATCCTCGTGCCGGCCAGCGCGCCCTGCGTGACCACCAGGTACTTGGCGGTCTTGTTACGGCTCAGCGTCGGCAGCACCGACTGCTTGGGCGAGTAACGCGGGAGCGGTCGCGCGGCACCGGCGTAGATGTCGGACCGGAGCGTGCGCAACACCGCCCATACGAACAACCACAGCAGGAGGAGGAATCCCGCTCGGGTCAGCTGCAGAATCAGCCCCTGCACGGTGCATCCTCCTTCGGGGTAGTCGACCGGTCGTGTTCCAGGTCGTGCGGTCACTCACAATACGGACACCGGACGACTCCATGCAGCGTCCGACGCGCTGTCACACGCGTCGGACGGTATGAACGGGTCCGGTGGGTCCTTCGATACCGGCTGATCAGAGGATGCGCACGAGGATTTCGGAGTGCCCGGCGCGAATCACGTCACCATCGGCGAGCTGCCAGTCCTGCACCGAGGCGCCGTTGACCGTCGTGCCGTTCGTCGACCCGAGATCGGAGAGCATCGCGACCTGGCCGTCCCAGCGGATGTCGATGTGGCGACGCGAGACGCCGGTGTCGGGCAAGCGGAACTGTGCGTCCTGGCCGCGGCCGATGATGTTGCTGCCCTCGCGGAGCTGGTAGTAGCGGCCGCTGCCGTCCTCGAGCTGGAGCGTTGCGGTCAGCACCCGGCCGGCGGCGGGGGACTGGTAGCCGGCCTGCTGGTAACCCTGGTCGTAGCCGGGGGCCGCGGCGGCGTAGCCCTGGTCGTAACCGCCCTGCTGCGCGCCGTACTGCTGGTCGTAACCCGGCTGTGCGTAGCTCTGCTGGCCGTAGGCCTGCTGGTCGTAGCCGCCCTGCTGGTAGCCCTGGTCCTGGTAGGCCTGGTCGTAACCGGGCTGTGCGTAACCCTGCTGGCCGTACGCCTGCTGGTCGTACCCGCCCTGCTGCGGGTAGTCCTGGCCGTACGCCTGCGGCTGGGCGCCTCGAGCGCCGTAGGCCTGCTGGTCGTAGCCACCCTGCTGGTCGTAACCGCCCTGCTGGTAGTCCTGCTCGCTGTAGGCCTGGCCGTACGCCTGCTGGTCGTAACCGCCCTGCTGGTCGTAACCGCCCTGCTGGTCGTAACCGCCGGGAGCCTGGTCGTAGCCGGCGTTGCCGTAGCCCTGGTTGTAGCGCTGCTCCTGGCCGACGTGCGCGTGACCGTTGCGTGCGTACTGCGGTTCCGCCTCGGCGGGGTCACGGCTGGGGTCGTAGCCGGGGTTCTGCGTCATTGGGCCAGCTCCTGGTTCAGAGGTCACGGGTGGGCGGTTCTGCGGGTTCCGCGGTGACGGAGCACGCGTCGCTGAGCGCCCCGCATCGGGATCTACCGAGCCGCGAGTCCGGAACTGCCCGGTGTGCAGTGCCGACGACGACTCGAAGACGACTTGGATCTCACCGTATGTCTGCCATCCCTGTTCTCGGATGAAGTCCTCAAGGTGACGGGAGAATGCCTTCACAGTCAAGTCCCGATCCGCTGCGAGGGCGTCGTGATCGGTTTCGCTGATCGTGATGACGTAGTGATTGGGGGCGAGCATGTGGCCCCGATCGAGCTGTCGGACGCCGTCCGTTGCCTCCTGCTGCAGCGCCGCCTCGACTTCCTGGGGCACGACGCCGCCGCCGAACACGCGGGCGAAAGCGTCGCCGATCGCGGCCTGGAGTTTGCGCTCGAAGCGCTGGGCGATGCCCATGGCGACCCCCTTTCCGTACTCAGCGTGTCGCAATGCAGATCTCGTCACTGCATGGTATCCACTTTTCCCCGGATTCGACCCTGCGGTATGCGGCACGTCTCGCCCGGATGTGCTCGGCGATCGAGCCGGAAGTGTTCGCGGCCCTCTGACCAGGCGAATAGTTGTTCGGCTCCGGTGTGTGTTACTGTTTTCGGCGTTGCTCGGGCGAGTGGCGGAATGGCAGACGCGCTGGCTTCAGGTGCCAGTGTCCTTCGGGACGTGGGGGTTCAAGTCCCCCTTCGCCCACAGTGTGCAGTTCCACGAACTGCGACGGACGAGGTCACGAACTCTTCGGAGATCGTGACCTCGTTTTCGTTTGTCCGGCCCCGATCCGATGCCCTTTTCGGCCGTGCTTTACTGGGGCGGTGATGGCCCGGTGACTCCCAACACGGCAGATATCGGCGCGATCCTCATCAGCTCGCGCTCCCTGGACGAGTACCGGTCGATGTTCGACCTCTCCGACGACGATCTGTCGCGGAGGATCCTGGACTGCCCGGCCGGCGCGGCGGGCTTCACCGCCGTGGTGAACCGCCTCGGTGGTGACGTGACGGCCTGCGACACGGCCTACTCCGACTCCGACGCTGAGCACCTCACCGTCGTTGCCGCTGCTGAGGCCGAGCGCGGGAACCGGTACATCCGGGACCACGCCGAGAACTACGACTGGACGTTCTTCGCCGACCCCGACGAACACGCACGGGTGCGGCGGCAGGCGGTCCGGGATTTCGCCGAGGACATCCGTCGGCATCCGCACCGATATGTCGCCGGGTGGTTGCCGTCCCTGCCGTTCCCCGATGCGGCATTCGATCTCGTGCTCAGTTCGCACCTGCTGTTCAGCTACGCCGACCGACTCGACCGCACCTTCCACCTCGACGCGATCCGGGAACTGATGCGTGTCGCCCGGGACGAACTGCGCATCTTCCCGCTCGTGGAGTCCGGAACCTCGGTCCTCTGCCCCTACCTGGACGAACTGCTCACCGATCTCCGGGAACACAGCATCGACGGTGAGGTCGTGGAGGTCGACTACAGATTCCAGAAGGGCGCCCACCACATGCTGGTGTGCCGCCGCACCGGGTTTCCCTGAGCGAAAGGAAGGGCGCAGGGTGGCCGCGCCCTTCCCGATCCGGCTACTCGCTCGACCAACTCCGCGGTACCGGCACTCCGGTGGGTACTCGTGTCCGTCGATTGCCGTGCGCGCCGGCGAGTTGCGGTCCGGTGAGATACAGCGCGAGACCGGCGCACAATGGGAGATGGGGGTAGGAGGTCGTCATGCGTGCTCTGAGTGGCCTACTGAATGTCGTGCTCGGACTTCTCACCGCCCTGCTCGGCACCGTTCTGGGGATCGTCGCCGCCGTGGTGATGCTCCTGGGTGCGGTGTTGTGCGTGACGATCCTGCTGATCCCACTGGGTATCCCTGTCATCCGGCTCTCCCGCCGGCTGTTCACCCTCGCCGGGAAGATGATGCACGTGCCGTGACGTCCCGCGACGAATCGGCTACGAGGCGCTCGATCGCCTCGTGAGGCGCTCGGGCATGTCGTCCACCGGCTACGGAACCTCTTCGGAGCGGCCCCGCATTTTCGAGGGATGCTGGGCACTCTTGCAGCCATCACGATGTCATGCGCCTCTACCTGCGCAAATAGCCTGCGCAGTCTGTTGGTTGCCGTGCATACCCTAGGGGGGTATGGTATCTGGCAGGACGACCGACGCGACAAGGACGATTCCGATGCCGAATACCCCGAGCGAGACCGTGCACACCGATGCCGTCGCACACGACGACGCGCATCAGCACAGCTATATCGCCAACAACACCAAGGCCGACTACCTCAAGCGACTGCGTCGCATCGAGGGGCAGGCCCGCGGCCTGCAGCGGATGGTCGAGGAAGAGAAGTACTGCATCGACATCCTCACGCAGATCGCGGCGATGAAGAAGGCCCTCGAGGCCGTCGCGCTCGGTCTGCTCGACGAGCACATGGCGCACTGCGTGGCCGGTGCCGTGCGCGCCGGCGGCGACGAGGCCGACCTCAAGTTGAAGGAAGCCGGCGACGCCATCGCGCGACTCGTCCGTTCCTGATCGTCCAGACCCGTATCCGAGGAGTTTCCATGAGCCGGACCAGCACCTACACCGTCACTGGCATGACCTGCGAGCACTGCGTCGCGTCGGTCACCGAAGAGGTCCAGGAGATCCCGGGCGTCGAGAACGTCGCGGTCGATCTGGCCACCGGTGCCGTCACCGTCACGAGCGCCGAGTCCCTCGACGATGCCGCCGTCGCGGCCGCCGTCGAGGAGGCCGGCTACAGCCTCGCATGAACACCCCGGCCAAGCTCACCGGCTTCGTCACCGCCGTAGCCGCTGTCTTCGGTATCGCGTTGCTCGTCGGCGCGGCCGTCGGCCCGGTGGAAGAGCAGACCGAGGATCCGACCGCGAGCGCCCACGACGCCGGTCACGGTAATGGCACCGTCACCGGCAGCGCCGCCGAAACACCTGCTGTGGAGGAGATCCCGGGAGGTCTGATGACGTACCGGAACGGTTATGCCCTCGCACTCGCCGAGACCGACCTCGAGTCGGGCGAGGACAGGAACCTGACATTCGCGATCAACGGTCCCGGCGGCGCGCCGGTGACCGACTTCGACGTCACCCACGACAAAGAGCTGCACCTGATCGCCGTGCGCCGCGACTTCACCGGATTCCAGCACGTCCATCCCGTGCTCGACGAGAACACCGGCATCTGGTCCGTCGACGTCGACCTCACGCCCGGCACGTGGCGGGTCTTCACCGACTTCACACCCACCGGGGGAGAGTCGCTCACGTTGGGCACCGACCTCGCGGTGGCAGGCGAATTCGTTCCTGCCGCACCGCAGGCCGACAACCGCACCGCAACCGTCGACGACTACGAGGTCACCCTCGACGGCGACCTGTCGTCGGGCAGCGACGCGATGCTCACCCTCACGGTGAGCAAGGACGGACGGCCGCTCACCGACCTGCAGCCCTATCTCGGTGCCTACGGACACCTGGTGGCGCTGCGCGGCGGCGACCTCGCCTATCTGCACGTCCATCCGGACGGGACACCCGGCGACGGCACCACACGACCCGGTCCCGAGGTCGTCTTCCACACCTCCGTCCCGAGTGCCGGCACCTATCACCTCTATCTCGACTTCCAGCACGACGGAGTGGTTCGCACCGCGGCCTTCACCCTCACCGCCGGAGGCACCGGCGAGGTGCAGCCGGGGTCCGGCGCACACGGTGACCACAGCCATTCCGGCCGCTGACGGCCCATTCTTCCGAGGAGACGCACATGACCACGCAGAGTCAGCCGGTCGCCGCCGAATCGATCGAGCTCGCCATCACCGGCATGACCTGCGCATCCTGCGCCAATCGCATCGAGCGCAAGCTCAACAAGCTCGACGGCGTCACCGCGACCGTCAACTACGCCACGGAGAAGGCGAAGGTCAGCTACCCCGACGACGTGACACCCGAGGATCTCGTCACGGTCGTCGAGCAGGCCGGCTACGGCGCCGCACTGCCGCCGCCGTCCGCGCAGGCGACCGGCCGGACCGGTGACGTGCCCGAATCCGATCCCGTTGCGCCGCTTCGTCACAGGCTCGTCGTTTCGGCGATCCTGACGGTGCCGGTGATCGCGATGGCGATGATCCCGGCCCTGCAGTTCACCAACTGGCAGTGGCTTTCGCTCACCCTCGCCGCGCCGGTCGTGGTGTGGGGTGCCTGGCCCTTCCACCGGGCGGCGTGGATCAACCTGCGTCATGGCACGTCCACCATGGACACGCTCGTGTCGCTGGGAACCCTTGCCGCCCTAGGGTGGTCGGTCTACGCCCTGTTCTGGGGAACGGCGGGTGAACCGGGGATGGTCCACCCGTTCGAGTTCACCATCGCGCGGGGCGACGGCAGCGGCAACATCTATCTCGAGGCCGCGGCCGGTGTCACGACGTTCATCCTCGCCGGGCGCTACTTCGAGCAACGGTCGAAGCGACGTGCCGGCGCCGCCTTGCGTGCCCTGCTCGAACTCGGAGCCAAGGACGTCGCGGTCCTCGGACCGGACGGGACCACCGAGACCCGAATTCCGTTGGAGCAGTTGGCGGTCGGAGATCTGTTCGTCGTGCGCCCGGGCGAGAAGATCGCCACCGACGGTGTGATCGAACGGGGCACGTCGGCGGTCGACGCGTCGATGCTGACCGGTGAATCGGTTCCCGTCGAGGTCGGTGTGGGCGACAGTGTCGTCGGCGGAACGGTCGACGTCGGTGGACGACTTGTGGTGCGCGCGACCCGCGTGGGCTCCGACACCCAGCTCGCGCAGATGGCGAAGCTGGTGGAGGACGCCCAGAACGGCAAGGCCCAGGTGCAGCGTCTGGCCGACCGGATCTCCGGCATCTTCGTGCCGATCGTCCTGCTGATCGCGGCCGGCACCCTCGGTTTCTGGCTCGGCACCGGCAACGGGCCCGCGGCGGCCTTCACCGCGGCGGTCGCCGTGCTGATCATCGCCTGCCCCTGCGCTCTCGGCCTGGCCACCCCGACCGCGCTGATGGTCGGTACCGGTCGCGGCGCTCAGCTCGGCATCCTCATCAAGGGCCCCGAGGTCCTCGAATCGACCCGCTCGGTCGACACCGTGGTCCTCGACAAGACCGGCACGGTCACCACCGGCCGGATGACCCTGCGCGAGGTCGTCGCCGACGACGGTGAGAACGCCGACGAGGTGCTGCGGTACGCCGGGGCACTCGAGTCGGCGTCGGAACACCCGATCGCACGTGCCGTCAGCGATGCTGCTGCGGACAGGTTCGGCGGCCTGCCCAAGGTCGAGGACTTCACGAACGTCGAGGGTCTCGGTGTCCAGGGAGTGCTCGTCGAGGGCGACACCAGCCGCGCGGTGCTGGTGGGACGCCCGAAGCTGCTGGCCGACTGGTCGCAGCACCTCTCCGAGAAGCTGCAGCAGGCGTTCGAGCAGGCCCAGAAGTCCGGTGGCACGGCCATCGCCGTCGGCTGGAACGGAAAGGCCCGCGGCATCGTCGTCGTGGCGGACGCAGTCAAGCCGACCTCCGCGAAGGCCGTCGCCGAACTGCGGGAACTCGGCCTGCGTCCGATCCTGCTCACCGGCGACAACGCCGCCGTCGCGCACACCGTGGCGGCCGAGGTCGGCATCGACGAGGCCGACGTGATCGCCGACGTGCTGCCCACCGACAAGGTCGACGTGGTCGAGCAACTCCAGCGCGAAGGCGCGGTGGTCGCGATGGTCGGCGACGGTGTCAACGACGCCGCGGCGCTCGCCCGCGCCGACCTGGGCCTGGCGATGGGCACGGGCACCGACGTCGCGATCGAGGCGAGCGACCTGACGTTGGTCCGCGGCGACCTCATGGTCGCGGTCGACGCCATCCGGTTGTCGCGCCGGACGCTGACGACGATCAAGGGCAACCTGTTCTGGGCGTTCGCATACAACGTCGCGGCACTGCCGCTGGCGGCCGCGGGCCTGCTGAACCCGATGCTCGCCGGTGCCGCGATGGCGTTCTCGTCGGTCTTCGTGGTCTCCAACAGCCTGCGACTGCGACGGTTCCGCGCACACGCGGCCTGACCGCTTTCGGCTGCAGGGAGGAGGACGGCCTGTCAGGATCGGATCCATGACACAGCAGTCCTCCTTCCGTGCCCTGGTCGTCGACGACACCGACGACGGCCAGGTGGCACAGTTCCGCGAACTGACCGACACCGACCTTCCCGACCACGACGTCCTCGTCGAGGTCGAGTACTCCTCGCTGAACTACAAGGATGGTCTCGTGGTCGCGGGACCGCAGAAGATGGCGCGACGCACCCCGCTGGTCGCCGGAGCCGATCTCGCCGGGACCGTCCTCGAGAGCAGCAATCCCGACTGGAAGCCGGGCGACCGCGTCGTCGTCAACGGCTGGGGTCTGTCCGAGACCCAGTCTGGCGGGTACACCCGGCGCCAGCGTGTGAAGCCCGAATGGCTCGTGCGCATCCCCGACGCCTTCTCCACCCGCGACGCCATGGCCATCGGCACCGCCGGCTACACGTCCGCCCTGTGCCTCGACGCGCTCGAGCGGTACGGGATCGCATCGGACGCGGAACTGCTCGTCACCGGCGCGGCCGGTGGCGTCGGGTCGATCGCCGTCGCCCTCGCCGCTGCCGCGGGACACACGGTCGTCGCCGCGACCGGCCGTCCCGAGACCCACGACTTCCTGAGCGAACTCGGTGCGTCGTCGTTCGTCGACCGCGCCGAACTGCAGGGCAAGGGCCGGCCCCTGGGCAAGGAACGCTGGGATGCCGCGGTGGACGCGGTGGGCGGTTCGACGCTCGTGAACGTGCTGTCGCAGATCCGCTACGGCGGTGCCGTCGCCGCGTGCGGTCTCACGGAGTCGCCGTCGATGCCCGATGCCACGGTGATGCCGCACATCCTGCGCGGCGTCGCCTTGCTGGGCGTCGACTCGGTGATGGCGCCGGCTCCGCTGCGCCGGTCGGCATGGGATCGTCTCGCCCGCGATCTGCCTGCGAGCACCCTGGATTCGCTGTCGCGGGTCGAACCGCTCTCGGACGTCCCACGACTAGCCGAGGAGATCCTCGCGGGCAAGGTGCGCGGCCGGGTGGTCGTCGACGTCACCGCCTGAGAACGGTTCCGGAGAACGACCGGTAGGCAGCCACTTCGACAAGTGACTGCCCACCGGGCCGAGACGGACGGACGCTACGAGGACGCGTGGACCTCGCGCTCGTTGGGCACGCAATGCGTCATCTGTAATCCGGTCACATCACGGGGACCGTTCTTGCCGAGATTCGCTGCGCGTTGCAGTTCGTCCTCGTCGAGGGTCTGGCTCTGCAACGGAGGTAGATCCCGTACGTCGTCGGCACTGATATCGAGTCCGTCGCCGACGCGTTGTCCGAGCTCGTCGTCGCACATGAAGAAGTGCCACACCATCCGCTCCTGCACGTCGCGGACGGCCTGACCGATACCGTCGACGAGGTTCTTCACCAGGTCGTCCTTCTCCCACTGCTCCATGAGCTGGTAGCGCTGACCGGCCTGCTCGTAGTCGTTGGTACGCGGAATACGTTTGCGCGTGAGACGACCCCGGATCTCCGGCCCCTGATCGTCGTGGGTCGGGAACTCGGCCTCGCGCAGACCGCCGGTGATGGACGGTTCGTAGTTCACGTGCGGGTTGTCGCCGACATCGTCGACGCCGTATGCCATCGGTCCGCCCTGCTGATTGGTGGCCACGTGGGCGTTCTTCGCCGAGTTGACCGGAAGTTGCAGGTAATTGGGACCCACCCGGTAACGCTGCGTGTCGGAATAGGAGAACGTGCGTCCTACGAGCATCTTGTCGTCGGAAAAGTCGAGTCCGTCGACGAGGACGCCGGTGCCGAAGGAGATCTGTTCGTTCTCGAGGAAGTGGTTCTCGACGTTGCGGTCGATCACCATCCTGCCGACCGGCATGGCGGGGAATTCGTTCTCCGGCCAGACCTTCGTGTCGTCCAGGGGGTCGAAGTTCAACTCCGGATGGTCGTCGTCGCTCATCATCTGTACGCGCAGTTCCCATTCGGGATGGTCACCGCGCTCGATGGCCTCGTACATGTCCTTGCTGGCATGCCCGAGATCGTGCGCCTGAATGGCCGCCGCGTCGTCCTCGGTCAGGCTCTTGACACCGATCTTCGGAATCCAATGGTATTTCACGAGGTGTGTCACGCCCTCGGCGTTGACCCACTTGTAGGTGTTGACCCCGAAGCCCTGCTGAGTCCGGTAGTTGGCCGGAATGCCCCGGGGACTGAACAGATTCACCAGCATGTGCATTGCTTCGGGGGTCTGCGACATGAAGTCGAAGATGCGTGCGGGTTCCTGCCGGAAAGTGACGGGGTCGGGCTTCAGCGAATGGATGACGTCGGGGAACTTGATCGCGTCGCGAATGAAGAAGACCGCGAGGTTGTTTCCGACAAGATCCCAGTTACCGTCCTCGGTGTAGAACTTGACCGCGAAACCTCGTGGATCGCGG
Organism: Rhodococcus sp. Chr-9; assembly: GCF_000801125.1. Lineage (NCBI taxonomy): Bacteria > Bacillati > Actinomycetota > Actinomycetes > Mycobacteriales > Nocardiaceae > Rhodococcus > Rhodococcus sp. Chr-9. The sequence continues at coordinate 277,809 of NZ_JTIZ01000043.1, forward strand.
GCGGTTTCCGACGAGTCGCGTCCACCGATGACCGTGGAGAGCCGGATGGCGACGTCGGTCCGCTTCCCCGGCTCGGCGAAGAGTTTCGCGCGCGTGTAGTTCGTGATGGGTTCATCGCCCCATTTCCCGGTGGCTTCGAAATATCCGTAGGCGACGAAACCGCGCGCGTGCACCACTCTTTCCGGAATGCGTTCTCGATCGAAATGGCTGATCTTTTCGAGGAACTGATAGTTCTCCAGCGTCGCGGGTCCGCGTGGGCCCACCGTCCTCTGATTCTGGTTGTCGTATACGGGATGGCCCTGGCGGTTCGTCAACACACGTCGGTCGTCTCTCCGGGCCGGGCCCTGCGACGAAACATCGGTCACGGTGTTCTCCCCTCGGATGCAGTTGATGGGCTTTCTCGTAATCGAGTTGTCGACCGTCCTGTGCGGGGGCGACATCCTCTCACTATTACGTTCTTTCCGGGTTCTCGTCGGCCTTTCGCGAACAACAACCCGGATGCCCGACAACCGGCGCACCGTCTACACGATCAACTCGCGGTCTCCGCGTTCGGCAGTTGTTTCGGTGAGGCGGAGTCCGGATCGGTCCGCCGACCGAAGGCGAGCCAGAGCAGGAATCCGAATCCGGCCGTGACGTAGAGCGTGCCGAGCAGGTGCTGCCATGCGGCCCAGCCGAGTTCGAGATCGCCTCCCGTGGGGAACAGGTGGTGCGGGCCGATCAGGAAAACGAGCGTGACGCCGACGGCGATCGCGGTGAGTCTCTGCGCATCGGTTGCGCGCCCCGCCGCTAGTGCGAGGGCCAGCAGTGCCGGCGCGACCCACACCCAGTGGTGCGACCACGACACCGGCGACGCCAGCAGCACGGCCGTCGCGTTCGCGAACAGGGCGAGCACGAGATCGCCCTGCTCGAGGGCACGGCGGATGGCCACCACCGCGACCAGCAGCATCACCGCGACGGCCAGCAGCCACAGCACGGAAGCCATGAGTTCGGGCGGCCCGAAGCGGGAGATCACGGCCTTGAAGGACTGGTTGGTGGCGAAGTACGCCGCGCCGATCCGGCCGGTGTCGGGCAGGGTGTCCAGCCAGTACTTCGCGGAGGTCGCGGGCATCACGGCGAATGCGAGGGCGGTGAACCCGAAGGTCGACGCGATGATGATGGCACTGGTCCGCCGGTCGCGCCGCAGCAGGAACAGCAGCAGGAACGCGATGGGCGTGAGCTTGACGGCGGCGGCCAGTCCGATCAGCATTCCGCGCGGCCACTTCGGGGTCTTCACCAGGACGTCGAGGGCGACGAGCGCCATCAGGACGAGGTTGATCTGCCCGAACGAGATCGTCTCACGCACGGGTTCGAGCAACAGTGCTCCGGCGACCGCGACCGCGGTGACGATCCACGCCGTCCGCGCCTCGAAGTCCGGACGGAGCCGGTCCAGCACGACCCGTAGGGTGACGACGAGCGCGGCGACCGAGACGAGGGTGAAGACGATCTTGCCGAACGTCACGGGGATCAGCGCCAGGGGAGCGAAGAGCATCGCCGACAGCGGCGGGTAGGTGAACGGCAACGCGAAGTCATCGGTCACCGGAGGCATCTGCCCGTAGATGTCGGCGCCGTCGAGCAGGACCCGCGCGCCCATCCGGTAGACCAGGAAGTCGATGAGTTCGCTTCTGACGAGGATCGCGATGAGCACACCCGCGGAGACGAGCGACGCGATCACCGCGACGGCGGTACCGCGAGATCCGGTGAGGAACGGAGGCGTCGTCGAACCGGTCGGAGTCAGCCGTGATTGTCGCACCCGGCAACTTTAGTCAATTCCGATATTCGTTCCGGTCCGACGTGGGGAACGCCATACGGCCGAAATATCACGAATCGACAGGACGCAGCAGGTCGGGGTTGTTGTTCCGCGGCGAATTGACCGCTGTGCTCACCTCGTACGGTTCGAGGGTCGGTTCGGGAATCGAATTCAGCAGGGCGTCGACGTCGTCGCGGTTCTTCAGGTCGGGATCGAGCCACGGATCGACGAAGGTGTCGGGCAGGATCACCGGCGACCGTTCGTGGATGTGCCCGGCGGCGTCGGTCGCCGGACGGGTCAGCACGGTGCACGTCCACAACCAGCGGTCGGGATGGTCCTCCGGCAGCTCCGGGTCCGGCCACAGCTCGTAGAGCCCGGCCATCGAGATCGGCCCGTCCGCGTGCAGGAAGAACGGGATCTTCTTCCCGTCCTCACCCTTCATCCACTCGTAGTATCCGTCGGCCGGCAGCACGCACCGCCGCTTCGCCGCGGCCGCCTTGAAGGCCGGCTTCTGGGTGATGGTCTCGGACCGGGCGTTGATCATCCGCGACCCGATCTTCGGGTCCTTCGCCCAGAACGGCACGAGCCCCCACTTGATCTGCGAGGACACGATGCGGATCGGCTCGGCATCCGGGTCCTCGCGTGGCGCCCGCTCGAGCACGACGTTCACGCGCTGGGTGGGGGCGATGTTGTACGACGGGGGCAGTTCCTCACCCACTGCCTCGACGGCGTCGTAGGCCGCGAGCAGATCCCCACGGGTACTGGTGCTGGCATAGCGTCCACACACGATGCATCTCCCGTCGGCGACTCCGGAGCGACGATTCGATTCTCTCTCATCGATCGCTCCGGAGCGGATCGCTCGGACGGAGACGGAGCGGGGGGTCGCTCCATCGGAGACAGCGTGGATCGCTCAGACGGCGACCTCGACCCCCAGTGCCTCGAGCAGGGTGCGGCGGTACTCCGCGATCTCGACGACGTGATCGGCTCGCGGATGCGGCAGGTCGATGGTCAGTTCGACGGCGAACGAGCCGTGGTCGAGCACGAGCACGCGGTCGGCGAGAGCGATGGTCTCGTCCACGTCGTGGGTGACGAGCAGGACCGCGGGCCGGTGCTTGGCGCACAGTTCCTGCAGCAGTCCGTGCATCCTGATCTTCGTCAGTGCGTCGAGGGCACCGAACGGTTCGTCGGCGAGCAACAGTTCGGGTTCGCGCACGAGCGACCGCGCCAGCGACACCCGCTGCTGTTCACCCCCGGACAGCTCGGTGGGCCAGGCCTTCTCGCGTCCGGCGAGCCCGACCTCCGCCAGGGCCGTGCGGCCGCGCTCGGCGGCGTCGTCGCCGTCGAGGCCGAGGATCACGTTGTCGAGCACCCGCGCCCAGGGCAGCAGTCGCGAGTCCTGGAAGACCACCGCCCGCTTCTGCGGCACCTCGAGGGTGCCAGAACCGGGCACGCCGTGGTCGAGTTCGGCCAGGGCACGCAACAGGGTGCTCTTGCCCGAGCCGCTGCGGCCGAGCAGTGCCACGAACTCGCCGGGGGCGATCTCGAGGTCGATGTTGTTCAGCACCGCGCGTCCGTCGAAGCCGCGGCTCAGTCCCCGGGTGCGTACGGTCAGTTGCCGATCGTCCTGCGCCATGCCAGCGCCTTCCTCTCTGCCGCACGGACCAGCAGGTCGCTGCCGAATCCGAGGATCGCGTAGACCACCAGTCCGACGATGATGATCTCGGTCATGCCGTAATTGCGGGCCTGGTACATCAGGTAGCCGATACCGCTCGAAGCGTTGACCTGCTCGACGACCACCAGGGCCAGCCACGAGATGGTCACCGCCAGGCGCAGGCCGGTGAAGAAACCGGGCAGCGCCCCCGGCAGGGCGATGCGCCGGACGAACTGGGCGCGGGACAGATCCAGCGTCTCGGCCAGTTCGACGTAGCGGGCGTCGATGCCGCGCAGCGACGAGTAGGTGTTGATGTAGACGGGGACGAAGACCGACAGGGCGATGAGCAGGATCTTCATCTCCTCGCCGATACCGAACCACAGGATCGCCAGCGGCATCAACGCCAGGGTGGGGATGGAGCGCTTGATCTGCACCGGTCCGTCGATCAGCGCCTCACCGATGCGCGACAGGCCGGCGGCCAGTGCGAGCACCAGTCCGAGGACGACGCCGATGACCCCGCCGATCAGGGCGCGCTGGACGGAGGTCCACAGGTTCGACTGCAGTCGCCCGTCGCCGATCAGTTCCCATGCGGTGGTGACGACCGTCCACGGCGCCGAGAGGGTCTTCGGATCGAGTACCCCGGTGGCCGAGGTGACGATCCATGCCACCAGCAGCAGCGCCGGGCCGATCGCCAGGCCGAACTTGATCGGCTTGCCGGGAGCGAGGCGGCTGCGGGTCGTGCGCGGCGACAGGTCGGCCGTCGCGCCGGAGTCGTGCTTCTGGTCGGTGTCGGCGTCACCGGCCAGGCCACTGCCGAAACGCCGGGGTTCGACGGAGACGCTCATGGCTCCAGTCCTTTCGTCGGTTCGATCAGACGCCGGACAGTGCGAAGTCGCCGGTGGCGCCGCCCGGTGCGAAATCACCGGTGGCACCGGACAGGGCGAGTTCGTGTGCGTACTGGCTCTCCGGACGCGGCAAGCCGTAGTGGTCGCGCAGGGTGGTGCCGGTGTACTCGGTCCGGAACATGCTGCGCTCCTGCAGGATCGGCACCACCTGGGAAGCGAACGCCTCGAGGCCCTGCGGGTATTGCGGCGGCATGATGTTGAAGCCGTCGGCGGCGCCGTTGGTGAACCACTCCTCGATGATGTCGGCGATCTGCACCGGCGTGCCCGCGACGACGTTGTGGCCGCGTGCGCCGGCGAGCTTGTGCAGCAGCTGACGCAGGGTCGGCTGTTCGCGCTCGACGATCTTCGCGAAGACCAGGCGGCGGCTGTTGTTGTTGTCGGTGATGTCGCCTGCGCCGGCGAACAATTCGACCGGCACCTTCTCGTCCAACTCGAGCCGGGACACGTCGATGCGGCCCATCTTCTGGAGCTGCCCGAGACCGTATTCGACGATGGTGAGTTCGTTGAACTCGCGATGCAGTTCCTTCGCTTCGGCCTCGGTTGCGCCGATGAACGGGCTCAGGCCGGGAAGGATCTTCACGTGATCGGGGTTGCGTCCGAATGCTGCTGCGCGGGTCTTGATGTCGGTGTAGAAGGCCTGGGCGTCCTCGATGCGCTGGTGCGCGGTGAAGATCGCCTCGGCGTAGGTCGACGCGAAATCGCGGCCGTCGTTGGAGGATCCGGCCTGCACGAGCACCGGGCGCCCTTGCGGCGAGCGGGCCGAACCGAACGGGCCGCGCACCTTGACGTAGTCACCCTCGACGTCGATGCGGTGGATCTTGTCCGGGTCGGCGTAGACGCCGGCGGTCTTGTCGAGGACGAGTGCGTCGTCCTCCCACGAATCCCACAGCTTGATCGCGGCGTCGACGAATTCGCGTGCCCGGGCGTATCGTTCGTGCACGTCGGGGTGTTCGGTGTACCCGAAGTTCGCTGCCGCTGCGTCGGTCGCGGTGGTGACGATGTTCCAGGCGGCGCGGCCACCGGAGATGTGATCGAGCGAGGAGAACAACCGGGCGAGGTTGTAGGGCTCGTAGTAGGTGGTCGACGCCGTGGCGATCAGCCCGAGATGCGTGGTGACCGTGGCCATCGCGACCAGCGTGGTGATCGGTTCGAGGCCGTAGTCCGGACGGTATTTCACCTCGGTGCGCAGAGCCGGACCGTCGGCGAAGAAGACCGCGTCGAGTTTCGCGCTCTCCGCGAGGCGGGCGAGTTCCTGGAAGTAGGTGACGTCGTAGAGACGCTCGGGCACGCTGCCGGAATGGCGCCACGAGGCCTCGTGGTGGCCGGTCGGGTAGATGAAGGCGTTGAGGTTGAGTTCGCGGTTCGTCATGTCGGATTCCCCTCGGAAGGTCAGCTGCGGGTGTGGGAGGCGCCGGTCTCGGCGACCGATTCGGTGACGACCTCGTCGAAGCGCAGATCGAAGGCGTCGGCGGCGTCGACGGGCTCGGGCAGTTCACCGGCGGCATCGATGACGTCGATGGTGTGCTGCTGGGTCGCGATGAGCTCCTCGTCGAGGTGTGGGAAGGTGGTGATCCCGGAGGTGTCGAGGATGCGCTCGCCGGCCTCGGCCGTCAGGCCCTGGCTCTTCACGAAGTAGGTGTCGATGTACGCGTCGCGGTTGTTGTCGGCCCAGTCGACGGACGTGATGTACGCGGTGACGTAGGCGCGGACCGCTGCGGCGGTCGCCGGGTCGGACAGGGCCTTCTTGCTCGAGTAGAGGTACGAGATGCCTTCGCTGAGGTCCTCGATCTCGGGGCGCGGCAGCGACGTCGCACCCGGGGTCTGCATGTACCGGGAGAAGACCGGCTCGCTCATCGGGGCGGCGTCGATCTGGTTGGAGCGCAGTGCATCCGGGAAGTCCGGCAGTGACATCGACACGAGCTCGACGTCGTCGACCGACAGGCCGGCCTTGTCGAGACCGCGGAGCACGAAGGCCTGCTGCGAGGTGCCCTCGGCGTAGCCGATGCGCTTGCCCTTCAGGTCCGCGAGCGTCGTGATGTCCGAAGCGTTCGGGGCGATGCCCATGTTGAGGCTGTTGTTCGTCTGCATGGCCGCGACGACCTGCACGTCGTCACCGGCGACCAGCGACTGGACGGTCATGATCTCGCCGGCCCACGCGACGTCGACCGCGTCGGCGCGGAAGGCCTCGAGGATCGCGGGCGCGCCCTGGAAGGTCGCGAACTCGTACTCGAACGGCAGGGCGTCGAGTTGTCCGGAACCGGTGAGGAGGGACAGCTGTCGCTCACCCTGGTCGGCGATGACGAGCTTGGTGCCCGCCGGGATATCCGTGGGCAGCGCGCTGTCGGAAGCGAGGCCGTCGCCCGAGGAACCGGAGCTACATGCCGCGACCGCGGTCAGAAGGAGCGCGATGACGGCCGTCGATCCGGCACGACGTAGACGGGGCATGGACTTCCTCACGGTACTGGCGATGGGGGAGCGAACTTCGACGGCGTCGAAGTCGTCACCGATCCTGTGCGATCCGTCGGCGGGGGACCAGGGTTTGCGTCAGCATGAGCGAAAGGTCCTCGATCCGGCCCATCGGTGCTGTTCGCGGGCCGATAGCGTTGGTATCCGCACATCGCGGCGGTTACCGTGCGAGGAGAACCGGAGGCGGGAGGTGGTGCGCATGGGTGCGGACGGTCGGCACATGTCGCAGCCGGATCTGATGTCGTGGCGGATGGAGAAGGACCCCGTCCTGCGGTCCACGATCGTCGCGGTGGCTCTGCTCGACCGGTCACCCGACCAGGAGCGCTTCGTCCGGATGATGGAGCGCGGAACACGTGCGGTGCCGAGCTTCCGCCGCAAGCTCGTCGAATCCCCGTTCGGGCGGACCCCACCGCGATGGGTGGACGACCCCGACTTCGACCTGTCCTGGCATCTGCGGCGCATCGCGCTCCCGCATCCCGGGGGACTGGACGCCGTGCTCCCGCTCGTGCGCGCCGCGGCGATGTCGGCCTTCGACAAGGACCGTCCCCTCTGGGAGGCGACGATCGTCGACGGCCTCGCCGACGGTCGCGCCGCGATCGTTCTCAAGGTGCACCACTCGCTCACCGACGGCATCGGCGGCATTCAGATCGCGAACGAGATGGTCGACTTCGAGCGCGACGGTACCGACCGCGGGCCACTGCCCGAGGATCCGCCGACCTCGGCTCCGGCGTCGGCCCTCGCCGATTCCGTGGGTTGGTACCTCTCGACGGCCGGCGAGATGGTGGGGAGGGGTGTGCCGTGGCTCGTGCGTTCCGGTCTGAGGTCGGTGACGAATCCGGTCGCGGCGCTGCGCAGCGTGGTGGACACGACCCGCTCGACGGCCCGGTTCGTGCAACCGGTGTTCACGACGCTGTCCCCGGTGATGGTCGGCCGCAGCACCGTCCGGGAGGTCGCAGCCCTCGATCTGCCGCTCGACGCTCTGCGACAGGCCGGACGGGCAGCGAACTCCTCGCTCAACGACGCTTTCCTGGCCGGAATCCTGTTGGGGCTGAAGCACTACCATTCCCGGCACGGCGCGCAGGTCGCCGAACTGAGGGCGACGCTGCCGATCAGTCTCCGGCGCGAGAGTGACGCGATCGGGGGAAACCGGATCACCCTGGCGCGGTTCGCTCTTCCCCTCGATGTCGCCGATCCGGTCGCGTCGATGCACCGGGTGGACCGGATCGTCCGGTCGTGGCGGGGCGAACCGGCCGTGCCGCTCTCGTCCGCCATCGCGGGTGTGCTGAACGTGCTCCCGGCCGGTGTGCTGGGTGGGATCCTCGAGCACATCGACTTTCTCGCGTCGAACGTCCCGGGTTCCCCGATCCCGCTGTACATGGCCGGTGCGGAGGTGCTGAGGTACTACCCGTTCGCTCCCACCGTCGGTTCGGCCGTCAACATCACGCTGATGTCGCACACGAGCCACTGCTGCATCGGAATCAACGCAGACTCCGCCGCCGTCCCCGACCTGCCCGTCCTCGTCGAGTCGCTGGTGGAGGGCTTCGGCGACGTGCTCGCCGTGGGAGGCGAGGGCACGCGCATCGAGGTCTCGCTCTCCGCTACGACGACCGCGCAAACCTGATCGTCAACCCAAGGTTGACGCAAACCATGCGTCAACTTAGAGTTGACGCATGGAACCCATTCGGCCGTCCCATCTCATCCGGCTCGACGACCTCATCGATGCGATCGAAAAGGTCCACGACGATCCGCTCGAACAACTCTCCGATGCCGTCATCGCGGCCGACCACCTCGGTGAGGTCGCCGATCACCTGATCGGCCACTTCGTCGACCAGGCCCGACGGTCCGGCAAGTCGTGGTCCGAGATCGGGCAGAGCATGGGCGTGTCCAAGCAGGCAGCCCAGAAACGGTTCGTCTCGAAGAGCGACAACGACCTCGACCCCGAGCAGGGGTTCTCGCAATTCACCCCGCGCGCGCAGAACACCGTGATGGCGTCGATGAACGAAGCGCGTGCCACGGGAAGCCCCGAGATCACGCCCGTCCATCTGATTCTCGGTCTGCTCGTCGACACCGAGTCGCTCGCCGCCCGCGCACTCGCGGCCCAGGATGTCGACTTCGCGGCGCTGCGCTCGGCCGCCGTGGCGATGCTCCCCGAACCGTCGAGCGACGTCCCCGAACTCATCCCGTACGACGCGGGTGCCCGCAAGGCCCTCGAGCTGACCTTCCGCGAAGCCCTGCGACTCGGGCACAACTACATCGGCACCGAGCACATCCTCCTCGCGCTCCTCGAACTCGAGAACGGCGACGGCGTGCTCTCGGCGGCCGGCGTGAACAAGAGCGCCGTGGAGAAGAAGGTCGCGGAGGATCTCGCCGCGATCGTCGAGGCACAGAAGGCCGAGGACGGCGAGGCCGGGTCGTAGCGCCGGGCAGGGCCTGCGCGCCCCCGGCGCGGGCACGTTCCCTGCGGCCAGGTTCGCCGACGGCCCCTCGGGGTACGTCGAAGTCATGAACACACGTCACGCATGTCTCGTCGCGGGCTTCTCCGTCGCCACGCTCGTGGCTGCCGGGTGCAGCAGCGACGACTCGTCCACCGACACCGAGACCACCGTCGAGACCCCACCCACTTCGCTCACGACCACCACCACCGATTCCATGCCCACGCCGCTGCCCGGGATGAGTGGCGACGCCTTCGGGCTCCCGAACGAGGGAGGCGACGACGACAATGCCTTCACCTACGACGAAGCGGCCGTGCCGGTCGGCGCGACCTTCGACGTCGAATCCGAAGAGGAGAACGGCCGGACCACCGTCACCCTCAGGGTGATGGGTCTGCAACCCGATCGGGACTTCGGGGCGCACGTCCACACCCGGCCGTGCGGGCCGAACCCGTCCGATTCGGGGCCGCACTACCAGAACCGGGTCGACCCGGCGGCGAACCCCGACTCCCCGTCCACCGATCCCGCCTACGCCAATCCGCAGAACGAGATCTGGCTCGACATCACCACCGACGCGCAGGGCAACGCCGAGGCGTCCACGACCGTCGACTGGGAGTTCCGCGACGGCGAAGCCAACTCGGTGGTGCTCCACGCACAGCACACCAAGACCGCACCGGGTGAGGCCGGACAGGCCGGCGACCGGCTCGCCTGCATCGACGAGGACTTCTGACCCGACGGCCCCGCCGCCGCGTTTGGCCGCCGTCCTTCCGGGTAGCCGTGGAAAAGACGTGTCCAGCCCCGACGACAGAACACGAATCGGAGTTCCCATGCCCGCCGACACCCCGAAGATCCCCGGTGTTCCCTCGTCCACCGTGCCACCCGTGGAGGAACCCACGACGCCCACGACTCCGCCCGAGCCCAAGCCCGATCAGGCGGAGCCCGAGGTCAGGACGGCCACCGGCACTCCCGCGGATCTGCCGCGCGGCCGTGCCCAGCAGGGCGAGTACCTGACGACGGCTCAGGGGGCGCGGCTGACGGATACCGACCACTCGCTCAAGGCCGGTCGGCGCGGGCCGATCCTGTTGCAGGATCATCACTTCCGCGAGAAGATCACCCACTTCGACCACGAACGCATCCCGGAGCGCGTGGTGCACGCCCGCGGCGCCGGTGCCCACGGCGTCTTCCGCGCGACGGGTGCCGCAAGCTCGATCACGCGTGCCCAGTTCCTCCAGAAGGACGTGGAGACACCGGTGTTCGTGCGGTTCTCGACGGTGCTCGGTTCCCGTGGCTCGGCCGACACGGTGCGCGACACTCGTGGCTTCGCGACGAAGTTCTACACCGAGGAAGGCACTTTCGACCTCGTCGGCAACAACATCCCGGTGTTCTTCATCCAGGACGCCATCAAGTTCCCGGACGTCGTCCACGCGGCCAAACCGCACCCGGATCGCGAGATCCCGCAGGCACAGAGCGCTCACGACACGTTCTGGGATTTCGTCTCGCTCCACACCGAGGCCACGGCGCACACGATGTGGAACATGTCCGACCGCGGCATCCCGCGCTCCTACCGCATGATGGAGGGCTTCGGCGTCCACACCTTCCGTGTGGTCAACGCCGAGGGTGATACCGCGCTGGTGAAGTTCCACTGGAAGCCGCGGCTCGGCGTGCATTCGCTGGTGTGGGAGGAAGCCCAGCTCATCAACGGCTTCGATCCCGACTTCCACCGCCGCGACCTCGCCGACGCGATCGAGGCCGGTGCCTACCCCGAATGGGATCTCGGCGTACAGGTCTTCCCGGACACCCCGGAGCAGGTCTTCGAAGGCATCGACCTGCTCGATCCCACCAAGATCGTCCCCGAGGAACTCGCGCCCGTGCAGATCATCGGCACGATGGTCCTCAATGCCAACCCCACCAATTTCTTCGCCGAGACCGAGCAGGTCGCCTTCCACCCGGGCCATCTCGTCCCGGGCATCGACGTCACCGACGATCCGCTGCTGCAGGGCCGCTTGTTCTCGTACCTCGACACCCAGCTGACGCGACTCGGCGGACCGAACTTCGGGCAGATCCCGATCAACCGTCCGCACGCACCCGTCAACGACATGTTCCGCGACGGCTTCCATCAGCACGCCGTCCACACCGGTGTCGCTCCGTACAAGCCGAACTCGCTCGACGCGGGATGCCCGTTCATGGCCGGTGTCACCGAGGGTGCCTTCGTCGACCTGCCGGTGGAGGTACCTGCGGCGAAGAAGGAGCGTGAGGTCTCCCGGTCGTTCGACGACCACTACACGCAGGTCCGCCAGTTCTACCTGAGCCTGTCGGAGATAGAGCAGGACCACGTGGCCTACGCCTACACCTTCGAGCTGGGCAAGTGCTACGAGCAGTCCATCAAGGAGCGGCAGCTGCAGATCCTGGCGAACATCGACACCGGGTTGTGCGAGAAGGTGGCGGCCGGTCTCGGTCTGCCCGCTCCGAAGCCGACCGTCGAGGTCTCCGATCTCCCGCAGAGCCCCGCGCTGGCGCAGGTCGGCAAGACGTGGCCCGTGCAGGGCCGGTTGATCGGCATCGTCGCCGACGACACCACCGACGTCGATCAGGTGCTCGCGGCCGTGCAGGTCGTGGACGCGGCCGACTGCGTCCCGCTGGTCGTCGCCCCGCACGGCGGGATGCTCGGGGGAGTCGTGCCGATCTCGCGCACCTTCCTCACGGCCCGCTCGATCGAGTTCGACGCGGTCATTCTGGCCGCTGCACCCGCAGATAAGAGGGTGCAGATCCTCGTGGACGAGACGTTCCGCCACCAGAAAACGCTGGCGGCGTGGGGTCCGGGAGCTGCGGCACTCGAGGGTCTGGCGGCACCGGGTGTCGTCGTCGCGGACGATCCCCAGACGGCGGTTACGCAGGTGCTCGATCTGCTCGGTACCCACCGGGTGTGGCAACGAGACACTTTGTGACAGACCTCACCTGAGACGGGCTTACGGTTTCGGGTGCCCCAAGTTATTCTTTCGTTACCTCTGGCCGCAGCTGATTCTTATCGCTGCGGCCAGTTGTTATTTACGGGCCGTTCACCTCGAGGTCAGCTGCCCGATCCCAGAGACGATGCGCCGGATACGCGGGTCGTCGGCCAACTCGGCGCGCGCGTAGCGGGCCTGCTCGTCGGCGTCCGCGGATGCGAGGTCGTGGGCGGCGGTAATGCGAGTCGCGAGCACGTCCGGCGACCAGTTGTACGCCTCGGGCGGGATCTCGAGGGCGACGATGCGGCCGGTCGGGGTGACGCTGATACGGATGTCGTGGACCGATCCGTTGCCTACTATCCGTTCGATCGTGTCCTGCACACGCCTGACGGTGACAGAGAGTTCTTCTGGATACGTCAACACGGTTCCTTTCTCACCAGCCCGGGTAGGCGGGGAGAGTTTCGGGTGGGGTGGGGGAGATGATGAGCTCGGACCCTCTGTCCGGCACATCGGGTTCGATACTGCGACCCCACTCCTCGCAGCGATGCATCGTCTCGCCGAGGTCGGAGCCGAAGGTGACTGTCAGTCCCGTTCCGGTGAACAGATCTTCCGTTGGGGCAGACCATCGATGCTCAGAGGTGGGGAGCGCCGACAAGTATTGTGTTTCCGGCGCGGGGCGCGGTGGTTCGTGCCGTTGCATCCATTTTTCGTGGCGGTGCGCTTCGGTTGTCGGGCCGAATTCCACAAACTCTTCACGGCCGGAGAAAACCTTGATCCGATAGTCCTCATCGCGTACTCGTGTGGCCAAATTCGATTCTTGACTGCAGATGGTCGCTTTGAATCCCTCGTGTATGTCGTTGATTTCGAGGATATGTGCGCGGATGGTGCCAGCGAGAGATGTCTGCAGTGTTGTACTGATCCCGATTGCGTAGTGTGGATCGAGCGCCTCGGCGAAGCCCGGGTATGTGGCTCTTCGCACTTGGTAGGGGCTGGTGCCGATCGACCCCGTTGCC